>CAYRHY010000007.1:1428-42658 GCA_964424235.1 uncultured Candidatus Saccharibacteria bacterium
CGCTACACTTTCGACATTTTTCATGTCTACTACAACTGACGCTATTGCATTGTGGTTACACTAAAGCTGTTTGGAGGCTTACCAATTTGAGCCAGCGAAATGTATACCTATGAGGTATGGCCAAATGATGACTGCCAAGACACCCCACCAAAATGAGAGCTTTAGATACCCAATTGTAAAAAGCCACAACCCAAACCACAGCGCCCCACCAAACGTGTGCTGTTCAATTTTAATGCGTTGCATATGTATATAGTATACCTCTCCCTCTATGGGTCGCCGCGGCACTGTGCACTTTATTTTTGGTAGAATATCGACATGGCTTCAAAACAACTCTCATCTGGCACCATTCATCCCCTGCCCAAAGATTTTCGAGACTCCATTTCAACTGATCCAAAAATCATGGCACTCTGGCAAGATATTACGCCCTTAGCGCGCAATGAGTGGATCTGCTGGGTCACGTCAGGGAAAAAGGAGGAGACGCGCGGCATTCGTATCAAAAAAGCGCTCTCCAAAATGCGTGGTGGTATGCGCCGCCCCTGCTGCTGGGCCGGCTGCCCTCATCGGTAAAAAGAAAAGCCGCCCTGACCAAATAGTCAGGACGGTAAAGGTTACAAAGTAGCGGCTGAGCAGCGTCTTTGGGGTAGGTTAATCTACCACATTGAGCCGAAAATCCGCGCAGACATTCATATTATACTTATATCTGACACCGCCATCTGCCATAATAAAGCGGAAATCGAACCGGCAGTACCCGGACCTGTCGTCAATGTTCCAGATGGTGTAACGATGCGCACGCAAGACGCCATCCCCAAGCTGATCGGGGCCCCAACTTCTGGCGCCAACATTGCTGACATTCATCTCGAGAACATCAACATCTGTCTGGTTGTCAATAATGATCCGACGATCCAACGCGCTGGCGCTGGAAATCTGGGCGAGCAACGCAATAGCTGCCACCACAGAAGACTTTGTCAAACATGCACAGACCATTGAGCATCTCCTAAGAGCAGTACACACCCTCTGTGTGTACCACATATATAAATTGAAAATATAATGAAGTCAACAGTACCGCCATCGACCTGCTGCCCTCATCGGTAAAAAGAAAAGCCGCCTTTTCAAAGGCGGCTCTTAGGCGAAGGTGGGTGTCTTGAATCTAATGCAACTTTGCAGGATCCACCTGAACGGGTTCAGATGGTTGCTTCGGTGGAGATTTCGGCAACGTACGATACACATCCTGGAACATCAGTGCAGCTACACCGCACATACGAATAGTTTCTACGGTCGTAACAAGGCTATAGATCCCCTTTTGTGAGACAAAATCAAGCACTTTTGTCGGTGGTGTTACTTCTTGAGCGACAGCCAGAACATCAAATCGCTCTAAAAACGGTCGGAGTTGCTGCAGCCTCGTAGTTACAGCTTGTACGCTACGCGGGTCCCCCACACCTTGAACAAGTAAACTTATACGCAGGAACAGGTTTGACACTTCAAGTACCTGCTCAAACTCGTCCGAACGCAACAGTAAGGAAATAGATGCGGAAGTAGACTGAGTCACGAAGGCCTCCTATGTTGTACTTTCAAAAACAAATTAACATTCTTGATAAATATGTCAATATAAAGAAAACCCCGAGCAGAGAGCCGGGGCTTTCTGTCGGGGTGAAGTAATTCCCCTTACTAGGTAAGGGCCTTCGGGCGCTGCTTACCGCGGCTCGTGGTCTGTGAGCTCTCGCCGTCCCTGTTTGCTTTTGTGCCGAGCCCCATCTTCTTAGCCAGGGTCGAACGGATCTCCGAATAGTTCGGCGCCACCATCGGATAGTTGGCGTCGAGAGCCCATTGGGCGCGATACTGCCCTGGCGTCTGGTCGTGCTCTGAAAGCAGGTGACGCTTCAGCATTGTGAACCCTTTACCGCATATCAGGCAGATGATGCGGTCGGGGAGCACCGACTTCTTGGTTGGCACCGCCGGCGTGGCCCGCGTCATTGTCGCTCCGATGCCGTTCTGAGCGATCTCGGACAAAGTATGGTACACGTCACGAATTGCGCCGGGGATGGCTCCAGCAGGAACCTCGTTGCCACCGGCATGAGCCGCGACGATCTTCGCCGTGAGCCCCAGTAGTCCGGGATCAATTGAGATAATTTCACTCATTACTCGTTTCCCTTTCAAGTTCTAGGAGTGAGAGCTGTCTCTCATCCGAAAACTTTTTATCACACACAAAATTATTTGTCAACTTCACTACCATTTGGCATTCGATTTCTCCTTCAAGAATTATGGGAACAACCCCCACAACCTTAATACTATGATTTATATATGTAAATCAGTGCCCTCTACCTAGACAGCTTCAGAACAGCTGAGTGGATAAGAGTGAGTGAAGATATTGAGAGATTAAGACTTATATAAAACGATAGACCCCGAACGTAATTGTCCGGGGTCGTTGGGCTTATGCAGCCCTGCTGTAGTTGTATTGTTCAATCAGAGCGTCAGGCGCGGCTGGCATGTTACGCAACGTTGCTTGTACTCGCTTCACATCGAGAGCCCTGCCGAGCCTCTTCCGTTCGCTCTGCTCATACTGCTCAAAGGTTTGAATTCCGATAATCCGGAAGAAGTCTTGACCCACACCATCAACAAACGGTTGGCGTACGTCGAGAATCCGAGCGGTCGATTCGATCTTGTATTTCACAGACCGAATCTCGCAGGGCACTTTTTCGCCACGCTGATTATTGCCACAGAACCAGAGGGTGCGAATAGCTTCTTCATCCCAGAGGCATGAGCGCTGGATGGTTTCAAGACGTTTCAGTGGCCTGACTGAAAAGTGTATCTTACGGCGATTATCTCGCGTCGGTGATTCATTTGGGTTGAGGTAGCATTTCACCACTTCAACTTTCCAAGCATCGCCGACAATGAGAGTCTGCTCAGGTTGGCCACTGATGTGATAGATGCGCATCGAGCCGTAGTGTCCACGTTTCGACGAATTCCTGTCAAAATAGTCCCAGTCCTCGAACTCGTGATCATCACGTGCAACTTCAGCGGGTGCGCGCGAATCCCACAACATTTGGTCAAAATTCTGGAACTCTGCCCCGAATCCTATTCTCCTCTGCTGGCCCTCGCCCCACTGCCTGACCAGCAAACTCAGTTCAGTACCTACTTGATCTTGAAAGTCCATTGGGACCTCCTGTCTACACGTTATTTAGGTTAGCAAAAACGGCCACCTTTCCAAACATTATAGTAACACACTATATATACGTGTCAATATTTTGCTCCGGCGGTAGGACTCGAACCTACAACCAACTCCTTACACGGAATCCCACATTACTGCGAGCGTGGACTATATCATCACCCTTTTGAATGGGTGCGAGGCGCTTCGTCCGCTTTTGCGGACTACTCCCTTGCGGGATAGTCTCTACACCTTCCCCTTAATTTCTTTTGGGGCTTGGCTCGGGATTGTCCTAGTTAAAACCAGGAGTTCCCCGAATTCACCTCGTTATTCAATCCAAATTACTTTGGAAGGCTGCCTTTTGACAGGGAGCTGCTCTACCATTGAGCTACACCGGAATATGTCGAACACAGATATTATACATATTCCTACCGAGCCGACAATCTTAACACATAGTGTTATACTGTTAGTAACTATGGAGAAGACCTGCAAAATGCATGGCCTTTCAAAACACTTCTTAAGACCTGATGGCGCGTACCGTTGCGGAAAATGCGCATCAAGGTGGGTAATTAAGAATAGACAACAAAAGAAAATACGTTTAGTTGCTTTATTCGGAGGGAAATGTGTTTGTTGCGGGTATAAAAAATATGCTGGTTCTTTAGACTTCCACCATATAGACCCAACAAGTAAAAGTTTTGCTTTGAGCGTGCGAGGACTTTCATATTCATGGGAGGCGCTAGTAAAAGAAGCGAGAAAGTGCATCTTGGTGTGCAAGAACTGCCATATGGAAATAGAAGCGGGAGTTCGAGCTCTGCCGTAAAGATCTGTTTGCTATACTCAAGGTATATGAAAAACAACACTGCGAAGTGGTGGGCGCTTTTTGTGCTCTGCCTCGGCACGCTCATGATCGTGCTTGATACCACCATTGTGAACGTCGCACTCCCTTCAATTAGCGCCGACCTCGGGTTTAGTGAGTCATCGCTCGCTTGGGTAGTGAACGCCTACCTGCTTACCTTCGGTGGCTTTCTCCTTTTGGGCGGCAGACTCGGCGACCTGTTTGGTCATCGCCGACTATTTATCATCGGCCTGTGCGTCTTTACCCTCGCTTCGCTCGCCTGTGGGCTCGCGACCACCCAATGGTTCCTTATTATTGCGCGTGCGATACAAGGCTTAGGCGGCGCAGTCGTTGAAGCGGTTTCGCTCTCGCTTATGATGCAATTATTTACAAGCGAAGGAGAGCGCGCTCGCGCGATGGGCTTCTTAGGTTTCGTCGCAGCAGGTGGTGGCTCTATTGGTGTGCTCTTGGGTGGTGTACTCACTGCGCTTAGTTGGCACTGGATCTTTTTAGTAAATGTTCCAGTAGGGTTACTCGTATTTTTCCTTGCGCTCTATCTGCTCCCCCGCTCGCGCACTGAAGTTACGCATCGCCATCTCGATGCGCTTGGTGCCAGCACCGTAACCCTCTCACTTATCCTCGCTAACTATGCGGTAGTGAATGGAAACAGCATGGGCTGGCTCTCAGTGCAAACTCTTGGGTTGCTTGCAACTGCGGTGGCTTTCATGTGTGCTTTTCTGTACATCGAGTCGCGGGTACCCGCACCACTCATGCCACTGCGCCTATTTAAAGTACGCAACATTTGGGTTGCCAACATTGTGGGTGTTTTGTGGGCCGCCGCTATGTTCGCGTGGTTCTTTCTCTCGGCGCTCTACTTGCAGCAAATTCTTCACTACACACCACTACAAGTTGGCCTCACCTTCTTGCCCGCCAACCTTATCATGGCCGCGTTCTCTGTATACTTTTCTGCGATTATCGTCATGCGCTTTGGTATCAAACGACCACTTTTTCTTGGGCTTTTGATTGCGGGCGCTGGGTTGCTCTGGCTCGCACGAGCGCCGCTGTATGGTTCGTTCCTCGTCGACCTTCTCCCAAGTATGCTCCTCTTGGGCTTTGGCGCTGGTATGGCATTTAACCCAGTGCTTTTGGCAGCCATGAACGACGTAAGCCCCGAGGAGTCAGGGCTCGCATCGGGGCTAGTGAACACGTCGTTTATGATGGGCGGAGCCCTTGGCTTAGCTATCCTTGCAGCACTTGCGGGTGCACAAACCGCGCGCACGCTTGCAGATGGCCACTCACATATAGAAGCTATCTTATCCGGATATCACACTGCCTTTTTAGTAGGTGCACTCTTTGCGATAGGCGCAGCGATACTGGGTGGTACGCTCTTGAAGCCAGCAGCAATTACTGCACCACAAGGTCACTAATTGTCGTCTTTACTTTCCCACGACCACCACCGCCTTTGCGCACATCAAAGACGAACTCACCGCCACGCATATCTACTAAGACTGATCCGCCCGATAATACGCCGCGACTCACCATCAGCGAAGCTACTTTCGTGAGAATTTTGTCTTGAATCAATCGGCGCAATGGACGCGCACCGTAGTGTGGGTTGTACCCCTCTTTTGAGAGAAATTCCATGACCGCTGGCGTGAGTGTCAGTGTAATATCTTTCCCTGCCAAACGGGCGATCACCTCTTTCACTTGGATACCAACAATTTCTTTGATTGCATCGGTTGAAAGGATGTTGAAGATAATAATCTCATCCACTCGATTGAGAAACTCGGGACGGAAGTGGTCTTTAAGCGCTTGCATGACACGCTCCTTGGCAACTTCGTAGTCTTTTCCATCACCACGTCCACCGATTGCGAAGCCGAGCTGCTCCATACGGTCGATATACTGCGCGCCGATGTTCGAGGTCATGATGATGATCGTGTTGCGGAAGTTTACGCGACGACCCTTCGCGTCGGTGAGATAGCCGTTGTCGAGTACCTGCAGAAGAATGTTAAATACTTCTGGGTGTGCCTTTTCAATTTCGTCGAAGAGGAGCACCGAGTAGGGGCGATGGCGCACGAGCTCAGTGAGCGCGCCACCCTCTTCGTGACCCACATAGCCGGGAGGTGCACCGATAATTTTTGAGACACTATGCTTCTCCATGTACTCAGACATGTCCACACGGATGAGCGCCTTGTCATCATCGAACATAAACTCGGCGAGAGCCTTCGTGAGCTCGGTTTTACCAACACCTGTTGGACCCAAGAACATGAACGAAGCGATCGGGCGGTTCGGGTCAGCGATACCGGCGCGCGAGCGCTTAACTGCATCGGCAACTTTTTGGACCGCATCATTTTGGCCAACCACACGACCCTCGAGCACCTCTTCGATGCGCATGAGTTTCTGTGCCTCCTCTTCAAGCATGCGGGAAACAGGAATACCCGTCCACTTGGAGACGACCGATGCAATATCGCTCTCAGTGATTTCTTCTTTTAGTATCTTGCGGGTTTGCTGTAATTTTTTGAGACGCTTGGTCTTTTGGTCGAGTTCGCGCTCGAGCGATGGAATTTCGCCATAGCGGATCTCCGCGGCGCGTGAAAGGTCTACACTCGCCTCGGCACTCTCCGCCTCCATGCGTAGCGCTTCAAGCTCTTTCTTTATGTTTTTTATATCGTGCAAAACTTGCTTCTCGTTTTTCCAACGCAGCTCAAGCTCGCCCGTCTTTTCTTTCAGCTCGGCAATTTCTCTATCAATCACCTTAGTGCGTGCCTTTGCACTGCGGTCAGTCTCCAGTGCAGCCTCTTTCTTGAGCGCCTCGCGCTCAACTTCAAGACGCATAATCTTACGGTGTGCGTCTTCAAGCGCTGGTGGTTTGTTCTCAAGCGAGATACGCAGGCTTGAGGATGCTTCATCGATAAGGTCTATGGCTTTGTCTGGCAAGAAGCGGTCAGGAATGTAGCGCGCCGAAAGCTGTACAGCTGCAATAAGCGCATCATCAGTAATGTGCACGCCGTGAAAGAGTTCATATTTTTCTTTAAGCCCGCGCAAAATAGAGATAGCATCATCAATTCCCGGCTCCAGCACATACACCGGCTGGAAGCGACGCTGAAACGCCGGGTCACGTTCGATATGTTTTTGATACTCACGCAGTGTGGTCGCACCAATAACATGTAGATCACCACGCGCGAGCGCAGGTTTCAACATGTTGCTCGCGTCCATGGCTCCCTCTGCAGCACCGGCGCCAATGATCGTATGAATTTCATCGACAAAGAGAAGCACCCTCCCCTCCGAGCGCTCTATTTCTTTCATGATCGCCTTAAGACGCTCTTCGAATTCACCGCGATACTTTGTACCGGCGATAAGCGCCCCAAGGTCCAGCGACACGAGATCTTTATCTTTAAGAGACTCTGGCACATCGCCCATAGCGATGCGCGCAGCTAAGCCCTCTGCGATAGCAGTCTTCCCGACACCTGCCTCACCGATCAAGATAGGATTATTTTTTGTGCGGCGCGAAAGGATTTGAATAACTCGCTGAATCTCTTCATCACGACCAATAACTGGGTCGAGCTTATTTTCAAGCGCCAGCTTCGTGAGTGAGCGCGTGTATTTTGCAAGCGCACGAAACTTCTTTTGTTCAGTAGTCGTCGTTGATTTGGATGAGCGCAATTCTGAAAGCGCGCGGATGATCGACTCGCGTGTCACGCGGAAACGCGATAGTGTTTCGCGGGCGAGCCCCGGCACATCAAGAATCGCGATAAAAAGGTGCTCGGTTGATACAAATTCGTCGTGCAACTCGGTGGCTACTTTCGCTGAACGCTCCAACGCCTGCACCAACTCGGGCGTGAGATAGAGTTGATAGGACGGTGAGAGCACCGACGCACTTTGTGAGCTATCGAGTGTTTCAAGAATAGTATCAGTAAGCAACACCAAATCAACCTCGAGTCGATCTAATACCGAGGTGACAAGACTCTCCTCTTGAGTGAGGAGTGCCGCTAAAAGATGCATGGGGCTTACTTGATTTTGGCCGCGCTCTACCGCAAGCTCATGTGCTTTACGGACGGCCTCTTTTGCTTTCGTGGTGAAATGATTGAATGGAGGCATATAGCGTGTGGTTAGTTACTAAGTAGTATTACGGAGTAGTGGCTGGTTTGGTTTCAGTGGGCTTAACTAGTGAATAGAAATCGGTGCCAAGACCAAGCGAGTCGCCTGTCGTGATCCCGATAAGCTCTCCAAAGCGTGTCGCGATGAGTGACCCGGGGATCTTGGATTGTGAACTCACTTCAATTTTGGAGCCTCCGGCTGAAGGCAGCATGGCGATGACGCCCTGATCTACCACATCAACACCTCCTCCTGAAATGCGCAAGATACTCTGACCAAGTTGGAGCTTTCCGGTGTCAGTCAGCGGTATCGCCGTAAAACCGGTTGAAGTCCCGACCGACAGCGCGAGCACTGCTATAGGCGACGTTGTTGCCTGCGATTTTTTCACGACCGCCGCCACTCGCTTTCCACTGGGGAGGATCGCTTCAAAGTTCACCTCACCAGCCTCGATGAGCGCCGCTTTGTCAGTAATAGCAAGTCCTGAAGTATCGATAATAACCCCGCGCGCTACCAAATCATTACTCCCTTTTACTGTAATCCTGATGATGCCCTTCTGAAGATTTGCTATCGACTGCGCAGTGAGATCTTCATCTTTTACTACTACTGTCTTTACGGTATTGGTAACCGGCCCATTACTTGACGGAGTAACCGTTTGAATGGTGTGTTCAACAATTTGATTTATAGTACGAGTCACCGACGGGGACGCTTGGTTCATAAGAGATACCGTCACGATGCCGGTGGCTATGGATGTCACAAAGCTCACTAAGAGCGTCAGGAGAATGATCTGATGCTTCGTGAGTTGCTCAAGATCCATACCCCTATTATGCCATATTTCTATACCTCTTCGCAACGTCTGCGAGTGTCGCCGCGATTTGCTGTGCATCACGCTGTGTCGCACGTGGCAGCAACGTAAAACGTATCGCGCATTGCATCAATTTTTCCTCCACACCAAGCGCTTGGAGGACATGCGACGGGGCTTCAACATTCGTGTCACACGCGGAGCGTGTCGAAGCAGCGACCCCTTCGCGCGAAAGTGCGATAACTGCCATCTGCCCATCCAGATGTGGGATTGAAATATTAAGATTGTTAGGTGCGCGCTCGTCCCCTACCGCACCATTAAGCACAACATCGGGCAAGCGTTTAAGAATTTCTTGTAGTAGTAGGTTACGAATCTTTGCGATGCGTTTGTTTACGGCATCCTCCTGTTGCTGTGCATCCTGTAGTGCTACTGCAAATGCACCAATAAGTGGCACGTTTTCGGTCCCACTACGCAGTCCTCTCTCTTGACCACCACCGTGCTGCTGCGCTTCAAGCGCAGTGCTACGCCTCACATATAGTGCGCCCACGCCCTTGGGGCCCAAAATCTTTTGCCCATCAAGCGTCAAGAGATCGACACCCAGCGCATCAACGCGTATGGTCTTCCAGAGTGGCGCCTGTGACGCATCGCAGTGAAAAACAATCTTTGTCTCAAACTTTTTACGCGCATGCCGAACCACTTTCGCACTATCACGAATCGCTTGGATGGTCCCCACTTCACTATTTATAAATTGAATAGAGACCAGCGCTGTCTGTGGGGTTATTGCCGCCTCGAGATCTTCCAGCGCTATGCGCCCTGCCGAGTTTACCGCAAGCTCCGTGAGCTCTAGACCTTCTGCTTGCAGTGCGCGCAGCGGCTCCAGCACAGAGGAGTGTTCAATACTGGTGGTAATCGCGTGCACTGGCCCTTTTTTGAGCAACGGGCGCAGTGTCCCTTCTATCGCGAGCGCATTACTTTCGGTGCCACCGGAGGTGAATACAATTTCGTCTGGGTGTGCGTCGATAGCTGTAGCAGTAACCTCACGTGCCGTATCTACTGCGCGCTTTGCCTCGAGTGCTTCTTGGTGTAGGGCACCCGGGTTGCCATATAGATCGAGCAGGTGTACAAGCTCACGCTTTACGCGTGATGATAGCGGTGTCGCGGCGGCTGCATCTGCATATATGCGCTTACGCTTCCAAATCATGGTATTCCCAGTATACTTGACCACATGAATGGTGCATCTTTCCATATCCCCCCAACGCTTGTCTCTATACTCTCCATAGCGGCCCCGCTTTTAGCGCTTGGGTCACTATTTTTTTCACTCATCCTTTTTGCTATCGTCTTTGTGCAGCACCGCCGTATAAAAAATCTTTCCGCAGGCACGCATGGTTCACTCGAGGCCACCCTCTCACGCCTCTCAACCGATGTGAAAGAGCTGCAAGCGTTCCGCGGCGAGCTCCAACAGTATCTTAAACACGCCGAGGGGCGCATCCACTCCTCACTACGTGGTGTGGGGGTTGTACGCTTTAATGCATTTCAAAATGGTGCAGGGGGGAATCAAAGTTTCGCTATCGCGCTTCTTGACGAGAAGCAATCAGGCGTGGTATTTTCAGCTCTCTACTCACGCGATAGAGTTGGTGTATACGCCAAGCCACTAGAGAAAGGCACTTCACCGTTTACTTTGAGTGCTGAAGAGGAAGAAGCCGTCGCCAAGGCGCAAGCACAGCTCGGTACTCATCCTCGCCGTGAAAAATAACTACTATGGAACCACACACTACTCGCCCCGCTATTGTTGCCGTTGTTGGCCATATCGACCATGGTAAGTCGACGCTTTTAGACTATATCCGTAAGACAAATGTCGTCGCGGGAGAAGCGGGCGGCATCACACAGCACCTCTCCGCATACGAGGCAACACATAATGGGCAGAGCATCACCTTTTTAGACACACCCGGCCATGAAGCGTTTCGTGCGATGCGCTCACGCGGGCTCACCGCCGCAGATGTTGCTATCCTTGTTGTCTCTGCAGAAGATGGTGTTAAACCACAAACACTCGAAGCACTTTCACTCATTGGCGAAGCGAAGCTCCCCTACATCGTCGCACTCACCAAAATAGATAAGCCGGGCGCAAATATCGAACGCGCCAAAATGTCACTGTTGGAAAACAACGTATTTCTTGAAGGACTCGGCGGCGAAGTACCGTGGGTCGCTGTATCAAGCAAAAGTGGTGAGGGTATCCCCGAACTTCTGGACCTCATTTTGCTCGCTGCTGAGCTTGAAGGTCTTGATACTGATCCTTCCAAACAAGGCTCGGGTTTAGTGATTGAAGCACATATGGATGGTCGCCGCGGCAACACCGCCACACTCATCGTCAAAGACGGTAGTATCGAGAGCGGCGAGTATATCGTCTGTGGTGATGCGATGGCACCCGTGCGCATCATGGAAAACTTTTTAGGTAAAAATATTAAAGAAGCGCGCGCCGCACAGCCGATACGCATTGTGGGATTCTCTTCACTCCCAGAAGTCGGCTCGCCTTGGCACGCGCTTGAGACCAAGAAAGAAGCTGAGGCCGAAGTAGCACTCGCTCGCGCAGAGTCACAAAAGAGCAAAGTACCACACACCAGCACTTCTACAGAAGAGGAGGAGGGTCTGCACGTTATCTTACCGCTCGTTATCAAAACTGACTTCGCCGGCACCGGCGACGCAGTCGTGCACGAGCTGCGTAAATTACCTGAAGATCCGCGCCTTGAGGTGCGCGTGGTTTCTAAAAGTGTAGGACCTGTGACGGAAGGTGACGTGCGCCTCGTGGGAGCAGCGCAGCCGGCAGGTATCATCGTTGGATTTAATATAAAAGTAGAGCGCGAAGCGCGCGATCTCGCGGAGCGTCTTGGTGTCGCCATCGCCACCTTCGATATCATTTATGAGCTCACGCAATGGCTTGAGGGTGAGCTAGAAAAGCGTCATCCTCGTGAAAAAGCTGACGAACGCACCGGGCATGCAAAGATTTTAAAAATATTTAGTGTCCAGCAAGGTAAGACCGTATTGGGCGGCCGTCTTGAGAACGGTACGCTTGTTGAAGGCAAGCAGATAAAACTCATGCGCAACGATGCAGAGGTCGGTCGCGGCGAAGTCGTGAGCCTCCAAGTCGGTAAGTCACCCGCCAAGCGCATCGAGGCACCAACCGAGTTTGGCGCGATGCTCAAACTGTCCGCAGACGCGGCACCGGGCGACTATATAGAAGCGTTTGAGGTGGTGATGAAATAATCTCCCCTATAAAAACGTCGATGCGCGGTCCTGTGGACCGCGCACACTTCACTACCACACCATCCGTACGAAAGAAATAGTATATGGCGAACAGAAACGCACTACGCCGAAGAATGTCATTAAGGCAACGCCAAGCAAGACTGTACGCCAGACTAAAGCGTCTTCGTTTGGCGGATATAACACCGCGAGATTAAAGAGCTGTCGCCGACTCATCCCGCCCTCCCTGTTTGTATTACTCCATCCATATCGTACACCTTACAACAAGTGCAGCAAGTGTTGTTAATCACAGCGTTGTGTAGTATTTTGGTGGAGTACCCGACCATATCTTCCCTTCAGTTGATACGGCCGGTCGTTCGGGGCGTAAAGAAAAATAAACTTTTCTTTACTTCCTCACTTCCCGCCCATAGCTCAGTTGGTAGAGCGAGTGCCTCTTAAGCACCAGGTCGTAGGTTCGAGTCCTACTGGGCGGACAAAAAGAAAAATCCTGCCTTCGTGTGCAGGATTTTTCTTTTTGTCCGCAAAAGTGTGCCGGGAGAGGGACTCGAACCCTCACGACTTGCGTCTGGGGATTTTAAGTCCCCTATGTCTACCATTTCATCACCCCGGCATTGTCACGCCAAAGCTTTAGCGGAGGCGGACATCGGCTGTACTAAAATCCAACCTTGAGGCCACGAAGGGATTCGCACCCGCTCGAGCCTCGAGATAAACGATACGCTAAATCCCTAAGAACAACAAGAAATTATCGAAAATAGTAAGCATCATAAGGATTAAATAGAAATCTCAATCGTACTCAATAATAATCACACATAGTCAGCTTTTATCACCTTTTGGGCACAACAAAAATTATTAGCAGGAGCTATACAGGTTTAAAGTGATAACAAAAATAAACAACCCCTCCGATAGTCTGGAGGGGTTTAGGTGCATTTGTGCTAATCTTCATAGTAATGACGCGGCTCGTCTCTGCACAACAGCACCCTACGAAGGTATGGCGATTCAGCATCATCTGCCGAAGCGCCAATATTGTTTTATCCGTATTTTGACGGAAGACTACCAACGGCAACACGACAGTAAGACGCGTCAAGATATCAGTCCCTCCCAAGTAGTAGTACTTTTTTGGTCTCGGGTTCCTTCTTTACCATTCACCACCACTGTACCTAGTGTCCAAATTGTATATCCTTCAGGGAATACGTGGTCGGTCATTGATTTGTATGCCGTAAACTTATCTTCGATAGAGGTGGATGCTTGAAATTGTAAGTAACTATTGAAAAATGCTTGATTGCTCTCCTTTATGTAAGCAAAAGCTTCCTTCTCGCCTCGCCAAGCAATATCCCGAAGCGCTAGGAAACAGTTTACTAATTGTGATGTGCTATATAGCAATCGGAGACCAAGTGCTTCACGGTACACATCCGTGTTTGCATTATAGTACCGAGTGTTCGTTACTAAATTGTAATTAACCTGTTGCCACCAATCTCTCTTTTCCTGGTCGGTTAGATGTAACCTATTTGGCAACTCTTTATCTTGCGCTAGGGCAGTAGTGAGACCATCCTTATCAAAAGCTACCGACGCCTTACGTAGCCAAGTGATCAGAATACCATCCATTGAATTAGCTGGGGTTACTGAAGTCTCCTGGATACGCTTTAAATCATCATGTTCAAAGAAAAACACATCTGCAAACATGCCATCTATCCATGTATACACTGAGCGAAGATAATCAGTATTTTTTCGCAAAATAATAACAAGATCTATGTCGCTGTTATTTGATTGGCTATTAGTGCCGTGGGAACCAGTAAAAAATGCCGCCTCAACAACATCCTTTTTTTGTAACACCTCAATGACAGCTTCCTTGGTTAGCATAGCGGGAGTATAACACTACTTTTGAGGCCACGAAGGGATTCGCACCCTTGCATAGCGGTTTTGCAGACCGCCGCGTTGCTTCTTCGCCACGTGGCCGTGGGAGCACATCAACTACTCTATCGTTAGTTCGACAGTTCGTCGAGCCGTTGACGATTTTTTTCTCCCTTGTCTATGAGATATTCAACATGTGGCAGTCGCGCTCCCCTTACATGCTCACGAAATGCGCGGTCAAGCTCGCTACGATTACGGTTCGCGAAGGCTAAAGCCGACTCTTCATGCGCTTCAGGTAAGACGGTGATGTATACCATCCCACGTCGGCCATCTTCAGAGACTATTGCGCCTGTGACTGTGATCATCGATTCACGCCCCGCCTCGCGCGCTAAAAACTCTGCGGCCGTCTCGCGCAGTGCCTCAGCTATCTTTTCGCTCCTCATTGACATTAGGGACACTATACGGCGAAAGTAGCATTTTGGCCACAGTAAACAAAACGAAGGATTTGGCGTACAATGCGACAATCGCTGGGGTGGCGGAATTGGTATACGCGCGTGCCTTAGGAGCACGTGGAGCAATCCATGGAGGTTCAAGTCCTCTCCCCAGCACAATTTCGTCTATAGGTAAAATATGGCCTATTTCCTACCCTTTTTAGCTTGACAAACACGCATTTTTTGATATAATATTATGCAGTTGTGAGCGCTGAGCTCACTTGAACCTTAACAACTGAAAGGGCTAAAAAATGGCAATCAACGGACCGAAAAAGGATGATGGTGGTTTAGTACCACGATCCCCCGCTTGGTATTGGGCTCCTCTAATAATTGTCGGCTTGTTATACATTTTTGTCGGTTTGGTACTGGTATTTACAGACGAACCAACAGGATTAGTACGATGGATGGGTTATATAGTGTGGGGAATTGGCTTGTTTCATTACGGGACAGGCATCAAAACTATTCCAGTAGATACGGTTTTGGCCGTATTCTTCCTTGGGAAAGCCGCGATCTCCCGGACATCTACCTTTCTCATTTTACCGGCTGGTATGTATCGATATGTCCCGGTAAGTCTAAGAACATTCCAGCGCGAATTTCCGGCTGAACCTGATAAAATTTATCATGGTCAAGAGCCTGCGGTGCCAAGTGGACTTAGGCCTCCTATCCGCATTACCTTCTCTGACAAGAAAGGTGCGTACAAAATCACGGATGATCTTACTTTAGACAACACTGGGATTGCCGATAATGATCCTGCTCAAACTCGATCAACGCAAGAGGTCTCGACCTATGTTCGTTGGCGAGTCCTTGACCCGTTCAACTATCTCAGGAACATTGGATCTGAGGTGGAAGCAGAAAAACAGCTCGAGGATACGATGGGTCGTTTCCTCACAGAAGTGCTGCCACAAGTAACTCTGGCTGTCGCAATACAAAATATAGGAAAATTGAATGAGGTTTTGGAGCAGCGTGTACAAAAATCGGTTGAATTATGGGGTATTGATATTATTGATGCCATCATTAAGAGTACGAATCTGTCATACAGTTTCAATGTCGCCATTCAAAACCGCGCGACAGCTGAGGCTGATAAGCAGGCTACCGTTACAAGAGCTGAGGGCGCCAGACAGGCAACTGTACTTGCTGCTCAAGGTGAAGCCGAAGGAGAAAAAACGAAACTCGAAAAACGTGGCGAGGGACTAAAAAACATGGCGGAAAGTCTAAACATATCCGGAGAGGAAGCTTTGGCTGCAACCACAGCACAGACTATCCTCTCCGGAGTTGAACAGACTCTCATCGTTGGTGCTGCGGACGGATTGAGAGACCTCATTGCCGCTGGCCGCGCACTAACCGGAAATACAAAGAAGAAAGAGGAGTGAGATTGTGACTGCATTTATTGGCCCAAGCCTCGTACTCATAGTAGCTATTGTTCTTGTGCTACTATATTTTGTACAGAACAAAGGTGTGCCAGAGATACGAGCAAATTCGGTAACCAAACTGCCGACGCTCACTGCGTCGGCAGACCAGCAACCTCAAACCAACCCCTCACCAACTCCGACAGGTCCAAAAATTAGCCTACCTGAGCGGTTAAAGGATAGGCAGTTTTGGGCAGTGTTCGCACTGTCTGTGCTGTCCGTCATCGCTTATCTGACTCACTCCTATTGGCTACCCCCACTCACCGACCTTTGGGTTGGTGTCAGGGGAGCTATGAGGACTCAAGGTGATGCTACCTCTTGGTTTGAGTGGCTGCAGCAGCCGACCGACACTGTACTTCCGGGTACCCCCCGAAAATTACTTACCATAATAGGAATACTCATCGTGCTCCTATTACTACTTAAACCAACCCAAAAAAAATAAGTCCGATTAGGACTGAAAGGAGGTTTACCGATGGCACGCTTCGGTCGAGCTCTAGTCTCGATAGTATGGTGGGCAACAGCTGTCGCACTGTTGGTTGCGTTAGTCTACCTCATTGCTTCACTGCTTGGATGGTCAATAAGCAGCATCCCCGTAGAAGAACAAGCCTCCAAACACTATCTTGTTTGGCTTGCTGGTACTGCTTTCCTGATCTTCCTATGCTTTCTCGTAGTTAAAAAAGAGAAGCAATGGTTTGCTTCAGGCGCGGTTGTATGTGGGGCACTTGTGTTATGGATGTTGTTCGGCGAGTCTTTGTCCCGCCGGACAACAGCGCCACCAGCAATTGCCATGGCAGCACCTAACTGCCGAGGCATGGAGAGGCCACAAGACCTCAGCTCTCAACCTGTCGGACTCCCATCTGGATGCTTCATGCACTTCGTGGTACTCGAGGGCGCTGTGGTATTCCAATCAAGGACAGGGTCACGTGAGCGTCGAGGCACTGGTTCAACTGTTCCTTTACACGACAACTTTGGAGCTATCCTCGCATGGGGGGATCCTTCGGCAAGAGTAATCTTTTACTTCTGTCCGTTGGGGGCCCCACGTTGGGGAAGTTCGGGGTGTACAAGTTAACACCCAAACGGCGAGCCGCAAGGCTCGCCGTTTCTTTTTTATAATAATATCCTCGAATCACCCACTAAGACCGACAATGGTGTTTTGGATAAACTGAATGATCGCCAAAGCGCTGATCATAACGAAGAGTCCAAAGATACCAAATATCATGTGACGCTTACCATCATCAAGCCCTTTCCCCTCTCGCATCTGGAGCAAAAACTGTACCATCCCCCACAGGAAGTACACCGCTGCAGCCCCCGTCATAAGTAGCAGAGCTGGGTTGAGCAGGTAGGTTATTAGCGCCTTGAATAGCACGCAACTTGCAGCATCAAGCGCACAGGTAGACATGTGATTTTAGTTTGTTGGGAAGTGCGGCGCAGGAATCTGGTTTGATGAAGTGCCACCGAGGAAGGTAATCTGCAAGAAGCGCACCAAGCCCCAAATTGAAATTACGACGAAAAAGGCTACCACACCAGCAATGAGTTGGCCGCGGTGCTTATCTGGCGCGTGCATATATTCATATGCGGTGTAAATCAAGAAAATAAGAAGGAGACCAAGTCCTATCGGGATGACCATTGATACTAAGTTACCGAAAGAAACAAGGAGTGTTGTAATTGGGGTGAGATTTCCTACTTGTGCAAAGGCGACAAGCGGGAGCGCAAATGAAAGTGTAGTGAGACTAACAATTTTTTTCATAGAAAGTGACCGAGATGTATTTTATTAATATGGTTTAAGTGTAACAGAGGGTGAAGGTGCGGCAATGCACTACTGTGGATATATACCGCGCCTATTAAAATCCACACTGCGCAGTTCCAGTAAAAAAAGTCGAACATAGCGCATAGAGTATCCCTTGGATAGAAAAAATAACAAAGAGTGCTATCACCCCCCAGACCATGAACTCACGCGCATGACCTTTAGCGAGCACGTTATCATGGCGTACATACTCGACCATACCAAACACGAACACCGCGAAGGCTATCCCGCTGAGCAACCACTCAACTGTATATATGAGCGACATAAGACTGTTCACCACTGAGGCGAAGGTTGCGGGAGTGTTACCGAGGACTGTAGCAGCAGGCATGTTATACGCAGGAATTGGTCGCGGTGACCGTACCAGGGTTAATAGAGTTAATAGTATTTGCGACCAGTTGACCTAAAAGCCACGCACCCAAGAAAAGTGCTATACCAAAGATGACATGCACCAAGTTGAGGCGAGCCTCTTTTAATTTTGCAGGATTCCCCCTTGCGACAACAAAAAGGAATCCTGAGTAAACCAAAAACAGCATTGCTACCGGGATACCAAGACCGAGAATAACATTAAGCACTTTTTTGATGAGTCCGCAGATAGTGCTGACGTTAAGGGGATTTTGGAGTTGGAAACCCATGCCAGCGTTTGGCGTCGTGCCCGTGTATCCTCCAGATGTAGGGCTACCCGTATTACCGCCAGAGGTGGGATTCCCGGTAACACCCCCAGAAGTAGGGCTCCCTGTCGTACCCCCGCTGGTCGTATCCCAACTGCCATTATCTACTACAGCTTTAACTTGCTTCTCTCCGATAAGAAAGACGCCGGAAGAGACAGTAAAAACTGTGAGCACTATTCCCAAAATTACTAAAATCTTTTTCATTTAATTTTGAACAGTGTTGGTGTGTAGGAGTGTGCCGAGAACTTGAGATACATTAAACACTGCCGTTGAAGGCACGTCCTTACCACTCACGACCGATTGTATCATGTCGCCAAAGGCCTTATCGGTCGCTGTTGCATCAGGGTCGAGCCATCCGCGCGCTATGAGTGCCGATTGAGTAAATAGTGCCGCTGCAGCATTTTTTGACGTATCTACCGAGACATCACGGCGCACCGGCGGTAACGTGCTGAGTCCAGCAAGCGCAGATATAGCAGTTTGGCTCGTGAGCTTTTCAGCTACTGTGAATGCGCCATTTTGATTCATCGACGTGCGCGAGATAGCGAAGCCCGTTAATCTACCCATAGTCATTTTGGTTGCATTCCCTTGGATCTGCGGCATGAGAGCCACCCCAAAACGTAGATTTGGATTTCGCTGTACTATCGACGAGTAGTCGCTCGCATACCCAAAGTAGACCGCCAAATCCCCTCCTACAAAATTGTTTTGCGATTCGGGAAGCGCACGATTCCATGAATAAATCGTCTTAGTTGGGTTTGCGAATTCGGTATAAAATTGGAGCGCTGAAGCTGCAGGGTTTTCGCTCGCCCCTTGCGGCGTGGTGCCTAAAACGGGTGTTGGTTTTCCTGTAGTAGCATCGCGCGTCACGATAGGATCGCCCGCCTGGAGGAAAAGTGTCGAGACAATATCTTTTGCATATCGAATATTACTCCACTCACCCAACGCTACAGCACTTTTTTTCACATTATTCCCTGCATCAAGTGTTGTTAATCGTGGCGCTTGATCAAGAAAATCATTCCACGTCGCAGGCGGCTTCGCTATGCCAGCGGTTGAAAATATATCCCTATTCCAATACATCACGAGTGGGTCAACACTAAAGGGTAGCGCGAGCATGCCCTGCGGAGTCAAAAAGAGTTGCCCCTCATCTATATATGCATTTATATATGTCCCCTGTGAGATGCTGCTATAGGGAATGGTTGTGATCTTGTCGCTAAACTGCGTCACCATGTCTTGGCTCACCATAAAAAGATCCGGGCCATTACCGCTCGCCATAGCATTCACCAAGTCAGTAGTGTATGTTGCTTGATCTTTGCGAATGTATTGCACCTTATCAAAGGCTGCTTTGTCTGCTTGGCGCATAGTCGCGAGCAAGCTTTGCATCGTATCATCGTCTGCTGTGCCCCAGATAGTAACCTGTCCCACTCCACCAGAGCCGTTGATTCCTCCCGACATAGCAAAGATGGCGACTCCTCCTAACGTCAGCAGGCCAAAAGCGACCAAAACGAGTAGTTGAAAGGTGCTTATCTTCATACCTCCATTGTGCGGCTTAGTCGATGTTTTTGCGAACGATGAATCCCCAGTGGTATGCGCCCGCGGGGATATCCTCAAGATATATAAGACCCGCCTGCTCGAACACATCGCGCGCCGATCCCGGAGCGAAGATATGGTCAGCGTGTGGCCCCATACCATCAAACGAACCCTTCCAGTCGACCACGAGTGCACGGCCGGTAGGCTTCATGATGCGCTCGACCTCGCGCGCTACCGCATAGCGATCTTCACAGGCAAAGAGCACGTTCGTAACGAGCACATAGTCAAAATAGTTAGCGGGCAAATTGCTGCCGTGGGTATCTTCAATATCGCCACGCATCACCTCGACATTACTGAGCCCCTCAGCCAGCGAAAGATTTTTGATCCTAGCCAAGAGTTCACCACTCAGATCGACCGCCCACACCTCGCCCGGTGCCACGATGCGCGCCGCCGCGCGTGTAAAAAAGCCCGCGCCAGCGCCTAAGTCGGCGACCATCATACCCGGCGTTACATGCGCTGCCTCGAGCGCCTTCGTTGGATGTAAAAACGCACTCTCCATCACTTGTAGTATATATCGGAAATTAATCGATGAGGTCCTGCTCGCGCAGCCACGTCAAAATAGTGTTCCCCATTTCGGTCGTGTGCGCGGTATCAGCGCTCGAAAGCCACATGAGCTCGGCGATTTCGCTCGAAGGCATGAGCTCACCCTCGTAGTCGGCAGTGTAGCAGGTCATCTTCAGCACCGTGTCCTCACTGTGGCCATGCGCCGGACCCTCAAACGAGTGGAGGTGGGCGATCGTATCGAGGTCGAGTGATACGTTCGCCTCTTCGGCAACCTCGCGCACCAAAGCCGCAACATCACTCTCACCCTCTTCACGCTTGCCGCCCACGGTATAAAACATCTCGGGCTCGCGCGCACTACGAGCAAACAGTACCTTCCTATCCTTAATATGGAGCCACGCCAGCTTATCGATGATCTTGGTCATGTAGTGAGTATATATAAAAGAAAAGCCCCGCACCAAGAGGAGCGCGGGCTCTTCTCGTGCGGGGTTAGGCACTCGGTTTGTTTTGGGCTTGTTCGAAACGGGCTCGTAAGTTGCTGAGCTTATTTGGATCAACCGGATCTTTAAGTACGCAAGCAACTGAAACGATGTCTGGTTTTTGTTTGTCTGTGGAGACAACTGGTTTCCTGCTTTCGGGGAAAAGCTCCCGACACAGTCGGGCGAAAACAGTGGCCAGGTCGAACGATATTTCATTCGCAACCAGCATCGACAGGCCATCGCCAAGCGGGCTCAGTTCCACCCCAACAATATTGGCCATTTCGTCACCTTTTCGTGTGAAGTTTCTACTGTGTATATTATATCAAATTATAGCTTTTTGTCAAGTATCTCATATATTCCCCCATTTAGGTGCAATCTTGTGCTTAGCAAAACCCATGTTAGTCTGACGGCAGCTGCATAGGAGGACGCCACCATGGTACCGCGTAGATTTTATTACGTACTGGCATTCGTGTGTATTGTGCTCATCGTGTGCCGATTGACTGGCCTACTGGATGCCCAGTCGGTATCGGCAAGATGTGCGGATCTAGAAACTCTCGCAAACCCTTCCTACCACGATATGTGCCACCAACTCAGTTGGTTCAAAAAATGAATCCGAACCTTCGCCGCCTACCTCGGGCGGCGTTTTACTTTAATAAGAATAAAAGAAAAGTGCTCCCCTTGCGGGGAGCGTAATCAAATTGCACCGTTATAGATTAGACACTCGATAATCATACGATCCTCGCCGCCACTTGTAGGTGCCTTGCGAGCACAAACATGCGCAGGATATTCCAGTAGTTCGACGGGGATACCGGTACGAAACTTCACCGCATCTTTTGGTACGGGGTACCAAGCTCTGTCGACGAGCACTTCCATACCTGTATCTGGAACCTTTTCATTCGCGCGCACTTCAGTCGGACGACACTCACCAATCGAACAAGGGCACTGACCCTTGAAGTATCTTCCGTAAACATCGTGCAGGCCATCGTGGTTGTAGCCGGTATCACCTAAGCGAAGTTCTTTAGTGTTCGTTTCATGCGGAGTTGCGCTAGGCAACGCCAATAGGCAAACTAGTAAAATTGCCACACCAAATAGACCCACTGATCGACGAAGACTATTCATCTCATACCCCCTGTGTGAGTTGTACCTCCCTAGTCCTTTTTTCGTCCAAGACAAAAGTACAGCCTCGCTTCTTTATTTGCAACTCCAGGTTGCTACCTTCTACACATGTGGTACAAAAAGCTGGGTAACGCACAGGAGGATACACGTCATGAGTAAATCCGTCTGCTTTGCCGGCATGCTTCTGGTTTTAGGATTACTGTCACTTCCTGTGTACGCAGGAATTAGAGATATTATTGAAAGGATATTCAGCTGAGTAGCTGACCAATACTGCCGCCACTTCCGCCGCCCTACCCCGGGCGGCATTTGTTTTGATTTTTGTTTACGTTTGTATCAAATAAAACCTATGGTAGGGTAACACTAGCAGTACAGGAAGGACACTCTCATGCCAAATGAAAGGACTGACCTGCCGATTCTCCACTACCTTCAATTACTTCTGAAAAACGCGGACACAACGTTTGCTCCAGATTTGGACGACTACCCCGAGGACGCAGATTTACTCGGTCCTGCTACGACAGAGATGTACCAGATCGCCACAGCAATAACTAATGCAGAGGCTTTTTGCGACCTCCTCGAGCAGCAAGTAGAGGAATTGGGAAGAAAGAAAAAAACCGCAGCTGCGACCGTCATTAAAGCAGAGTTGCTTCTGCAAGAAGACTATTTAAGCTTACTCAGACGCATGTTGGACATCGCTGTACGTAGCAAATTTAGTGTGGCTACAGCAGAGGCTGATCATAGGACATTTTTCTTCGTTGATTCAGATAGGTGTGTTCGTATGGCGCAGCACACTCTGACCTCTTCCAAGACAAGCCGTCACAAGACTCCCACACCCAGCCGCAGAAAGATGCCGGACGGTACTTGGGTGAACTAAATATCCTCACAGCTCTATCTCAATATAACTATCGCCGCTCTCACAAGGAGCGGCGTTTGTTTTATTGAGGTTGCTGTTCTTTGTTTAAAGCGCCTTGCATCTTTTGATCATACCCACCATGCACAACACTTTGTGAATTTTTCGTTAGATACCACATATAACCTAATACACACGCTCCAACAACAAAGAGTGCAAATACTACAATCAAAATTATTTTAAACATACGTAAAGTATAGCACCGTATACATAAGCCCAAATACTTTTACTAGTCTGGCGTTTGTTTTTTAAAAAGTTACAACCCGCGGCACTGGTGACATGCCGCGGGCGAGCGAAAATTCCGGTTGACGAACTAAAGAGCACCTCCTTTCAGTTGGAGACTTCAATACTATACTGTGTACCAATCAGACACGCTACTCTGCAAGCTGCCACACCCCTTGTTCACGCAGCCACATCTCGTCCAGCTCAGAATACGTCTTGTCTTCGCCGATACAGGTCAACGCATAACGAATATGTGGAGTCATGTTGTGAGGTAGGGCACGTAGAGAAAACCATTGTAGACCACCACACTTGTCGGGCTCAGCATTGAGCGGCTCTTCTAGCCAGTCATACACCTGTACGAAATAATCTGCCCTATTCCCTGTGTGGTCATGCTGCTCACGATACATAGTGTGAACCATACTCAGATCTTCAGGGCTAAGATGAATCCCTACTTCCTCACGACCCTCTCGAATCGCCGCAGCTATTGGCAGCTCACCAGCTTCAAGATGTCCCGCAGGGAGGCTCCAGTTCCCGTCCTCGTGACCTGTGTTTTTGCGCAGTGCCAAAAGCACATTATTTTCACGCGTAAACACCAGATACACAACAGGAATTGCGGTTGTGCTCATTACTTTCACCCTTCTGTTGAACTATAAACCTCTGCCAACCTACCGCATCTCCCATACATTTGTCTACTGAAGTGAATTGATATACCTGCCCGACGACAGGCGGGTCAATCCACTCTCCACCAACTATTGCTCGTGTTTGGGCGAGAAGAAATGGAAAATTTCAAATCATAAATAGCTACTTATCCACAAATACTTGTAATATTCATATATATGCTGTACAGTATACGCATCACCACGAAAAGGACCCTTGCGCGGGCTAGTCTGCGCCGGGGGCTTTTTTAATTTTGTTATAAAAATTTTTCCCAAACAGCAGCATAGCGATTAGTTGGATTATCAAGAGAACATCTTCGTCCTTACGACGCTCTATGTATACAGCCAGCTGGTCAAGTGTAAAATCCTGCGAGCTTGGATTCAGATTATTGAACGAACAGTATACAAGGAAAAAAGTAACCGCCGTACGCTTGTTTCCATCAACAAACGGATGGTCTTTGATAAGAAAATAAAGATATGCAACAGCCTTTTCTTCAATGGTCGCGTACCGCTGAACATCAAAATAAGCCTGCTCCACCGTTGCAATGATGGATTCAATTTTATGTTCAGCTTCAACAGGTATAGGAAACGAGACAAGGCCTCTGCTATAGAGCAGGTTGTATATCTTGCATACGTCGCTCGACGTTGGCGGTTGAAATATCCTTTTTTCCGATGTCATAGTCTCGCAATGATTCAATAATATCGCGGTTCTCATCGAGCTGCTTTTCAGCTACGCGGATGACCTCGTTTTGGGTATTTTTAGCCTTATTTTGCTTGAAGAATCGTCCAAACATATGTCTAGTATATCATATTAGGCATTTTCCACCGGCGCCACCAACTCCGGCTCATTTTTCGCAACTGAAAATTGTAGAGTCCCGAGGGTTATGCTATGAGCCTCTTACTCTCATCTTATTTGGAAACTCATATACTAGTTTGAGTAACATAACAACAAATCCAATTAAATCCTTTGCGTCTTCCTCACTCATTATTACGATTTCATGATTCGCTTCGTTTCCTTTAGTGCGAATATGGTCAACCCATTCCTTTGCATCAGGCGGTACATATCCTTTCGATGACAAAAATTCCACATAATCAATGAAATTTTTCCCAGGGGCGGCTCCTTTGGAAACTGCAATATGCATTAACAATTTACGGCAGCCAAGAATACAAGTTGTAAAAGCATTTTGCGAGTAAGAATCTCGAATCTCTTTATAGATACTTTCGACACTAGCATCATCGATTCCAATAACATCTTCCCCCGGTCTAGTTCCAGGTGTTTGCTCTCCTGATTCATTAAAAAATGTTGGATATTCACAATGATGGCATATGTAAATGTACAAATGCATCCTATGATCAGTGGCTCCTTGAGCGAAATACCCTTTTTCAGACGCTAAAGGATTACCGCAATAACCACATACAAAAGATTTTGAAGTTAAATGTTGTACTTGTTGCCAGTTGAAGGCTCGCATATTACAAACACACAAAGCTTGCTATTGCGTCGCCGTCGCGTAGTTTCATGACGCGCACCCCCTGGGTAGAGCGCGAGAGCGATGGGATTTCAGAGAGGTCGGTGCGGATGACTTGGCCCTTCTTGGAGATGACCACAATTTCGGGTGCCTCTTCCTCCTCTTTGGAGACAACGCGAGCAGCAATGAGTGGGCCTGTCTTTGGCGTTGCCTTGACCGTCATGATGCCTGAGCCGCCGCGGTTTTGGACCTTGTATTCATCGATAGGCGTCGTCTTACCAAAGCCGTTGCGTGTCACGACGAGCACCTCCACACCCTTCTCACCCTTCTTCACCACGTCGGCACCAACGATGAAGTCGCCTGCGGCCAACTTCATGCCCCGCACGCCACCAGCGGCGCGACCCATCGCGCGAATATCACTCTCTTTAAAACGAATCGCTTGGCCCTTTTGTGAGGTGAGCAAAATTTCATCACCCTTCTCCACCAGGAGCGCAGAGATGAGCTCGTCGCCCTTATCGAGGCGCATAGCTATGAGCCCCGAGCGGCGCACATCATGAAAGGCGGTCGCATCAACTTTTTTAGCGACACCCATCTTCGTTATCATATAGAGCGACTTTTGGCCCTCCTTTTCAATCTTGCGCATTGGGAGCACTGACGAAACTTTTTCGTTATCAGATATGGAGAGGAAGTTCACTATCGCCTTACCCTTGGTCGAGCGCTTGCCTTCGGCAATGTCATACATCTTAATTTGGTACGCCTTACCAAGGTCGGTAAAGAAGAGGAGGTCGCTGTGGGTCGAGGTGGTGAGCATGTTGGTGACGAAGTCTTCCTCTTTGGTGTTAAGGTCGATGACGCCGATGCCGCCGCGCTTTTGGCGCTTGTACTCCTCGGGATTAGTGCGCTTTACATAGCCACCGGCCGTGAGCACCAAGACCTGCTCTTCGTCGGGGACGAGATCTTCAACATTGATGACGCCGGCAGCGCCCTTCACTATTTTGGTTTCGCGGTCGTCGCCGTGCTTCTTGACCGCCTCAGCGGTTTCATCCTTGATGACCTTGAGCATCTTCTTCTCCGACTTCAACAACTCTTCAAGCTCAGCGATAAGCTCTTGGATCTCTTTGAGTTCATCGAGAATCTTCTGGCGCTCGAGGTTAGCAAGCTTTTGCAAACGCATTTCAAGAATGGCGTTGGCCTGGATTTCGGAGAATTTGAATCGCTTAATGAGGTTGAAGCGCGCATCGTTGACATCCTTTGATGCGCGGATGATCTTGATCACCTCGTCGATAAAGTCGAGCGCTTTCTTGAGACCCAGGAGAATGTGCTCGCGCTCTTGCGCCTTGGTGAGGTCAAACTGCGTACGGCGACGCACGACTTCGCGGCGATGCTTGATGAACTCTTGAAGAATACCTTTGAGCGACATCGTCTGCGGCACGCCGTCTACCAACACCACCATGTTGAAGTGGAAGGTATCTTCAAGTGCAGTGTGCTTGTAGAGATAATTCAAAACTTTTTGTGGGTGCGCGCCAGCCTTCAGCTCAATCACGACGCGAATATCGCGAGTTGATTCATCGCGAAGCCCACGGATGCCTTCAATCTTCTTGTCGCGCACGAGATCTGCAATGCGCACGATAAGGTCAGCCTTGTTAACACGGTATGGGATAGAGGTAACGACGATCTGGAAGTCACCTTTTTTACCTTCGACAATTTCAGCATGGCCGCGCGTGACAACGCCACCCTTTCCGGTCGAATAGGCATGTAAAAGGTCTTTGCGGTTAAACGCGATAGCGCCCATCGGGAAGTCGGGGCCCGAAATATGCTCCATTAAATCTTCGGTCGTCGCATCAGGATTTTCTATCAAATGGGTGAGTGCATTTGAAACTTCGGTGAGATTGTGCGGCGGGATGTTGGTTGCCATACCCACAGCGATGCCAAGCGTACCATTGAGCAAAATGTTTGGGAGGACCGCTGGCAAAACTTCAGGCTCGCGCAAAGAGCCGTCGTAGTTGGGGCGCCAATTGACCGTGTCTTTGTCGAGGTCGCGCAACAGCTCTTCAGTAATGCGCGACATCTTTGCTTCGGTATAGCGCATAGCTGCTGCGGAGTCGCCGTCGATTGAGCCAAAGTTACCCTGACCCAAGACGAGCGGATAGCGCATAGCGAAATCCTGCGCCATTTTAACCATCGCATCATATACCGAGGAATCGCCGTGGGGATGGTACTTTCCGAGCACATCACCTACCACGAGCGCCGACTTACGAAAACGCGCGCCAGGAGAGAGGCCGAGGCGGTGCATAGTGTAGAGGATGCGGCGGTGCACCGGCTTGAGACCATCGCGTACATCAGGAAGCGCGCGCGAAGTAATAACCGACATGGCGTAGTCGAGATAACTCTCGCGCATTTCGGTCGAAATGTTGCGCTCTACTATGCCCTGAGCTGGTGCGGGCACACTGCTCTCTGGAATATCTTTGTCTTTCTTACGTGCCATACCTTAGTTTCCTATCATCGTACTGTTAGTTGTAGTCGCGACCTCGAGCGTATTGCCTGAAATCTGTGTCGTTGAAATTACATTCGCAAGCTGCGTTTGTCCATTTTGGTCACTAGCCATGAGCGCGCTGCTGCTGAGCCGTAAACCGAGCGTCCCTAGCCACGCGACAAAAATGATCGCGGTTACAAACGTCGCCACGCGCATAGCGTGCTGCCTGCGCTCATGGGTCGACCTCTGTGACATATAGTTGAAATACTGCTTGATCATATTAATTCGCAAGGACGATTATCTCTCCCTCTTTGTCGGCAAGCTCTTTCTTTTTGGTCGTGAGCTTATCGATCGGCTTTACACCCTCAACACCGGCCTCTTTCAAAAAGGCCTTGAGCGATTCGGGGGTATAGTGCATCGGGATAATAGCTTTTGGTTCAAGCGCCACCGCGAGTTTATAGGCCTCTGCTTTATCTAACACACCGTCTCCTCCGACGGGCACAAAGAGAATATCGATGTCATCGAGTTCCTGCTTGGCGGCTGGGGGTAAGGTCGAAGAGCCCAGCGCTCCTAAAAAGCAGAGGTTCGTCCCTTCAAGCAAGATACTATATATAGTATTGAGGTGTTCGCCGCCGTGGTTGGACTGTGAGCCAAAGCCCCGCACCGCGACCCCGCGCACCTCGTACTCGCCTGGGCCCATGATCACAAACGGCTCGCGCTCACCGTACGTCATTTGGTCGGCGCCGTTAAAATCTTCATGATTTTGCGAGACGAGGACGATGTCGGAACCAAAACGCGCACCTTTGAGCTTGGAGTCTTTAGACGGTGGATTGAGTGCTATGGTGAGGTCGCCCTGGGTAATCTTAAAACACTGACCTCCGAGGTAATTGATAACCATATAGCCCTATTCTAGCATATTGGGCCCTTATTTTCACTATGCAGGGCGCGTTCTTGACCTATATATAGTATTAAGGGTATTGTCGGGATGGCGGTTCTTTTTGGAGAGGCAAAGCTGGGTTATTGGAGCGAACCCCCTGCTCTGAAATACGCAGTGGAGTTTCTGCTGGAGGGCCGCCACTCACCACGAGGGAGTTTCATATCTATGGGTAAGATCCGACCGATTAGCGGCAACGGAAATCAACCCGACAAAGGAGGTGAGCAGTCGCCGGAGGACCCGGCTTTCGATGATCGGGAAGATCACTGCTATTGGTTCTCCTAACTATGCCGGCTTCTAAACTCGCTTAGTGCGAGCCACGGGAGTCGGCGACACAAAAAATTCACTTCAGGAGCGTGCTCCTGAAACCAACGAAATCCTATCGGGCTTCGTTGCACGGCCCGGCGACAGTGTCGCCGGGCTATTGCTTTCCCCACCTGACCTCTTGCGCTTATAAATTCGACCGTCATCGGCAGCAGCACGGCCGCGGCAGGCCATGCGGCGTTGCAGAACTAGCGACCCGGCACAATGATCACGACGGGGTCGGCGCAAGCCGGCCCCAAACCCCCACCCTCAAGCCTCACGCTTGGGGATTTTTAATACTCACCTTCATTTGACTTACAGGTTTTTTAATGCATAATTTACACAGTCGCCTAAACCTGGGCGGCGGTACATTGGGTGACGAATGTCAGAACAAGGAATGGGTGGCACAGGCTAGGGCCTGACCACCAAAAACAGCCGGCGGACCCGTAAAGGGCCGTCGGCTGTAACTTTTTACCCTACACTTACCCCCTCTAAACCCTTGACAGTCTGAATGGTGTATGTATACTACTAATGCTGCAACTCAAAGGAGAACCTAGCATGACCCGAAGTACCTTTTCGACCTCGTTGTATGTTGTGAGCACCGACCTCCTGATCGCCGGCCGGCCCATCACCTGATCGGGCGCCGCGGGCGGATCTAGTCCGCCTCAACCCGGGCTCTGCAGAAATGCAGAGCCCTTTTACTTTTCCATAAAATAGTGTAGAGTATTGCCAATTGCATTATCAGCAATTAGGAGCGTAGGATTAATCTCGAAAGGGAGGCCTGCCCGACAAATCAATAGCTATGTCACCAGAAACACTTGCCCCTGAAAAGGCACTTACGGCTATGGCCGGTTTAGCAGAAAAAATCATCGAACCTCCGAAGGAGGGCTCTATCGTCGAGGGTACCGTGCTCGCGCTTGACCGCGCACGCCTCTACATCGACCTCCCTCCGTTTGGTACTGGCATCATCTTTGGTCGCGAGTACATGAACGCTCGCGAGGTTATTAAGCGCGTCAACATCGGCGATGTTGTTGCTGCCAAGGTTATCTCGACCGACTCCAAGGAGGGTTACATTGAACTCTCACTCAAAGAGGCCCGCCAGGCCATCATCTGGGCCGAGGCCGAAGAGGCAGTCAAGGAGAAGAAGCCGTTTGAACTCACTATCAAAGAGGCCAACAAAGGTGGTCTTATTCTCGACTGGCAGGGTCTCGCCGGCTTCCTCCCTGCTTCGCAGTTGAAGCCTGAGCATTACCCGCGCGTCTCTGACGGCGATAAGGACCGTATCCTCGATGAGTTGCGCAAGCTCGTTGGCGAGAAACTCACTGTTACCATGATCTCTGCAACTCCAAAGGAAGGTAAACTTATCTTCTCTGAAAAGGGTCAGGATGATACCGAGAAGCGCGAGAAGATCGAGCAGTACCAGGTGGGTGACACGCTTTCAGGCGAAGTCACTGGTATGGTTGACTTCGGCGTCTTTGTGAAGATCCAGGAGGGCCTTGAGGGTCTCGTGCACATCTCTGAAATTGATTGGGGTCTTGTTGATGACCCACGCCACTTCTTTAAGGTTGGCGACGCGGTGAAGGTAAAGATTATCGATATCAAGGACGGTAAGATTTCTCTCTCAGTCAAAGCGCTCAAAGAGAACCCATGGCAGTCTGCTGTGAGCAAGTATCACAAGGGCGACAAAGTCGAAGGCGTGATCATCAAGTTCAACAAGCACGGCGCACTCGCCTCAATTGAAGAAGGTATCGCGGGCCTCGTGCATGTCTCGGAGTTTGGCTCAGAGGAGAAGCTTCGCCAAAATCTTGAGTTAGGTAAGCGCTATCCGTTCACCATCTCGCTCTTTGAGCCGAAGGAGATGCGCATGGCACTCACCTTCTCAGGTGATAAGAAATAAATTCTATTGTTTGGTGTGGATGACCATCGTTGCATGGTCAACACCTTCAGTGACCAAAAGCTCCAACGCTTCGGCGAGGAGCTTTTTCACTTTCTTCAATTTTTCTTGCTCAGCTGGTTTAAATTTCCCGAGCACAAAGTCGACTGTGTCGTCACTCTCAGGTTTTTTTAACTTCCCTGCTGCAGTTGCGGGCGAAATGCCGATGCGAATACGCACAAATTCTTTTGTCTTTAGTACTTTTTGTATCGAATCAACACCGCGGTGGCCGCCAGCAGATGAGCCGACCGAAAACTTAATCTTTCCAAGTGGCAAATCGAGCTCATCATGCACCACGACGAGTTGTTCAGCATCTTTTTTACTCTTAACGAGTGCCGTGAGCGCCTTACCGGAGTTATTCATGTAGGTATCAGGGAGCACAAGCGTCACTTTTTTTCCAAAAAACTCGCCGCGCGCGAGTTGTGCATGCGTTTTACTATCATCTTTCCACTCTTTTATGCCCTCACCTTTGGCAATCGCGCGCAAAAGATCGCGTCCAATGTTGTGACGTGTATTATCATACTCACCTCCTGGATTTCCTAACCCAACAATGGTCCACATACGTGACTAAGTATCGTGTATCAAGTTGTAAGTTGCAAGCTGTTGCGCTTACAACACGAAAAAAAACTTGCATTGTTTGCACACTCGCTTACAATGCTGGTATGTCAGAGGTGCATCGAGAAAATTTTTTCATCGAACTCCTCAAATTTGGTTTGCTTGCGTTGTGTATCGTACTTCCGGTGCGACTTTTTGTTGCACAACCATTCATCGTCTCAGGCGAATCGATGGTACCAACGTTTCAAAACGGTCAATATCTTATCATCGACGAACTCACCTATCATTTCACCTCGCCAAACCGAGGTGACGTCATCGTCTTTCGCTATCCAAAAGACCCATCGCAGTTTTTTATTAAACGCATCATAGGGCTCCCAGGTGAAACGGTACATATCACCAACCAAGGCATCACTATCACTAAAGCCGATGGCTCGAATGCAACAGTGGATGAGTCGTACGTAGTAAACCAAGGGAATGGTGGTGACCACGAATATGTTGTCCCCGAGGGAAACTACTTTGTGATGGGTGATAACCGCCCTGAAAGTTCAGACAGTCGCGCCTGGGGCTTTTTACCACGCAAAGATATTGTTGGTCGCACGTTTGTGCGCCTACTCCCCATTTCAACCGTCGCATTTTTCCCTGGCAGCATGCAAGAGCCCCAATAATTATTCATATACGTTATAACGATTCGTCTATTTCATGACACCACGCGTTTCCCCGGTATCTTTTTTACGCCACTGTGCTGATGTTGCTTCGTTTTATGGATTCCAACCGTTACGTGAAATCGAAAAGGGACTCCCCGCACGCCGTGGCCGTGGCGGCTTCCACTCCTTCACCACGAGCACCGAGGCGTGTGCGATGCATATAACTACTAATAAGCGCACCGACCCCATTCTCACCTACTACGCAACGACTGCTCCTACCCATGTGCCGCCGGGTATTAATGTGCGTGACGTGGGCGAGTTTGGCATGCACGTCGTAGGAGCCAACGAAAGTCTTGGCGAGATAGTACTACTCAAGACAATGTTCTCTATCATGCAGGAGTGGGGCATGCGTGTTTCTGCCGTGCGCGTGAACGCACTTGGTGACAAAGATTCTAAAGCACGCTTCGAGCGTGAGTTGGGGGGGTATCTACGCCGCCATCTTTCTGAACTTTGCGACACCTGCCAAAAAGCCACTACGACCACTCCATTTGATATATATACATGTGAGCAAGAGCAATGTCGCGGGCTACTCTTGGAAGGCCCCCGCACATTAAATTTTCTTTCTGAAAAAAGTCGCGCGCACTTTCGCGAAGTGCTTGAGTATATCGAAAGTATCGGGCTGCCCTATGAGGTTGACGATCTATTAGTGGGCGATGAGCGCGAGCCGCGCGTGGTCTTCTCGCTGGATCTGACCGACGAAGACGCCACCGTGGTGGCAGGTGTTGGTGGGCGTTTTGACGAACATATCCGCAAGGTGCTTAACCGCAAGGATGGCGCCATGGTCTCAGGCAGCCTCTTCTTCCGCAAAAAAGGCGTCACGAAGCAAAACACTGTCATCCCTCAAAAGCAACAACCGAAAATTTACTTTGTGCAACTAGGTGCTCGTGCCAAACTCCAAGGCCTCACAGTCATAGACATGCTGCGTGCAGCCCAGGTCCCGGTGGCGCAATCCTTCGACTCTCACAGCCTCGCCCCCCAGCTGCAGTGCGCTCGGGAGCAAGGAGTCAAACATCTCCTTATTATGGGCCAGCGCGAGGCCTTGGACGGTACGGTTATTGTGCGCTCGATGCAAAACTCCAGCCAGCAAATCGTCCCCCTCACCACCCTCCCACGCTTCCTCAAAACCCTTAAAATATAGCCTTGCACTAGGGTTTGGCGCATGGTAGGATAGTCCCACATGGCAGTAAATGCAGAAGTCCAAAAGACCGATGGCGAAAACGCGCTAAATTTGATGCGCCGTTTTACTAAGCGCGTGCAAGGCACAGGCCTTATCACTCGTATGCGCTCACGCCGCTACCACGCGCGCATCAAGTCACGTGAGGTACGCCGCAAGCAGACTCTCAAGGTCATTAAGCGCCGCGAAACAGTCCAAGAGCTCATCAAGATGGGCAAGATGATGGAGCGTACCACCCGTGGTCCTCGCCGCCGGTAATTTTTCTCAGTTTTGAGAGTGATTTTCCAGCCGACAAGTACAAAAGTGCGCAAGCAAGCAAAACAGCAGAAAAAAGTGGGTAGGACTCGGCCTAGCCCTGCCTGCCGGCAGGCAGGGGCCCTGTAGCGCGACCCTTGGCTTTCTTTATGCCTAATAACTTTGAATCAATAAAGGATTTTGTACTCGGCAAGAAGTACGAGCTTTCGTTTGCGTTCCTTGGCCCCACAAAGATGACTGAGATCACCTGGCAAACAAAGAAGAAGCGCAAAGCCAGTAACGTGCTCTCCTTTCCCCTTTCAGACACATCCGGTGAGATACTCATCTGCAAAACGACCGCCAACAAAGAAGCCAGGCTCTATGGTATGAGCAAAGAGACATTTGTGGTTTATTTGTTTATCCACGGTTTGTTGCATTTAAAGGGTTACCCACATGGTGCTACAATGGAGAGCGAAGAGCGTCGTGTTATGCGGCGGTTTGGTCTTCGTACCAATGAACAGAGTAGTAACAGGAATTGATGTAGGAACATACCATGTCAAAGTGGTTATCGCTGAAGCGGCTGATGATGTGCGCCAGCCACCACGCATCCTTGGCACTGGCTATGCCGAGAGTAGAGGCCTCAAGCAAGGTTACATCGTTTCTATTCCTGAAGCGGCACGCTCTATTGCAGCTGCAGTCGCGCAAGCAAGTAGGGCGGCGCGTATCCCCGTCAAGCGCGCGTATGTGGGGCTCTCGGGCGCCGGGCTTGATGAGGCGTTTGCGCGCGGCGAAGCAGTCGTCGAGCGCGGTGACTCAGAGATCACTGACCGCGATATCCCGCGAGCAATAGAAGCGAGTCGCAAGGCACTCCCGCCAGCTGCGACACTCAACCGAGAAATTTTGCATACTATCCCACTGCGCTTCTCAGTCGATGGGGTTGGATTTTTGGGCGCTTCCCCTATCGGTACCAAAGGTATGCGCATCGCGGTTGAAACACTGTTTATCACCTGCATGAAAAAGCACATGACCGACCTGGTTGAAGCAGTAGAAGAAGCAGGAGTTGAAGTCGAAGATATTGTTGCCTCGCCGATCGCGGCGAGTTTTGTTGCACTCTCCAAGATGCAAAAGCGCGTGGGCTCGATGCTCGTCAATATCGGCTCAGAGACGACCTCTCTTTTAATATTCGAAGACACCAAACCAGTGTCGCTGAAAGTCTTTCCACTGGGTGGCAGCGATGTTACGAATGATTTGGCACTTGCATTGAAGATAGCCCCCGAAGAAGCAGAGACCCTCAAGCAGGGCGCCGTGCTTAACTCACCGCTACCGAAGAAGAAAATTGATGACACCATCAACCGCCGTTTGGGTGAAATATATAAAACAATAGAGGCGCATCTGAAGCGTATTGGCAAAAGCGAACTTTTGCCCGCGGGTGCGCTCTTGTGCGGCGGCGGTGCGCTCATCCATAGTGCGCCCGACGTTGCAAAAGTGGTGCTAAAACTCCCTGCGCGCATGGCGACGTTTAGCGAAGCGGGGGTACAGCCGCAAATTGATAATGGCGTCTGGGCGGTCGCCTATGGGCTCACCGTGTGGGGCATTACGCAGGGTGAAGGTATCGAGCCGCAAAGTGGGAGTACGTTTGGTGATGTGAAGGATTCTGCCAAGCACATGCTGCGCTGGTTCAAAAAATTCTTGCCATAACATATTTTTAAGGTCTCGTGAATTTGCAAAGGCACTTGGTGGTGGTAGAGTGTGGTACATGCCCCAAGTACAACCTGAAATTGAAGCATTCGCACGCATTCGCGTCGTCGGTGTCGGCGGATCTGGCTGCAACGCGGTCAACCACATGATGGAAAATAAGGTGCGCGGTGTTGATTTTATAGCAGTAAACACAGACGCTCAGGACCTCCACAACTCGCTCGCTAAAAAAAGAATACATATTGGGAAGAATCTTACCCGCGGACTTGGCGCGGGTATGAACCCCGACCTCGGCAAGCGCGCTGCTGAAGAAACAAAAGAAGAAATCCAACAGGCACTCAAAGGCTCAGACATGGTGTTTGTCGCCTGTGGTATGGGCGGTGGCACCGGTACCGGCGCAGCACCCGTCGTTGCAAAGACCGCTAAGGAGTTGGGTGCACTCACGGTCGCTGTCGTCACCAAACCGTTTGCATTTGAAGGTCAGCAGCGCATGCGTCTCGCTGAGCAAGGCTTAGAAAATTTACGTAAAGAAGTAGACGCACTCATTGTTATCCCGAATGATCGCATCCTCGCCTCAGTCGCTAAAGATACGACACTGAAAAACGCGTTCGCGATGTGCGACGACGTGCTCAAGCAAGCGGTCGAGGGTATCTCGGACCTCATCACCCACCCAGGCATCATCAACGTCGACTTCGCCGATGTGCGCGCCGTCATGGAAGACTCAGGCTCTGCACTTATGGGCATCGGGCTTGCTACCGGCGAGAACCGCGCATCAGTCGCAGCAAAAGCAGCTATCTCCTCCCCGCTTCTTGAGCTCTCCGTTAATGGTGCGAAGGGCGTACTCTTTGCTATCGCGGGCAATGATGACCTCGGTATGATCGAGGTGCATGAGGCAGCAAAAATTGTCACTGAATCGGTTGATCCAAACGCGAAGATCATCTTTGGTGCGGTACGTGACGACAAGCTTAAAAAGGGCGAGATCCGCGTTACGGTTATTGCGACCGGCTTCCCTGCTAACAATCTGACTCCGAATCGTTCAACACCACTCTTTACCTTTAACCGAGACACCAAGGAGACAGATGTACCGCCAGTAGGTAGTGTGGGTAAAATTTTTAACTCCCCAACTACACCGGTTGCCGTGTCTGCAACCACTCCTCCACCAGCGCCGCTAAAAAAAAGTGAGCCTGAAGAAGTAAAGCTATCCGAGACAGAGGCAAAGCCAAAGAAAATTGAAGATGATGAGGATGAGTGGGGTGCGGTACCGTCCTTCCTTCGCCGACCAAAAATAAAATAAACTGCTATACTGTCTCGTATGTTTGATTTGGCAATTATTGGTGGCGGCCCTGCTGGTGTCGCCGCGGGAGTGTATGCTGCGCGCAAACATCTCAAAACTGTTTTTATTGCAGAGACCATTGGTGGTCAGTCAACTGACTCGGTTGGTATTGAAAACTGGATAGGTACTGAAAAAATAGCAGGAATAGATCTTGCTAAATCGCTCGAGCGACACCTGCGCGCCTACGCGGGGGAAATGGTTGAGCTACACATTGGCGAGCGGGCGCAAAAAGCCGATAAAACAACTAACGGTTTTACTATACATACTACTAAGGGTACGTATGAGGCGCGCGCAGTACTGATCGCCACTGGTGGTGTACGCCGAAAATTAGAGGTGCCAGGCGCACAAGAATTTGAAAACAAAGGGCTTACCTACTGCGCATCCTGCGACGGGCCACTGTTTGCTGACCAAGATGTGGTCGTAGTTGGCGGTGGAAACGCTGGTTTTGAAAGTGCTGCACAATTGCTCGCTTATTGTAAAAGTGTAACGCTTATTCATCGCAATGATGCGTTTAGTAAAGCCGATGCGCTCACTGTTGAATCCGTACTCAAACACCCCAACATGCGCGTGCTGCGCAACAGCGAACCTATCGAGGTAAAAGGAGAGATGTTTGTTAGCACGGTAGTCGTAAAGGATCGTACCACCGGAGAGACTAGTGAAATCCCTGCAGCGGGAGTGTTTGTTGAAATAGGTATGATCCCCTCGACCACGTATGCAGCAGATATTGTTACCCTAGACTCTCTGGGGCGTGTACCGGTTGATGCAAAAAATCAACGCACGAGCACAGACGGCGTATGGGCCGCAGGCGATTGCACCGACGAGCTCTATCATCAAAACAATATTGCCGCGGGAGATGCGGTCAAAGCACTCGAGGACATCTACTATTGGCTTAAATCGCACTAGCGCTCTGTGTATTGAGCGTCTACTGCGCTATAGGTGAGCGCTGATACTTTCTTAATGATTGCGTATGCGGAGGATATATCTGCGGCACTCGTCATCACACACAAGAGGTAGGGATGTTTGGGGTAATAGACGATGCCACAGTCATGAAATTCAACTCCCGTTGGTGTGCTACCTTTGGAAAGAACATGTTCGCCAAACTTATGCGCAACAACGACATTATCTGGCACTCCTGCAACTAACCCCTGCGCAAACGTAGCTTTACTTAAAAGAGCCAGCGCCTTTTCAGAATACTCGGGCTCAAGGTAGGTCGCGTTATAGAGTACGCGGAAAAAGAGTCCGTACGAGCGGGCTGAAAGTTCATACGTGGCTGAATTAACTCCTGGGTTCGTGATGCCTAAATCGACATACACTTGATCAAGCGTGGCTTGATTTATACGCGTAAGGAGTGTCTGCGTGGCACCGTTATCCGACTCAACAATCATCGACTCGAGCAATTGCTCGACAGAATAGCTCTTACCAGGCACGAGTGTTGAGGGGGCATCAAATTGGGAACTATTCACGGGTCGATACACCACCTGCTGTGACAAAATCCCCGGCGAAACTTCTGCCTCCTTGTAATATGCGATGAGTACCGGCACTTTTAACAAACTTGCGGGATAGTAGGATGCGTTTTGGTTCACCCCTACCCACTCCGACATATTAAGATCACGAAAATAAATTGATACTTCAGATGCCGCTCCTGTGGAGGTCGCTTCTTTTGCAGCACTTTCAAGCGACTCCTTGAGCGCGAGATATTCACCAAGCTCGGTTGCTTCGGGTGCTCGAAATCCTAACAGTGGTGATATGAGTGGGTAGGTGCTACCGACTTGTCGGATAGGTGCAAAATTTCCAAACAATGATTCGTAATGCTTTTGTGCAACAAAATAGCCGAGCAGGTAGCAAAGCCCACCGATAAGCACGCAAAATACTAGCACACCACCAACTACCCAAGCGGTCTTGAGCCCCTTCTTTTTCACTCTCCTATTGTACCGCTTTCGGGAAGAAAGAGGCAAAATATTGGTGACCTCACGGGGAATCGAACCCCGATTTACGCCGTGAAAGGGCGCTGTCCTAACCGTTAGACGATGAGGCCTGTGCCAAGCACTATAGCCTAAAACCAAAAAAAGTGCTATTTTATCGACGTTCGACACTACTGGAGAGGTGGCTGAGTGGTCGAAGGCACCGCACTCGAAATGCGGCAACCGGGAAACTGGTTCGAGAGTTCGAATCTCTCCCTCTCCGCCTTCGCCTCGCTGAAGCTCGGCTACGGCGAGACAAAGTCCGCTAAAAATTAACGCGACATTAATGTATCCGCGCTATACTGCAATTGGGCGCATTACTCACCTATCACTATTTTTATGAACCGAATTGTACATTACGAAATTCACGCGGAGGATCTCGCACGCGCTAAAAAATTTTATCAAGACGCCTTTGGTTGGAAGACCCAAGACATGGGCGCCCAGTATGGTGACTATGTCATGCTCATCAATGGCCCAACCATGGACGAAATGATGGGAAAGCCGTGGACACCGGAAGCTGTCGGCATTAATGGTGGCATGATGCTGCGCAAAGGTCCACGCCCTGCCCCAGACGCGCCGGTTAACGGCTATGTATGTATCGTCGGTGTAACCAATATCGACGAGTCGATTCAAAAAGTTGAAGCTGCTGGTGGCACACTAGCACTCGCCAAAATGGATGTGCCTAATGTTGGCAAACTCGCCTACTACCACGACACAGAAGGTAATATCTTTGGCATGCTAGAACCGCTGCCCATGCCTATGACTGGCACCCAAAGTGTATAACTCCTTGCAGTAGCTTGGGTGGTGCTATCATGAAGCCATGATGACAGATCAAATATATTATTCGGACATGGGCTATGGACACGCAGCGCCAATGTATGCGCACTATGGTGCGAACGGTGTAGACGCGCTTTGGTTCATTTTGCCTATGCTCGCAGTGTTGGGCCCGTTATTTATCCTCGTTATTCTCTGGAGTATTTTTTGGAAGGGTTTGGCGCTGTGGCACAGTGCGCGCCGCAACGAACCGTGGTGGTTCCTCGCTCTCCTTGTTATAAACACCTTCGGTATCTTAGAGATCATATATCTCTTCTTCTTCGCTAAATTGAAGATGAGTGAACTCTTCTCAAAGCGAGAACACCACTAAAACTCCTCTACATATCTAATGACAAAAGACGATATTTTTGGTATCGTCTTTTTGTATCGCGCGGTTAGCTCAGTTGGTAGAGCATCCCCTTGACGTGGGGAGGGTCACAGGTTCGAGTCCTGTATCGCGCACTAAAGAAGTATGCGTGTCCTAGCTATAGAAACGTCCTGTGATGAGACGGGGATTGCAATAGCAGAAGGAGAAAAAACTCCGCAAGGTTTCGTCTTTCGTGTGCTCGGGAGCGCCCTCCTTTCCCAAGCACAGCTGCACGCACCATACGGTGGCGTCTTTCCTACTCTCGCCAAGCGCGAACACGAAAAAAACTTGCCAGTCATTTTAGAGCAAGCGTTACGAGCTGCACTAGCAAACTCGGAAAACTCACCTGAAAAAGGTCCTCGGGTCTCCCCGCTCGCCGACAATCTACCTGTCGGCAAGGCGGGGCCAGACCATTTTTCATCTGAGTTTTCCTCGCTTGCTCTCGATGCTATCGCTGTTACCAATGGGCCGGGACTCGAGCCTGCACTGTGGACCGGTATTACCTTTGCAAAGCAATTGGCGAAAGAAACTAGCCTGCCACTGATGGGAGCTAATCACATGGAAGGGCACCTTGTTTCATCCTTGGCGCGCCGAAGCTTTAGCGATGGCAGCCTTGGCGCAACATATGAGTTAGAAGATGTTCAGTTTCCCGTACTGGGGCTCCTTATTTCAGGTGGACATACCGAATTTGTTTTGATGAAAGATTGGTTTGAATACCAAATTGTTGGCGCCACGCTCGACGACGCCGTAGGCGAAGCGTTCGACAAGGTCGCGCGCCTGCTCGACTTGCCCTACCCTGGCGGCCCGCAGATTTCAAAACTCGCAGACCAACACCGTAAAAATACTGAAAAGGAAGATTTAGAGAAAAGTCCAGGCGGGGGCGCGCCGCTTTTTAAAGGAGCGGAGCGACTATTAAAAAGTGGGGCTAAGGACTTTTCGGATAAACTTTCTTTTCAGTTACCCCGTCCCATGCTCACTAGCAAAAACTGCGACATGTCGTTTTCAGGATTAAAAACTGCGGCTCTCTACGCACTACGCGGTAAAACGTTGCATGAAGATGAGAAAGCTGCATTCGCACGCGAGTTCGAAGACGCCGTAGGCGATGTCTTTGTCGCTAAGACTCGTAAGGCACTTATCGAAACTGAAGCAAAAACCTTCGTCATTGGCGGCGGCGTTGCGGCCAACCGTTACTTGCGTGAGCGACTCCAAAGTTTAGTGCAAGAAGATCTATCAGCTGATGGCTACGATATAGAGCTACGCCTCCCCGACCTCGCCATTACTGGTGACAATGCGACCATGATAGCTGAGGCAGCACTCACCCACCTGCTTACAAACGGCGTCCCGAACGACCAGAGCGAGGAGTTGCGCGCGGTAGGTAATCTCTCGCTTTAAAGGCATTTTTGACGTATATTTTCCACATGCCCGAGAAGTTTTTAAAGCCCTACGACCCCCAGGCGACTGAGGCTGCAATATATAAGAA
>CAYRHY010000008.1:0-15517 GCA_964424235.1 uncultured Candidatus Saccharibacteria bacterium
CTGAGGTTAATAAAGATGCGCCGCATCCTGTTATCGACGTTATGCCTGAGCAGGTAGAGAAACTCACGAAGGCAGACTATGGCGGCACGATGCGCTTGGGCACCTATCCATGTGTACTCACCGAGGGGACTATTGCGCACGAAGCGTACGTGTCCGCCGGAGCTGTAGCGAGAGGGGACGGTAAACCGGAAGTGGGTGAGCGCCACCGTCACCGCTATGAAGTAAATCCAGAGTATATCGAAAGGATAGAAAAAGCAGGGTTAGTATTTTCGGGCAAATCACCCTCAGGCAAACTGATGGAAATTGCGGAGCTGCCGCGCAGCGCACACCCGTTTTTTGTTGGGGCACAATTCCACCCTGAGCTTACGTCGCGCCCACTAAGTCCTCACCCACTATTTGTGGCGTTTATCAAAGCAGCATCAATACAGCGCTAAGTGTTTAGTGTGCGCTTGCAGGTTTAGGCTCGGTAGCACCGAGCATTTTGGTGTTTGGTAGTCGCAGGGTGAGGAAAAACGCCAGCACCATAAAGATGATACCCGAGAGCAACGTTAAACGACTTGCTTCAACAGTTGCACTGCGCGCAATAGTGGCTATTTCTTCACTCAGTGGACCAGTAGTACCTGGCGCGCCTTGTGCTTGCACACCGAACTCGATGTTTGATGTTTGAGTCTGCATCGTTTGCGCGATACTTGGTTTGAGTTCTGCGGGGATAGTAGGGCTCGCTATGACTCCTGCCACTAAACCAGTGGTCAGAGTTGAAAGTAGTATGGCGCCCATCACCGCGGAACCAAGCGACGCGCCCAATTGACGCAACGTGCCATTCACTCCTGAGGCTTCTCCTGCTTGTGCTATGGGGACGGCGGAGAGAGTGATGTTATTTGCCTGCGACATGATAAGCCCCATGCCGATACCAAAAAGGATAAACCCTGGCGTAAGCGCCCATTGGGTAGTGTACCCAACACCAATACTCAGCACCAAAAAGGCGAGTGCATTTATAGCGACCGCTACTTGGATGAGTCGCTTAGGCGACACAAACTGCACAATGTATGCACTGAGGATTGATACGACCAATAAGGTGAGTGACATGGGGAGCATGGCTACGCCGGTTGCCAGTGCTGAGAGTCCAAGCACGCTTTGGAAAAAAACTGGAAGTACAAAACTCATACCCACCTGAGCGAGCGATAGTAAGCCAATGATAAGAGCGCCACGCACGAATACACTGTTTTGGAACAGCGAGAGTGACACCAAGGGTATGCGCTGAAGCCGATATTCGCGATAGTACTGCCAGAGCGCGAAGAGTCCTATAAGAGCGAGCCCTAGCACAATGCTTGGCATTACTATCGAGTAGTGTCCCAAAAATGCGAATGAAAATGATCCAAGCATAAACGTCTCTTTTGCATATATCCAACCGTAGGTTGATGACTCAATGACCCCGAAGACAACGAGGAGCATGCCAAGTGATGAAAGGAGTATTCCCAAAAAATCTAGTTGTGGTTTTTGCCGAGTGTCGCGTGCTTCATGCACAATGAAGGAGCCGAGAATAACAATTGCTGCGACAAAAAGATTGATACGAAACGCCCAGCGCCAAGAGTAGTAGGTGGTAAGAAATCCGCCGAACACCGGCCCGAGAGCTGCGCCCGCAGAGGCAACGCCGCCCCAAATACCAAAACCAATCTGTCGGTCGCGACCTTGGTAGTTAGAAACTAACAGCGAGGCGGTGGCGGGCATCATGAGTGCTGCGCCAATACCTTCGATGATCGCTTCGCCTAAGATCATGACGCCCACACTTGTGCTGATCGAGGTAATGAATGATCCTGCAGCAAAAATGAGCGCTCCGATCACGAACATGCGCTTGCGACCAAATAGATCACCAAGCCGGCCCCCGGTAATGGTGAATGCGGCGAGCACGAGCGAGTAGGCGGTGATAACCCACTGAATACTTTTTATGTCCGTATCGAGATCGTTAATAATTGTGCGCAATGAAACATTGAGGATGGTGGTATCCAAAATGATGATAAGGAGCGCAAAAGACAACACGAAAAGCGGTGCCCACTTACGTACACCAGTTGGTTGCATAGAGGCAGTATAGCAAATCGTTACGCGAACGTGTCACGTGATGTGTCATCTTTGGTGTCAGATTCTTCGCCGCCTTCAAGCCCATAGCGCTGCTTGTATGCGGCAAAACCAAGAGCGCCTAAGAGCGCAACACCTGTCACACCAAGCGATAGAAGTATAAGAGGATCATTAAAAATTCCTTTTTGTTTTTGTGCGGCGATAGGGCGTCGCCGAAGCACTTTGCGTTTTTGGGTGGTGGTAGCGGCAGGAGTGCCTGACTTACCAGCGATCACAATCTCAACTTCTTCGTCCTCAGTGTAATACTCATACTCGGGTTCTGCATAACTCCCGATATACGCAGGATCACCTGGTAGTGGAGTGGTGCCTACAGCAAGCGTATCTGCAAACGAGTTGTTTGGATTGATGCCAAACCCTGCTGGCGCAAGACCCGGGAAGAGTTCGCTTAAATGTAGTGCAATACCAAAAGCTGTGAGCGAGGTAGAGGTGCCTAATTGTCCCGGTATATAAAAGAGGACAGTGTTATAGAGCTCTTGGGCAAGCTCGGTAGGGGTTTGGTTTTGCTGCTGCCCGGGGTTCTGTTGAGTCGTTGCTGGAGGATTTTGTGTTTGGGGATTAGTGGGAGGCGGTTGAGTAGTGGTCGCAGGGTCAGGGTTTGTTGTGGGAGGGGTAGTAGTAGGAGTTGTGGTGACCACTGTTGTGGTCGCTGGAGTGGTAGGCGGTGTATAAAAAGGGGTTGGCAGCGGTATAAACCACAGGTACCCATCACCCGGATTTTGCCGAGTCAGCGCACTGCTCGTGTCTGGATTTTCAAACGAACAATATTGTCCGCTGTGACAGTAGATGTCTTGGTCAAGCTGCGCATGTACGACAACCACTCCTATGGTAAAGAGTAGACTGCATATACAAAGGACTAGTACGTGTAGTGTCAGATATTTCACCGTGCGTACAGTGATTGTAGCATTCAAATGTTCATCTCTAGTTCAAGCACTTCTCAATACAATGAGCAGGTAGGTCGAACATTACACGCAGGGCAGCTAATATCCAACACTATGGTAGAAAACGAAAAGAACGACAAAAACAAGGGCGACATGAGCGTCAGTGAAGCCGGCCAAAAGGGCGGACAGCGAACTGCTGAAACACACGGTTCGGAATTCTACTCAGAGATTGGCCACAAAGGTGGTCAGAAGGGCGGTCAGCGTGTGCGCGATCTTGTCGACGAGGGTAAACAGAGTGAGTCTGAGGAGTAATATCTTCAAAAACATGTAGAAACGCCCACCGCTAGGTGGGCGTTTCTTGGTATCTAGGAGTAAACACACGCTACAATGTAGCGATGCACAAGCGGTATAGGTATGCGCTGGGTATAGCACTTGCCGCACTATATATTCTTAACTGCGCAATTTTTCCACACGAAGCACATTTTATTGATTTGGCGAATCTTATTTTCCACGAAGCGGGACATGTTATTTTTATGTTCTTTGGCCACTTTGTATACGTACTTATGGGCTCGGGGTTTCAAATACTACTGCCGGTGTGTATCGCACTCTATTTTTTCTATCACAGACAAACACTCTCTGGCTACGTAACCCTTATGTGGGCGGGAGAGAGTATGACTAATGTGTCGGTGTATGCGGGCGATGCTGTGACTATGCAACTGCCACTTCTGGGCGGCGACACCTCAGGGCATGATTGGCACTATCTATTAAGCACGACGCAACTCTTGCCCTACACACCTATCATTGCTGGGTTTATGTATAGCGCAGGACTACTACTTGTAGTGGCGAGCATAGCATTTGCGTATACAGAATTGTTTACGGGGGCTAGTTCAGCGCCCAAATAAAATAATTAAGCGCGCCTGCAAAAGCGACCCACGCGAGGTAGGGAACCAACAGCCAGGCTGCAACTTTAGAGTATTTTGAAAATGCATATATGTTCCACGCAATAGCAAGCCAAAGAAATATAATTTCAATAAATGCAGCGCCAGGATTTTGGAAGCCAAAAAAGAATACAGACCAAAGTACGTTAAGCGTCAACTGTAATCCAAATATTTTAAGAGCGGCTGTAGTATTTTTTCCCTGTTTCCAAACAAGGTATGCCGCTATGCCCATAAGCAAAAAGAGCGTCGTCCATATAGGCCCGAATACCCAATTGGGCGGCGCTATAAGCGGTTTTGTGAGTGTCGCATACCAGATTGGAATATTTGGTGCAGTGAAAAAAGAGCCCACAATACCCGCGCCTTCAGCAAGGAGAATAAACCCAATAAGTGCTGGCCAATGTATAGCGCGGTTGTTCATTTGTATAGTATAGTGCTTGCAACTGACACATTTATAAATATCCACCTCATTATCTCGACTCACCTTCGAAGTTGGGGAGGACGACGCCCCACTGCATGGTGTGCGGGTCGAGTTTGAGGTACACACTTTTGCCGATCGAGGGCGGGGTAGTCATGGGCTCATTTGGGGCACGTTCTGCATAATTAAATACAACGACACCTTTTTGTTTCGGGTTGGGGCTGAGTGTTGTGGCTTGCGGCGCTATGCGGTCGCCTAAGAGGTAGCCGTCAGAGCCCATCCACGCGTCTTTCGTGTTGAGCGCTGCAACTGCATAGTAAAAGGTTCCTGAACCACCACTACTTTGCACAAGAATAAATGCTACATCTTCGCGCCCATCGCCATTAAGATCGGTTTTTAATTCATTACCAAAAATTTTTGTAGTGATTTTTGATGCTGAGCCTGGTGCTGCTTCAACCTCGGCTTCACCATTCTTAAGTTCGACATGTACGCCGTCGAGCATATATGCCGCGTTCTCTGGACTAGTTGCTGGTGTCATCCCTATGTGGTGGTTTTCGGCACCTCTTTGCTGCGGCTGAAAAGACACATACATACCAACAGCAAACAGTACGATAATAATCGCAACACCACCCGCCATCGCTACATTTTTATGAGTCATATATACGAAATTACTTTTTAAGAGTCTTTTTCACTATCTTTACTTTTGATTCTTTAACGCGAAAACGGACGATTTTTTTAATGAGAGGAAGCGGGAGTTTTTGGTTCAGCTAGAATTGGACGGTGCCTTTGGAGAGCGTGTACTTCGACAGCTCTTTTGCAAATGCAGCAACTCCTGAGGAGGTGGGGAAGAAACTCACATGTGTTTTGAATGCGCCAAAGTGCACCAAGTTTCCGTTCATTTTAAAAGTTGGGATCCCATAGCTAATCGCCTCGGTCGCTTCAGGCGCAACTTCGCGAATCGTCTCACGCATCTGCTTGAGCAATGGCTGCGCCTCCTTCGGTGCCGCTTTAATATATGAATCTATATCTTTGTAGGCTTTCATATTGGTAGTATACAGCTTCAACGAAGCAAGGAAGTTGGAACACACTTCCGTATACAACAATGTTGTGGTATGTTGGTGGAGGAACGGAACGTCATACGCTTTAGGTGGCACATGCCGCGTGCAAGTGACTAAAGGGATAAACCCAGACCAACAGCTAAGGTCCCTAATCTGTGGTTAAGTGTGGGCGGTTACTCGAGGCTATTGTTGCCTTAGGGAATTCCAGTCGACACAGGGACTCAAACCATGAACCGAAGCTTTGGGTTTCTTCAGTGTTCGATCGGCACTGATAGAAGCGATACGTTCCAATGGGGGCTGACCTTTGTGTCAGCCCCTTTCGACTTTTATAAAGTTGCTGGCCGTCTGGTACGAAATTGGAACCTTACTCTCCGATAGTGCCCATTTTAAACATCCCCGCGGGCTCGTAAGTTGCTACAACAACCCCGGTAGACAAGATTTTTGAATGTGTCATTTTAAAACCCTGCGGCTTTACCCTAGCCTCAAACAGACGTTTGCCGCTGCCAATTATCAAGGGATGCGTCCAAATATGCATCGTGTCGATAAGGTTGTGCGCCAATAAAGTTTGTATGAGGTTGCCGCTGCCCCACACATGAAGGTCTGGGGCGTCCAATGCTTTTAGTTTTTTAAGTTCAGCAACAACATCTCCGGAGATAAGGGTGGAGTTGTTCCATGACAGTTCTTTCGGTGTATGTGACACAACATATTTGTGCGTAGCATTAAAAGGTACGGCGACTTCGTTATCGGTTTTGGCAGTTGGCCAATAGGCGGCAAAAATGTCGTACGTTCGTCTTCCCAACAAAAGTTCGAATGGCTGCGCCATAAAGCTGTTGATTATGTCGCCACCCTCCTTATCGAGATAGCCGTATTGCCAGCCGCCATACTTAAAATTGCTCGATGTATCTTCTTCTGGTCCACCCGGAGCTTGCATAACTCCATCGAGCGTCACAAAGGTGATGGTTATAATTTTTCTCATGCAATAATTCTACCAAATCGAGCTGGGAGACTAGGATTCGAACCTAGATAAACAGATTCAGAGTCTGTTGTCCTACCATTAGACGATCTCCCAATAATTTAATGATTTCTAAAAACTTCTGTCTTTAGAAATCTTCTTCCTGCAGCAGATTTTAGATATTTCTCTCGGCCTCGGGCGTCTTTCAATGTATCATATTGCTCGCTATAGACAATCTGCCAGGGAGCGTGCCTTTTTGTGTAAAAATGTTTACCTTCATTGTGCTCCCCCAACCTTCTTACTAGATTATTAGTAAAGCCCACATAACTTTTTGATGCACTAAGGCTTCGCAGTACGTAAACAAAATACATGACTGTTGTCCTACCCGCCTCGACTCGCCGGACGAGTCTTCGGCGAGGCGGGCCATTAGACGATCTCCCAATATGCCCTACCACTATACATTTTTTTGTGGTTATTTCAATAATTTCTTACCTCTTAACATATAGCTAATTTTCTTGTACGGTAAGCTTTGGAACACTGACACAGGAGGCAAACATGCAACAAGATCAGCTTGTAGCGCATCTTATGGGAGAGCTCGCAAGAAATCTGGTTGAGGCCGAATCTCGAGTCAAAATCCTGAAAAGGTTGATCATAGCCTTACCGAGCGCGGTGGACACAAAATTCCACTACAAGATTGTTTTACATAGCAGTTGGAGCGACGAAGGAGAGCAAGACGTGGTGCATGAAGAGCAAGGGTTGCTGGAGCAGGTGATGGCTAATGCCTACGCCGAGTTTAAAAAAATAAATAATAGAACAGATGTGCAGGCTTCTTGCCGAGTGTTTGTTGCACTTCCAAAGTATCCTGAGGATTGGTTGGAAGTCCCCGAACAGTTTTGGCGGCAATATGCGGTCCAATCGTAACGATTAGAAACGAACTCTTGTCAGAGAGGAAGGAGGAAGTTGATGATAGATTCTGCACGGTTAAGCCGGCTGTCTATTCAGTCAGCCCAATCAGGGTCGCCCAAAAAATATGTTTTGTGGGCCGTGCTGTTTGTGGTTGGGGCGCTAACCATCTTTGTCTTACTATTTCAGCACGGCTCACAGTCTTGACTCTGAGGATGTTCATTCAAAGGCCGCCCCGCACCGGGCGGCCTTGTCATATATAGTAAGAGTGTATGTACTTCGTTTATATACTCGAGTGTGGTGATGGTTCGCTCTATACCGGCATCACGACCGACCCAAAGAGGCGCTTGGCTGAGCACCAGGTAGGGAAGGGTGGCCACTTCACGAGCTCAAGAGAGGTGGTTGGTATGGTCTTTACTGAAGAGCATCCCAACCGGTCTTCGGCCCTTAAGCGCGAGGCTGAAATAAAAAGTTGGAAGCGAGAGAAAAAAATGCTGCTCATTGAGTCGAGCCGCAAATCTTGAGACTTAACAAAGGATGGCGCAGAGCTAAGAAACCCAAGTCACTTCCTTGTGTGGTTAATTAGTGACTTTTATGTGACGTTTCACTTCCAAAAGAAGTTGTATGGAAATATCAGATTACAATTTTAAGAGTATATGAAAAACCTTTCTCTATTTATAGTAGGTGTAACATCCCTCGTATGCTCGCGGACATTTTTTGCATTAGTTAATGACCCTGAAGGACCGAACTTGCTCATCGTTTTGGTCTTAGCTGCTATTGTATTTTGTGTATCACTTGCGATATATACGCTAAGCCCAATGTCGGTCACCAAAAAGCTCCTCGTTGCTGTTCTTGCCCAGATACTGCTCATTGGGGGACTGTATCTCGTCGTACACTAAGGGACTTTCTTCACGAAAAGAAGAAACTTGTTTGGTACAATTGGAGTATGAGAAAAATCATGTCCAAGAAGATAACATTCAATAACAATACACACATATGAAAATCTTTATCACCAGTGTGTTCGTCGATGACCAAGAGAAAGCGCTAAAGTTTTATACCGAAGTGCTTGGTTTTGTGAAAAAGGAGGATGTGTCCGCCGGCTCGTATCGCTGGCTCACTGTCGTCTCGGCTGATGCACAAGAGGGTACACAATTATTGTTGGAGCCTACTGCTAACCCAGCGGCGAGCGCATATCAAAAGGCGATTTTTGAGCAGGGTATCCCCGCTACAATGTTTAGTGTCGCTGATGTGCAAGCTGAATGTGACCGACTCAAAGCGAAAGGTGTACACTTTACTAAAGAGCCAACCAACATGGGCCCTGCGACCATCGCCATTCTTGAAGACACCTGCGGCAACCTCATCCAGATCGCTCAATTTAATCGGTAATCTACACCATTATCGAATAGTTTCTGATATAAAATGAAAGCATGATTGCATATACAGAATCGACGGAAGGAATTTTGATAGAACATTTGCAGGGATTTTTTGTAGGATGGAAGCAGGCCCCAACGCCTGAGAAGCATCTGCAATTGTTAGGGAAAAGTGATTATGTAATCTTGGCTAAAGATGGTGAAAAAGTTGTCGGGTTCATAACTGCTATCACCGACCACACGCTCGCTGCCTATATACCATTTCTTGAAGTCTTGCCTGAATACCAAAACCAAAGGATAGGAAAAGAGCTGGTGCGACGCATGCTTGAAAAACTACAAGACTTCTACATGATGGACCTTTTGTGCGATTCTGAACTCCAATCATTTTACGAACAGCTAGGGATGCAAAAAGCAAACGGCATGATGCGACGAAACTACAATACACAATCGGGAATATAAAAAACGAAAGCGTCGCATAATGCGACGCTTCTATTGGTCTCGTTCAACGTAACAGAGAAGAAATGGAGTAGATTCTGACGAGAGAGGATTCCCCACCTACTGAAACTTCTGCCGTCCACGAACCGTCAGGGTTTAGAGGACTCACAACTTTTGTGGTGCATATTGGTTGAGGTCCTCTTTTGCGTTTAAACCATCCAAAGAGTCGCATTACTCGGTCTCCTTCTTGTTTGTTTCGATTAGAGGGTATTACAGTTTCAGGTATGAGCGCATAGCCTCCTTACACTGTAACAACTCATCAATTGTTTGTTCGAGCCCAGTAATGACACTTGTTGGGTCTTGAATGTCCATCCCTGAAGTTTTAATGCGTCGATGGAGTTCCTGTGTGTGTTTTCTTGTTTTTGTAAGAAACAGTACTGTTCTCTGCGCCAACTTTTTACGCCGACGTTCAACTATTGTTGCGCGTTCATGCAAAAGTGTATCCAGCTGCATAATTTGGTTTTCAGGCTTGGTATACGCAACCTGAGTGAGCAAAGCAAGAGAGGGTATTTCCTGCAGTTGCACCATAGCCCTTCGGGTTTCAGGAGTAAGATAACGGAGAGGATATAATCGAGAACTCCATTGATTGTTCGCTGCATAGCCAAACTCTCCGTTTATTTTTGCGTGTGATCTGCCTTCCGATCGCATAGCAGTCACCGCATCTACTAGCTCGAATAGTGAAGGTCCAGACTCTCCGCTTGCTTTAGCGGCTATATGTTGAGCTGCTACTCTTCGGTAATCAAAACAAATTTCAGGAGGATGTGCTGGTTCTGTATCTGCGAGCTCTTCCTTTTCCGTTTTTGGGGGATCGAAAGTTATCTCTGGTTCTTCTGGCGAAGTTCCTCCATGTTTTAGACATACACCACTTCTTGAATCCGCTACATACGAAGTTGCACCAACAGCACCTTCCCGTACACACACCTTGCAGATTCGCCACGAGCATGCGCACCCAAGCTCAGAGCAGTGCTTTTCATTACGCTCACGTACAGTAGTGATTTGCTGGCAGCCATCAAATGTAATTTCTATACCTCCAAACGCTGGACACGGGAAACGCGGTTGAAAAGATTTAACTTCGCGCACTCCTTCAGGCATAGGGTTTTTCCTTCAGCTACATCTAGGCAGAGTATTGCAATAATGCTACAGAAAAGCAACGGCTCATGCCATCATACGTTCTATGCGTAAAAAGTTTGAAATGCTACAGTAGAGCATATGCGAAAAAAGATACTATGCGCGTTGGGAGCTGGAGTGATAGTGATCGGGGCTCTTGCGATACTTGCGGTTGCTCTGAAGAGTCCGCGTGAAGTATTGGCACCATTGGATGCAACGCCACAGCAAAAAACGCTCTCTGGTACGCTTGAATGTTTGCCACATAGTAATACGTCAGGACCGCAAACAACTGAATGCGCATTTGGTATCAAAACCGACGAAGGTGAGTATTACGCGATTAATTTTGGGCAGTCAGCTGATGCTATGCAGCAGTTTCAAAGTGGCGCGCATATTCGCGCTGAAGGTTTTGTTGTCATTAAAGAGGCGCTCAGTAGTGATCATTGGCAGCAGTACAACATGAAGGGCATATTTACCGTCACCAAGATGCTGGAACCATCGACGAGTGCTTCCGGAAAAATAAATATTAATGTTGTGTGCGAAGGTGCGCTCGCCTATATGACCTTCCCTGACGGCGCTGCGGCAGATGCATTTGTTTCAGACTGTAAGGAGGGGAAACACCCCGAGGTCATCGAGCGTTACAAGGCAGGGCTGGGGCATGATGGAGCCGCCATATAGTACCTGCGGGCACCCTTGCTTTTTGTGCCATAAAACACTATAGTAATGACTCTTAGTCAATATCATTACACACATGAGCGTATACGAAAAGCGGGGCGGGTTCGGGGGCAAGGGTCGACCATCGTTTAAAAAGAATTTTGACGCGCCGCGCAAGCTCTATAGTGCTACTTGTGCAGAGTGTAACGACCGCTGTGAAGTACCGTTTCGCCCTAACGGCGAGCGTCCTGTATTTTGCAAAAACTGCTTTGATAAGCAGGCACCACAAGATGGTTTTGATCGCCGCGAAGCACCACGTCGGGATTCTTTTCGTGGTAACTCTTATGATTCGTTCCGCGAAAAGCCACGCCGCGAAGCATTTGATCGCCCGGCGTCTGCGCCTGCTGACCGTGGTGTTGAAGAACTCAAGTCACAGATTATAGGTATGAATCGCAAACTTGATACCGTCGTCTCGCTTTTAGCGGAGGTGGCAGCGTCGCTCCAGGGACCAAAAGTGGCGCCAAAGGATCTTGGCGCAGTTGTTAAGAAGGTTGTAAAAAAGACCGTTGCAAAGAAAAAGGTTGCGTAATCTTCTGATACAGTAGACAGATGCAGCGCTCAGATGTGGTCATGCGGTTCGAAGGGGTGTCGTTTGATTTCGGCATCAAAAAACCCATCTTGGATGCGGTGGATTTTTCTGTGCGCCGGGGCATGAAGATCACCTTCATGGGCCAAAATGGTGCAGGCAAAAGCACCATTTTTGGTTTAATGCTCGGTGAGCACGACCCAACCCAAGGTGCCATCCATATCACACATGGGCTCACGGTCGCGATTGGTCGCCAGGTGATTCCACGCGAAGACATGGAGCTTTCAGTGCGCGAATTTTTTCAAAAGGTATTCCCCAAAAAGGTGTACGACATTGACCCACGTATAGACAAAGTGCTTGAGGTGGTGAATCTGCACGCCGACCACGACAAGCGTGTGGGCGCATTTTCAGGCGGGCAGCAAGCACGACTACTGCTTGCGGCGGCACTTATCCAAGACCCTGACATACTACTTCTCGATGAGCCAACCAATAACTTGGACGCAGAGGGTATCGCACATCTCACAAAGTTTCTTATTGAGTACAAAAAGACGTGCATCGTCATTTCACACGACGCAGAGTTTCTTAACTCATTTACGCAAGGCGTCTTGTATTTAGATGTACATACACACAAGGTCGAGCAGTATGTCGGTAACTATTTTGATGTGGTGAAGGAAATCAGTGCGCGCATTGAAAAAGAGAATCGCAAAAACGCACTTCTTGCTAAAGAGATCCAAGAAAATAAAGACAAGGCAAACTTTTTTGCCAACAAAGGTGGTCAGATGCGCATGGTTGCTAAGCGCATGCGCGAAAAAGCGGCTGAACTTGAGGAGGAGAAGGTTGATGTGCGCCGTGAAGATCGCACTATCCGCCCGTTTCGTATCCCGTTTCAAGAAGGGCTCATTGGTGAAATCCTCTCGATTGAATCACTCACGGTGATGCAAAAACATAAACCAGTCGAGCGAAAATTTAAACACTCGCTGCGCAAAAATACGCACCTACTTTTGGCGGGGCCAAACGGCATCGGTAAGAGTACGCTATTGCGCTCTATAGCTGATGCTACCGCCAAAGGCGCCACAGTCGCTAAAAATGTATGCATTGGCTACTATCGCCAAGATTTTTCGAATCTTGATTTTAATAAAACGGTATATGAAGAGTTGGCGGCTGCCGCGGGGCGGCATCTTGAAGAAGATGTACGCAAGGTCGCTGCAGGACTGCTGGTGGGTGGCGAGGTGTTCCACTCTAAAATTGGCACGCTCTCGGAAGGGCAGAAGGGCCTCGTCGCATTTGCGCGACTCATTCTGCTGAAGCCAGGCCTGCTTATTCTCGATGAACCAACCAATCACATTAACTTTCGTCATTTACCGATTATCGCTGAAGCGCTGAGCGCCTATGAGGGCGCGATGATTGTGGTGAGCCACGTGCCAGACTTTGTCGAAAAAATTCGCATCGACGAAACGCTTGATCTTAGTAAGTAAGACGTTATGTACGACGTCATAGTCATTGGTGGTGGCGCTTCGGGCATGATGGCGGCAGGCCGTGCAGCAGAACGTGGTTTGCACGTACTTATATTGGAAAAGAATCGCACGCTCGGTAAAAAGCTTGCTATTTCAGGCGGTGGCCGCTGCAATATTACTAATGCACAGCATGAGGTACGAGAGTTTTTAAAAGCATATGGGGACGCTGAGCAATTTTTGTATGCGCCCTTTGCACAATTTGGTGTCACTAATACCTTTTCATTTTTTGAAAAGCAGGGTTTACCGCTGGTGGTACAAGCACGCTCGCGTGCATTTCCTCATACCGAAAAAGCTTCTGATGTCTGCCAGGTACTTGCTTCGTATATGAAAAAGGGCAAGGTAGAAGTACGCATGGGCGCCACTGTGCAAAAAGTGATGATTGATGCGAAGGGAGCCATTGAAGGAGTTGTGGTGGGTAAAGAAGTACTGAGCGCTACTGCATATATATTTGCCACGGGGAGTCTCTCACACCCAGAGACCGGTTCAACGGGTGACGGGTTTTTGTGGCTGCGTGCGCTCGGGCACACCGTGAAGGATCCCACACCAGCGATCGTGCCGCTCGCGGTCGAGGAGGAATGGAGCAAGATGCTTTCAGGCACATCACTCTCTTTTATGAAAATAGCGTTTTATGTAGATGGTAAGCGACGTTTTACAAAAACAGGGAAGTTGCTCTTCACCCACTTTGGTATCTCTGGCCCGCTGGTGCTTAATAGTGCTGCCACGGTGCGTGAACTTTTATATGCAGGAGTTGTTACCGCAACTATCGATGCGTATCCGGATACAGAATTTCCTGATCTTGATAAAAAAATTATTGCCACGTTTGAACAATATAAAAACAAAGCGTTTAAAAATGTAGTGAAAGAATTTGTGCCGCTGGGTACACACACCGGGGTGCTCGAGCTCCTGCGACCACTGATGGATATTGAAAAAAAGGTGCACCTCGTCACCAAAGAAGAGCGCCGCAAAATCGTACATGTACTTAAGGCGCTACCACTGACAATAAGCGGTCTCATGGGGCTCGATCGCGCAGTAGTGGCTGATGGGGGTGTGCCGCTGCAAGAGATAGACACGAAAACTATGCGTTCACGTACAGTGCCAAACCTGTATATCACCGGCGATCTGCTCAACATCAATCGACCTTCAGGTGGCTACTCGCTCCAGCTATGTTGGACGACCGGTTTCGTCGCGGGTGAGCATTGCTGAGCATAAAACCCTGTTTGTTTGCAGCACCCAAAGGAGCTGGTATAGTCCCATGCAGAAAGAGTAATGGGAGTTCAACGCTATGCTATATATTCTTTGGGCTGTGTTGACATCGGTGTTGGCAGTCGTCTCGTGGGTGCTTTTCTTTCGGGCGCGTTTGGCCGGCAAAGCAATGATCAGAGCTTCTCAAGTAGGAGCTACGCTGCAGATTGTATGCAACAGCAATGCTCAGGGTGAAAGAAAACGAAAGCATTACATTTGCGCTCTGTGGGGATTTGTGTTGGTTCTAGCGCTTGTTGGCGTGATACTACTGCAGACTCGAGTATTGGGGACCCGGTTCGATATGGTCCCGGGTTGGTTTCGGTATACGCATGAAGCAATTGCTACAGTGTCTTTTGTCTCAATGCTGTTAGCCATGTTTGCACCCAGTAAAAAATGGGGCATTGTAAAGCGGCGTGCCATGATATGGGCATTCTGGGCTTACACCATCACCGTCCCTTTGGGTCTATGTACCATTTGGTGGCCGGTATTGGTTTGATTTATGGGCGGCACGTTGCCGCCCTTTTTCGTGCCTGTGGTAGTGTAAGGTGAACTTCAGGAAATCTTCACTGAAGCGGTGCGCACAATAAGATATTATTTGTAAGTTTTGAACATATGAAAAAATTTTTTGTTTTATTTAATATCCCAGCAGCAGCTATCCAAGAGTGGATGACGACCACTGACGAAGCGACGCGCACCAAGCAGACGCAAGAGATGATGGAAGAGTGGCGTGCATGGATGAGTGCGCATCAAGAAGAAGTGTTTGATAAAGGTTTGCCGGTGGGAAAGACCAAGCGCATCACTGCACAAGGTATCGAAGAGGCGAAGAACGAAATTAATTGGTATTTGGTAGTTGAAGCAGAGTCGCACGAAGCAGCCGCCGAGATGTTTAAAGATCATCCACACCTTAAAATTCCTTCAGCGTATATTGAAGTGTCAGACGCCTCTCGCCCAGGCATGGAGTAATCGTCACCTCAAAAGCCAAGCTATACTGGGAGTATGCTGTTTCTTAAGTTATACGCTACGGCGCTCATAGTGTTTCTTCTGCTTGATGGGTTTTGGATCGGGTTACTCATGTCTGGGTTTTATAAACGTCAGCTTGGCTACCTGTTTGCTGATACGGTGAACTTCTATGCCGTTGCGGCGTTTTATTTGCTGTATGCAGCAGGTCTCGTCTTTATCGTTATAGAACCAAACCTCAATAGTACGCTGCCACGAGTATTTTTACTCGGGCTCGTAGTTGGGCTTATGGCGTATGGTGCCTATGATCTTACCAAC
>CAYRHY010000008.1:15527-26053 GCA_964424235.1 uncultured Candidatus Saccharibacteria bacterium
GCGACCATTAGGAATTGGCCAACACTGGTTACGGTGGTCGACTTGGTGTGGGGCGCGTGTGTGACCGGCGCTGTTTCTGCTATTGCAGTAGCAACATCCCGTTTGTTTTCATAAGATATGCAAAAAACTTCTGGTGGATACGTGCTGCTGCTCGTGCTCCTGCTGTCGGTGGCTCTGGGTGCACTGCTTATGGTCTATACATACTCGTCGTATATGGGATCAAACACTAGTACAGGTACCCCGACTTCTGCTGCAAGTAGTACTGTGCCACAAGCTTCTCCTATTGTGCCAATACAAAGAGCACAGCAGGTAAAAGGGACAGTCGAACTCCAGCAACAGCAGACTGCGCCAGAGCTTCGCTAGGTATGCGCAGCGTAACAGTCAATGACAAGATGCAACAAGGGTATCGCTATACCTGCACAGCGCCTATGGGTAAAAAGTTCGATCCCCGCTTCAAGCCTGATTTGACGCCTAAAGAGATGCTTGCGTTGGGTATCTTTGGTGGTGTGTATATGCGCGACTGCACTAGAGAGTTTCCAAAGACGTGGTTTGCTAAAGCGAAGTTGCAAAAGAAAGGTATCTATACCCAAAACCCTTCACTCAATTTTTTTAAAGTACCAGCAAGTCAACCACTCTCTGTATGGCGCGCAAAGGGTTGGATACACAAGGACGACCCACGCGGCTGGTTCCAGTGGTACTGCCGCTACTACATGGGCCGCCGCTGTGTGGACGATGAGCGACAAATAAAGCGATGGATGCAGATGACTCGCCACAGTGCTCAAATTCGTAAAAATTGTCGTCCAGGTGATTGGCACTGCCATTCAAAGCAACGCCAAGCACTGCTCCATTGGGCGTATGATAGTCGCACCCTCTAGGAGACAAGGAAAAAATATGGTGTATAGTGTAGGGGTACGTTTATTTGTAGGTAATTTTTGACTATGGCAAAAGAAAATAAGTTTATGACACCTAAGCAGCTCTCTGAAGAGCTTGAGGCAGTAGTGGGTAAGGGCCCAATGCCGTTTCCTGAGGTGGTAAAGAATATTTGGGTGTACATCAAGAAGCATGATCTCCAAGATCCTAAGGATAAGCGCACTATCGTTCCAGACGAGAAGCTCGCAAAAGTCTTTGGCTCAAGCACTCCTGTTAACATGATGAAGATGTCAGGTTTGGTTTTCAAACACCTTTCCTAGTCTTGCATTGCAAAAAATAGGGTATACTTATTGTGTGCCCCGTATAACATTCGGTGTCTTGGCGGTAGCGACACTGTGGGCGGCGCCGTTCTTTATAGAACACGCACGAGCCCAAACCGCCGACTCCAACCAACCAGCATCTGAAACTATAGATGCGCAAACCGCCACGTCCTCAAGCGCATTCGATCCACACAACCCCGACCATGTCGAGGCTCGTGTGCGTTCCTATTTTGCTGACGCTCCTATTATGGCAGAAATAGCACGCTGCGAATCAGACTTCCGTATGTATGACGAGTATGGTAACCCGCTCTATGGCGGCACTGGTGGTATGGTGGGTGTTTTTCAGGAAGCGGCGGCGATACATACTGATGCTGCAAAAGAGTTAGGGTTAAATATCAATACCCTTGAAGGGAATTTAGCTTATGCGCGCTACCTATATGAAAACCAAGGCCTCGCGCCCTGGTACGCATCCTCAAAATGCTGGAGCCCGATTAAATCTGTCTTACAGCAAGGTTCAACAGGCCAGCAGGTAGTGATATTGCAAAAGATCCTTAACTCCAACGGGTATCTTATTGCAGAAGATGGTCCTGGGTCACCTGGGCAGGAATCCACCACATTTGGACCCATGACCGTTACTGCTGTCAAGCGCTTTCAATGCAGTATGGGGATAGTGTGTAAAGGAACTGTGCAGTCGACTGGCTATGGCATGGTGGGGCAAAAAACGCGCATGGCACTTTTGAAACTTGATATGAAAGTAGCGCTCGCTACCTCAAGTAGTTTGTCTTTACGCTAAGGTGTGAGATAGTAGTTTCGTGCAGTATCTAAAAATTAGTTTTTACATCCTCGTGGGCATCTTTGCACTGATCGGCGTTGTGTTTACGGCGGTATTTTTCGCTATGCAACTCGGGCTTCTCAATGTGCGTGGCTCCATACAATCACGTAATCAATTTTTTTCTGCGATCAGTGGCAAACCAGTCTTAAGTGCTCACCATAATCCTTGTATTGACCCGACCATAAAAGCTTGTTCGTGGTCGCAGACGCCTGAGTGGGCGGTGATCAAAGCAGGGCTCGCCAAAGATGCACCAGTCATACAAGACGTGAGTATTAAAACAGGGGTGCCTGAGCGTGTGATCGCTGCAGTTGTAGTGCCTGAGCAGACCCGATTTTTCACCGCAGAGCGTGAAGTATTTAAACGATACTTCGAACCACTAAAGATTTTAGGGTCGCTTTCACAATTTTCACTAGGTGTTTCAGGCATTAAACAAGAAACCGCCACTGCTATAGAAAAATACGCCGCAAGTACTACATCGCCATGGTATCCAGGTCCCGGTATGAGCGGACTTATCGCATATGATGAAGGAGAAAGTCATGATACCGCGCTGTATGATCGGCTCACCAACGAGCACGACCATTACTATTCGTATCTCTATACAGCTCTTTTTATAAAAGAAGTATATGCGCAGTGGGAGCGCGCGGGCTTCGATCTACGTAAAAATCCGGGTGCTGTAGTGACGCTTTTTAATATTGGGTTTGCCGCTTCGCGCCCGAACGCTACTCCACAGCTGGCGGGTGCTACCATCGAAACGGGCGGGACGATCTATACCTATGGTGAGCTCGGGCAAAATTTTTATGATTCAGATGAACTGGCCGATCTATTTCCACGTCTCTAAAGGCAAATGGTATAGTGTGAGTCATGAGACACATAGTTCAGTGGTTTGACCGATTTGAGGACCGTATTCGAGCGAAACTGAGTCATTATCCGATACTCTATGCCCTAATTGGTGGGGTAGGAATTGTGCTTTTTTGGAAAGGAGTGTGGGAGACGGCAGAGCTGTATCCGCACTTATTTGGCCCTGCCTCTATTTTGCTTGGCGTCATTATCATGCTTGCTACGGGGCTGTTGGTGTCGTTTTTTATTGGTGACAGTATCATCCTCTCCGGTATCGCGCGTGAAAAAAAGCTGGTCGAAAAAACAGAGAAGGAGATTCTTAATGAGAGCGCTACTTTGGTGGACGTTATGGAAGCGCTTGAACATATGAATAAAAAAATGGAGCAATTTGCCCGCAAACACGGCCATGAAAAGACACATTAAACGCACCGCCCTATGTATACTCGCTTGCTTTTTCCTGCTGCTTGGTTTGGCAGGACTCGTACTTCCTATTCTGCAGGGGGTGCTCTTTTTAGCTATCAGTTTAGTACTTTTTTCAATCCTCTCTCCTACGATTGGGGCTTGGGCGGAAACGCATACTCGCAAATATCCAAAAGTGCACAAGATAGTTAAAGATATTGAGGCGTGGGTAACGCGCCTTATTGGTGAAGTGTAAAAACAGTGGGATCAGTTCTCTTAGCGGTGGTATAGTGGGTGCCATGAAGATACGAGAAATTGCCGCACGAGAGATTTTGGATTCCCGAGGTGCGCCTACTATTGAGGCAACACTTACACTTGCTGATGGGACGATTGCAACCGCTTCGGTACCTTCGGGCAAGAGTACTGGGTCGCGCGAAGCGCACGAGCTACGTGATGGAGAAAAGCGTTTTGGCGGCAAAGGGGTACACAAAGCGGTACGAGCGATCTTGGACGAGATAGCGCCAGCACTCATTGAGAAAGAGTTTGACCAAGAGACTCTTGATCAGACTATATGTGCGCTTGATGGTACGCCCAATAAATCGCGCCTGGGCGCCAATGCACTACTCGGCGTGTCGCTTGCCTTTGCACGCGCAAGCGCTCACTCGGGAGGCGTGCCACTGTACCGCTCCATCGCCACTCGTATGGGTAATGAACTACGCATGCCACAGCCGTGCTTTAACATCATCAACGGCGGCGCACATGCTGACAGTGGGTTACATTTTCAAGAGTTCATGCTGGTGCCAAGCGGCACCACAGTAGCAGAAAAGATCGAGTGTGCCGCAGTGGTGCAAGAAGTACTCTATGAGCTGATTAAAGCTCGCGGTCTTGCGGCAGGGGTTGGTGATGAGGGTGGTTTTGCTCCCAAGCTATCCAGTAATGCTGCGGCGCTTGATCTTTTGGTTGAGGCGATAGAAAAGGCGGGTGTTGTGGCAAAAGTCGGAATAGATGCTGCGGCAAACTTTTTCTACAAAGACGGCTTATACGAAATAGAACCACAAGAAAAATATGATCGTACCGAACTGCTCTCGTGGTATGAGGAGTTGTGTACAAAATATCCAATTGTATCTATTGAAGATCCGTTTGCGGAAGATGATTGGGAGGGTTTTATCTCTATAACAAAAACCTTGGGTCAAAAGGTTCGTATTGTGGGTGATGATTTACTTACCACTAATCCCGCTCAGATCGCGCTCGCTGGCAGACAGTGCGCGGTTACTACTGCTCTCATCAAACCGAATCAGATTGGCACACTGAGCGAAGCTATCGCAGCGTGCAAAGTGGCGCGAGAGAATGGTATGATGCTGTTTGCGTCGCACCGCTCAGGTGAGACCAATGACGATAGTATTGCTGACTTTGCTGTTGGGGTGGGCGCTGAGTTTTTCAAAGCTGGCGCGCTTGCTCGCGGCGAGCGCGTCGCAAAATACAATCGTCTTTTAGTTATTGAAGAAGAAATATAATATGCAGACACGACCAGCACTCGTAGTTACCATTGGGCCCGCTTCAAGTGATCGCGAAACTTTTTTGGCGATGGCGAAAGCGGGGCTTGATATTGTTCGTTTTAATTTTGCCTGGGGGACGCTTGATGAACGTACGCAGCAAATTGCTATGATTCGTGATGTAGCAAAAGAAGTTGGTCGCGATATAAAATTGCTCATAGATTTGCCTGGGCCGCGCATACAAACAGGCACCTCACACACCTATGACCAATCGGTCGAAACGCTCTTAACGCCAGAGGATGAAAAGTCTATCGAGTTTGGCGTAGGGCAAAAGGTAGACTATATTGCGCTTTCGTTTGTTGGAAACGCAAAAGATGTTCAAGATGGTACGGCGCTTATCAAAAAACATAACGGTACGCAAAAAGTTATTGCGAAAATTGAACGCAAGGTAGCGCTCGAGCATATTGATGAAATCCTTGCGGCTTCCGATGGGCTTATGGTGGCGCGCGGTGACCTTGGTAGCGAGGTGCCACTTGAAGAAATTCCGTTTATTGAGTCAATGCTCATTAAAAAAGCGAACGAAGTAGGGAAGCCAGTTATTGTGGCAACCCAAATGCTTCTTTCTATGACCGATTCGCCGACACCGTCGCGCGCTGAGGTGACTGACGTTGCGTGGGCAACGCTTTTGGGTACCGACGGTGTGATGCTCTCAGAGGAAAGTGCAAGCGGAAAATATCCAGTTGAGGCAGTAACCTACCTTGGTAAAATTGCATCCAATGCTGCAGAGAATGGCACAGAGCGCACTGTACTACTACCATGATGGGCAAGTTGCTTTTGGCACGCCACCACGAGTCAGAGTGGAACAAAAAAGGACTTTGGACCGGTTCGCGAGACGTGCACCTCACCCAATATGGATTTGATAAATCGGCTGAAATGGGGAAGCTTATAGATGATATTCAGATCAATGCGGCGTTCGCTTCTATCCAGGTACGTTCTATCGAAACGCTTGCCTGTATGCTCGAAGTGCTCAATATTACCGTCGAGAGTATTCCTGTTGAGTACAACAAAGCGCTCGATGAGCGAAATTACGGAGACTATACTGGTAAAAATAAATGGGAGATGGAAAAACTTATTGGCAAGGAAGCGTTTGATCATATTCGTCGTGATTGGGATTGTCCCGTACCAAACGGCGAAACGCTCAAAATGGTCTATGCACGTGCAGTCCCGTACTATCAAGAAAAAATTGTGCCCCTGTTACGAGAGGGTAAGAATGTGCTCGTGGTGTCGCACGGGAACGCGCTCCGTGCGCTCATGACCTTTATCGAATCTGTTCCGTATGAAGAAGTTGCAAAGCTCGAAATGTTGTTTGGTGGTATTGTTATATATGATGTAACCGAAGAGGGGAAGATGGCACGCAAAGAGGTGCGCCACGTGCACTCAGAAGTTGACGCGTAACTGTATGAAATTATTGTATTGCACAAAAGATGCTTCTGAAGAAGTGTATGTGCGCGAAAAACTTTCAGGATGGGACACAGTTTTTACTGACGCAAAAATAGCGGATGTGCCAGGGGATACAATAGTTGAGGCTCTGTCGATTTTTGTTGACTCAGGAAAGATAGACGCCACCGTGATGGACAAATTTCCCAATCTTAAGCTCATTGCAACGCGTTCGACCGGGTATGATCACATTGATCTCGCTGAGGCGCACAAGCGCTCTGTTGTCGTGTGTACTGTGCCGGCCTATGGGGTGCACACCGTTGCAGAATTTGCGTTCGCCTTACTACTGGCACTCTCGCGCCGCGTGCCTGAAGCAAAAGAACGTATACACAGTGCCACGCCATTTGACCAGCAAGATCTGACTGGCTTTGACCTTAATGGTAAAACTATTGGTGTTGTGGGGACAGGAAGTATCGGGCTGCATGCGGTGAAAATTGCGAGTGGTTTTGGTATGCGCGTACTCGCCTATGACATCACTCAAAACGAGCAAGTAAAGAATCTTGGTGCTCAATACGTTCCACTTCCTGAACTACTAGCACACAGTGATGTCGTGACGCTCCATGTGCCATATCTTCCACAAACGCATCATCTACTTAATCAAGAGACTTTTTCAAAGCTTAAGCCAGGTGCGTACGTTATTAATACTGCGCGTGGAGCAATTATAGATACTGAAGCACTGCTTGAAGCTCTTGATTCTGGCACGGTGGGAGGGGCGGGTCTTGATGTGCTTGAAAACGAGACAGAAATAACTGATGCAACGAAGAAATTGCTTGCCCACCCACGTGTTATTGTGACACCGCACGTTGCATTTGATACGAAAGAGGCGATACAACGTATACTCGACACCACCACACAGAACCTCGAGGCATTTAGAGCGGGAGAACCTATAAACACGGTTGCTCCTACAGCGGCTTAAAATAAAAAAGTGGTGCTATAGTTTTAGTATGTGGAGTCGCTTCCCAAAGCGCACGTTCTTCGTGGGTGCCGCGGGGGTACTCGTTGTTGGACTTGTGGTGTGGAAACTATTTTTCTCGAATAGTTTTACTGATGCGCAACTACTCACAGTACATAAGCAAGTGTATGAGCAGCGCGTATCTATTTCAGGCGATGTTGTTGCTGCTGAAACCTCTGATTTGGGGTTTGCCCAGGGTGGGCGCATCGCACACATATACGCGCTTGTAGGAGAGCGGGTAAAGGCGGGGCAGCGCATTGCTGAGATAGAAAATGGTGAATTGCACGCACTGGTGCTGCAAAAGCAAGCAGCACTACAGAGCGCTCAAGCGAATCTTTCTCAACTACAAGAAGGTACGCGTCCAGAGGAGATAGCGGTTACTGAAGCGCAAATCATGAGTGATCAGAGCGCGCTGCTGCAGGCAAACCAAGGAGTAGTGAATGCGATACAAAACGCCTACACGGTGAGCGATGATGCGGTGCATAATAAGCTTGACCAGCTTTTTATAAATCCCACCGCTTCAAATATTGATGTTATTTTTACCTCTACTCAATCACAACTGACTACTACCATGAAATCAGGTCGCGGTAGTCTCGAAGGAGTGCTCCAGCGCTGGCAAACACAAACAGCTGCTGTATCCGCGACACAAGACCTTACGAGTGCGCAGGCAGCTGCCCAAGCAAATCTTGCAGCAGTTATGCAGGTACTTGCTGATGCTAATACTGCCCTCAATACGGCGATCCCTTCCGGCTCAATAACAGCCGCTACTATTGGTGCGTTTATTGTCACTATTGCTACCGCTAGAGCGAATGTAAATAGTGCGCTTTCAACACTGACGAGCGCTGTTGCGAGCGCAAAGGCAAACGCAGCGCAGCTTGCTAAGGACCAAAAAACGCTCGTGCTGCAAAAGTCTGGATCTACGGTGCAGTCTATAGCGCAAGCACAAGCGCAAGTCACTGCTGCACAGGCTGATGTAGCAGCAGCACAGGCGCAACTTACTAAAACAGAAGTCGTCGCCCCATTTGATGGGGTCTTGGTACGTATGGATGTGAAGCGTGGCGAGATAGTCTCACCCAACACATCAGAAATTTCGATACAAGGGGACGGGGTGTTTGAGATCGAAACGTATGTTCCTGAAGTAAATATCGCAGCAGTGCGTGTTGGCGATTTTGCCTCCACAACGCTTGATGCGTATGGTCCCACTGTCTCATTCGATGCACAGGTGATTCGTATTGATCCTGCAAAGACTGATCGCGATGGTGTTGCTACCTACAAAACAACGCTTGCGTTTCTGCGCAGCGACGAACGCATCCGCTCAGGCATGACGGCGAGTGTTACGATTCAAACCGCAGTTATCCCGCAGGTGTATGTTATTCCGTCCGGAGCAGTGTTCATACAGGATGGAGTACACAAGGTACAGGTGCTCGAGGGAAAATCTATCATAACCCGTACGGTAACTATTAGCGACACGTCGCTGGGTAATGTCCCAGTACTTTCGGGGCTTACCGATAACGAGCAGGTGATACTTAATCCTCGCTACTAGTATGTTTTCACTTCTTAGTATACGAGTCGGCTGGTTTTTAGCTTGGCGACAAATTCGTCGCTCAAGCATATGGACAACCAGTCTCATTATTTTTGTGATGCTCCTCACTTTTCTTAACTTGGTAGTGGTAACGGGTATTTTGGTTGGGCTCGTGCAGGGGATCACAGACTTGTATCGCTTACAGGAAACCGGCGATGTGATAGTCTCAACCCTTGATACTAAAAATTACATCGAACAGAGCCCACAAATTGTTACTTTTATACAAACACTTCCGCAAGTCGAACATATGACCGCGCGCTATATCGCGCAAGGAACCATTGAAGCGAATTACAAAACACGCACTGACCCGAATGAAAAACCTAATGAAAGCGGTGTAGCTATTGTAGGTATTGATCCGATCGCTGAAAATGCGTTTTCTGGTGTTGCGCGCAATGTAGAGGAAGGTTCATTTTTAGCGCCTGGGGATTTTGACCAGGTGGTGGTCGGGTCGCAGCTGATAGCAAAATATTCCTTTGGTGAAATACCAGGCATTCGGCCGCTTAAAAATGTGGGGCCGGGAAGCACGGTGCGCATCACGGTTGGTGGGCAGACGCGCGAAGTAGTGATCAAAGGTATTCTTATCGACAAAGCCAACTCACCACTCTCCTCGCAAGTGTTTATGCCGGCGGCACAATTACGAGAGTTGGCGCGACGCGACGACTATAGTGTTAATCAGATTGCAATTCGGCTTGCGCCCGAAGTAGATCCGGTAGCGTTTCGCGATCTTTTGTTGCGCAGCGGGGTCGGACGTTTCGCAAAGGTTCAGACATTTGAGCAAGCCATCCCAAACGGCGTAGAGGATGTGAAAAATACGTTTGCGGTGCTTGGGAATGCTATAAGTTCTGTTGGCCTGGTAGTGGCCTCCATCACCATTTTTATTGTTATTTTTATCAATGCCCTAACGAGACGTAAATTCATCGGCATTCTCAAAGGAATCGGTATTAGTCCTGAAGCGATTGAGGTCGCGTATCTTTTGCAATCATTATTTTATGCGCTTGTGGGTTCTGGAATCGGACTCATTATTCTATTTGGTTTTTTGGTGCCCTATATTAGTGCACACCCTATTAATCTTCCTATCAGTAATACTATTTTAGTGGCGCCGGTGGGTGAGACGATGGTGCGAGTGCTCTTGCTCGTTATCGCGACACTTATTGCGGGCTATATTCCTGCACGCATGATCGTCAAGAAAAATACACTCGATTCTATCTTGGGTCGTAATTAACCTATGAGTATCATCGAAACGAAAAAATTAGTTAAGGCGTACAAAAGTGGCGATGGTATGTCGACTATTTTAAAGGGTATCGATTTTACTATTGAAAAAGGAGAATTTGTTTCTATCATGGGTCGCTCCGGTGCCGGAAAGTCGACACTTATGTATCAAATTAGTCTTCTGGATGAACCAACAAGTGGCGACATTATCATCGATGGTACAAACACGCGGCAGTTGAGCGAAAAGGAAAAGGTACATTTTCGTCTGCGTAAGTTTGGATTCGTATTTCAAGATTATGCGCTTATGCCTGAGCTTACTGCTGTTGAAAACATCGTACTACCGCTCTTGATGGAGAATTATGCGTTTGACAAGGCAAGTACGTTGGCACAAAAAGCACTCGAACAAGTGGGGCTTGGGCACCGGCTGCATAATGTACCTTCGCAGCTTTCAGGTGGCGAGCAGCAACGGGTGTCGATTGCGCGTGCTATAGCTGAGAGGCCTGAGATTTTGTTTGCTGATGAACCAACCGCTAAC
>CAYRHY010000008.1:26063-33784 GCA_964424235.1 uncultured Candidatus Saccharibacteria bacterium
TTGATCGAGAGTCTTCCAAAGTGGTGATGGACCTTTTCCTTGAGCTACATACACACGGCCAAACGATCATTATGGTCACGCACGAAGAAGAGTATGGTCATTTGGCCAATCGAGTGGTGCGACTTGATGACGGTATAATAATTGGTATCGAAAAGGGTCGAAGCCACGCAAGCGCTAAAAAGAAAAAAACATAGTATCGCTCGTTCATACAAGATTTTGTCGTCTGGAGTACCATGAGCATATGCGAAAAATCTTGTATACGCTCGCGCTTGGAATACCAATTCTTCTACTACTGCCGCACGTAACACGGGCGAGTGGGTATGGGTATACACAACCGTATTACTCACCATCGCAGTATTACTACTCAAACACTATGTCCCCCAATAGGTATGGAGGTGCGCCAGTTATAACTGCGCCGTATTGGTGTGGGGGGTATTACTCCTCGGTGTCGTGTAACCCGTATAGCCAGAGTTATTACCACTATGGTGGGTATAGTTCGCGCTCGTACTATTCCAACAAATATCCTGCATACTACTCTTCTCCCACGATGTACCCGGGTATGTATGACGGGTACCCCTATACCTACGGGTACTACTGATAGTGCTTCATAGTTTCTCCAGGCGCTGCCGGTGACAATGCGGTGTGCGCAGTCTTACTATGGATTTTCGCAGTAGCGCCCGCGGGCACCGACGCTCAGTGTATATGGTGCTCGCCTGTACAGTGCTGTTGCTCGCTGTGGCGGCTCGTATGTGGTCGTTTCCTGTTGTAACGACTGATTACACCTACTTTGTAGCAAAATGGTTTTTGGCTCTCAAAGAACATCCCGGGTTAACGGCATTTTTGCAACCATTTGCGGACTACACGCCGGCATATCTGTATGTCATAAAAATCCTTACCTGGTTGCCACTCTATAGTCTATATAGTGTGAAGATTTTTACGCTTCTGTGTGACCTTGCTATTGCATACACGGTGTATGCTCTTCTCAGAGCAACTACTCACTATACGCATGAACAGCGGTTACTCGCCAGCAGTATCACGTTTATAGCGCCCACGCTCCTTATTAATTCATCCTTATGGGGTCAGTCCGATGCGGTGTACGCTCTACCAGTCTTACTTTCATTTTTTGCAATACTTCTCAATAGACCACTGTGGGCCGCTGTTTGGTTTGCTGTTGCGATGAGCGTCAAATTACAGGCTGTATTCTTTCTGCCGGTGATCGTCGGTTTTTTGTGGCACAAAAAACGATTGCATGAGCTCATTATAGTGCCGCTTATATACATCGGGCTTACTATACCAGCTCTTGTTGGGGGCGCTTCTATGACTGAAGTTATGGGTGTGTACCTGCATCAGTCCGGAGAATATACGTCACTGAATGTTTCATCGCAGTCACTGTTCGCCTTTACTGATACTTTTAGACTTGCGCCGCAGACACAGACCCTTCTTTTTTGGATGGGTATCAGTATGGCGCTTATTGTTGCTCTGGGTGGTGTGTGGTTGGCGGCACGTACCAAGACCCCCTATGCCTATACTGAGCTTACGCTTGCAGTAGTGCTTCTCATACCTCTATTTTTGCCGCGTATGCACGAGCGCTATTTTTATCTTGCGGATCTATTTTCACTTCTGTATGCGTACTATGTTCCGCGACAGTGGTTTGTGCCAGTGCTTGTTTTGGGCGCTTCATTTTTGGCGTATATGCCATTTTTGGGCGCACAGGTGGGGCTGTTTTCTCCTCTTACCGTCGACTTACGCATCCCCGCGAGCATCGTGATGCTTGTGAGTGGGTATATGCTGTGGCGCGTGGCTTCACAGTGGCGCCTGCATGCGGTACCCTAGGTAGCATGCACACCACACTTCTTGATAGACAGACCATCGCCGAAGGGACGATGCTTTTTCGTTTACAAAAACCGGAAGGGTTTACCTTTGTCGCGGGGCAACACATCGATCTTACTCTTATAGACCCACCACAAACGGATGCAGAAGGGAATACGCGCTCGTACTCAGTGTGTGCTGCACCGCAAGAAGATACGCTCGCGGTGGCGACTCGGATGCGCGACACAGCCTTTAAGCGATCACTCGCTCTGCTGCCTCTGGGAACAGAGATTGCTCTTGCTGGGCCTTCGGGTTCTTTTTTTCTGCATGAAAATGCAACACGCCCCGCTGTTTTCATTGCGGGAGGTATTGGTATAACCCCTTTTCGTTCAATTATTCTTGATGCAATAGCGCGTGATCTTCCGCATCAACTTACTCTTTTGTATTCAAATCGTCGTCCTGAAGATACTGCGTTTTTGGAAGAGCTGCAAACGCTCGAACAAAAAACCTCGCACTTTACGTGTGTCGCGACCATGTCAAACATGGAACAGAGCGCACGAGAATGGCATGGCGAACAAGGGCACATAGACGAAGCAATGATAGAGCGTCACGTGCCGCGCACGGTGAACCCGGTGTACTACATAGCGGGCCCGCAAGGGATGGTACTAGCAATGCGCCAACTGCTCACTCGTTTGGGTGTGAGTGGTGATGATATCCGGTTCGAAGAGTTTATGGGCTACTAATCGCTATCTTCATCTTCTTCCTCAACTGCGCCTAAGCGCGCACCTGCTTCTTGTAGGCTTGATATAACTTGCTCATTAAAACCAGGCACCGTTGCTACCTCATCCCAACTTTCAAACGGCCCATGTTCATCACGGTGCTCAACAAGCATAGCTGCCCGCCCTGTATCAATGTTGCTCGCTTGCGCAATTTCCTCTGCGCTCGCCCGGTTAAGATCGATGTGCTGTACCGCCATAGTGGTTTATGGTTATTGCTAATTGGCGCACCCCGTTACTATAGCGGTGTCCGTATGAATGGCGGCTGAAGCATGGCATACTGTGCACTATGATGGTACGCAAAAAAATACACACAGCACTGCTCGTCCTTATACTTGTTGGTATAGCTTTGTTGGCGACCTATCGGCTGTGGTTGTCGCGAGTGGACGCGCTATATCTTTTGTGGCCACTGCGCTCACATACTGGAGCAATGACGATCGCCTCGCCCATGATGCTTGCGACTTCAACAGTACAAGGTGACACGTACACACTTGGAGCACTTACTATAACGGTGCCGTGGCACGCTCGGGAGATTACGCAGCGAGATATAGATGGGTATAGCATCACTAAGCATTTTGGTGTCAAAGGAGAGCCAAAGTACCACACACTTATTCTTTTAAAGAACCCTTCGCTGCGTAACTCTCTCGCGCAACAAAATCCTCAACTGTCACGCTATTTCGATCTCCATCTGCGCACCAATGCAGCGACTGTCAGATACCTCATGCATACAACGCCGAAAACCATTTCACTGTTGAGCCCGCAAGATCCTTTCGCGCAAGCGCTCCTTATGAAGTTTAAAGATAGTATGATTCTTACCGGCGCACCGGTGTTCTCTTTCACTACCGCGCAAGGCGTAGAAGGGTATCTGACCCATAAAAATGCTTCAACCACACTCGCAGAATTTTTTACTGTGGATGATCAAGAGTACACGCTCCTGCTTACTGGTGCAACTGAGGATGAGGTTGCGGGCGTATTGCAGTCATTGAGAACTCGTTAACGGTGCTTCCACCACTGCAGAAGGGGTGGAAGGGCTGATACGCCGATGATAAGTGCGATAATTGGGAGTATGTAACGCTCGATGTCTGGTATAACTGAGCCAAGTAAGTATCCCAAAAGTGTCATACCGGCTCCCCACAGCAAGCCGCCGAGGATGTTGTAGCGCACAAAAAGGGAATAGCGCATACCACCGACTCCTGCGAGTATGGGCGCAAAGGTGCGTACGGCAGGAATGAATCGAGCGAGAACAATGGTGATAGGGCCGTATGTTTCAAAATATGCGCGGGTTTCTTCCAGTCGTTTTTTCTTGAAAAGAAGTGAGTCAGGACGGGTGAAGAGTGCGGGTCCTACACGAGCGCCAAACCAATATCCCACCTGATCACCAACGATAGCGCATATAACAATAACTGGTACCAAAACCCAAATGTTAAAAGTACCCTGTGCAGCTAAGAGGCCTGCACTAAACAGCACACTATCTCCCGGTAGGAAAAAACCAAAAAAGAGTCCGGATTCGGCAAAAACCAATAATCCGAGACCCACGTACCCAAAAGATAAAATAAGTGATAAAAGATATTCTGACATGCGCTCTCTAGTGTACTGTACTACCCGTATCCATACAAAAACACCCCGCATAGCGGGGTGTTTTTTTGTGCATGTGCTCTCTTATTGGACTGTTATTGTAGCGGTTGCACTCTTGCCGCTGGATTGACCTACAAATGTGTAAGTGTATGTGCCTGGGTTCGAAGGAGTGCTCATCGAGCCGGTGGAGAAGCCACCACCAAGATTAGTGAACCCTTGGCCGATCGTGGTGCCGTTGAGCATCACGAGGACATGTTCTTCACTACCGAAGTTGTGTCCCCCAAAGTCGATAGAACTACCCGCACGAACAGTTTGTCCTTGTTGGTCTACGGAAGCAGTACCACTTCCTCCGGGATTACTCCCACCGTTCCCGTTTCCATTACCACCTTGCTCTAGAGCGTGGAGTCGCTCCTGTAGAGAATTAAGCAATGTTTGCAATTGATGTATTGCAGACCAGATAGCCGCTAGGTCACTACTTGAGACTGTCGTGCTACCCATGTTTCCGGTCGTTGTGCCGGTACTGGTTGCACCCTGTGTCGTGAAGATCTGATCTAGTGAACTGGTTGCATTACTCTTGCTATCCATCGACAGGACAATGAAGTGATACGAAGTATTTGGCTGCAGAGCACTCAGTGTCATGTTGTGGTTGGTGACCAGAGTATTGTCGAGCATCGAGTAAATGCCGTAATCGGTCGTGGTGCCATACGCGACTTGTGAGGTTGCTGGCACGGAAGTCGTCCAGGTAATGGTCGTGCTATTGCTGGCTGGCACTACTTGTACATTCGATACTGCAATACTAGTGCTTGCGGTTGTGGTACCTGTAGTACCCGATCCATTGCTTGGGGTGGTTGTCGCAGTGGAAGTTGCCATATTTGTGCCACCCGTATTTATGAATGCTGCAGTAGCAGTCATCTGACTCGTACCGCCCAAAGCAGTTACCATACTTCCCGATGTGTCAGTACTTGGTGTTGTGCTTGAGGTGGTGCTTGCCAGGCTGGGAACTAGCAGCGATACGGAGAAGTCGCCACTCTGATTTGCTGCTAAGTAGGTGATGTACGAACCAAAGGTGATTTGTACATTTTCGCCTGGGGTGAAGCCGCTACCATCGGCAGTAATGAAGTCGCCCATCATGCCTGAAGTGGGAGAGAGCGAGAGTGTCGCCGAAGTAGTTGCTGTGCTCGTCGCAGACGTGCTGCTCGTGGTACTGGCTGTGGTACTACTGGTGTCGCTGCTTATCATGACATTTCCCATGCCACTGCTGGGAGTTGTCTGCGCGAAGCTCAGGCGCGGTACTCCTGTGGCTGCGAGCACACCCACGACCATAATGAACGCCGCGGAAAGAAGAAAACGTGTACTCATACTGTAATTATTTTTTAACGAATAAAAGCGCTCGAAAGGCGCCCTCTCACTATAGGAAGAAGCCCCTGATAGCGGCATGAACATACAGCAGGGGCTATTTACAAAATGTGATTTATTTGCTATTATACAGCCCCATGCAGAAAAAGCAGATTAAAGCCGAAAAACCACTTGAAAAGCGCCACGCGCCTCTTTCTGAGCCACGCAAGACATTTCAGCAAGATGGCCATTGGATAGAAAAGCCTCATAAGACTACTATTCTCGTGTGCACCTGTGGTAATCGATATCTCAAAACTCGACGCAACCAGCAGACCTGTTTGCGCTGCCTTTCACTCGCTCTTCAGTAGCGTTTTTCTATAGTCGACCGTAGGTCGAAGATTGGAAATTAAAATATAGTAATGCTATGCGCACAGCACAATTACTTAGTAGTGCTGCTTTGGTAGGCGCGCTGCTCTTCTCGGGTGGCACAGCTTTTGCTCAAACAGCAACAAGTACGGGAGACACGGGAACAAGTTCTACAGGAACGGGTACTACGGTTACACCAGGCACCCCCAACACCGGTGCAGGCGGTGGTGCAACTACTAATGCCCTCATGCTCGTAGCATCTGCGCTCGCCATGGCTCTTGGTGGTATGTATTTAGCCCGCTCTACCGCGTAAACGTATTCTAGTAAGAAAAGGCCCCGTGCATCGCGGGACCTTTTCGTGTCTATACATCATGCAATTATTTCGTACCCTCGTGGCTTGTATGTTGGTTGGAGGTGGTGCCATTTTATTTGGTACGACTTTTGTTCATGCGGTTATAACCTCTCCCAGAGATGCGGATACGAGTATGGCCGCCACTGCACCCGACACTATTGCAACAACCGGCACTAGTACTAGCGTACTGCCTGTGCGATTACGCATCTCATCGCTTAGTATTGATGCACCAGTACAGCACGTGGGTCAAGGAAGGATGGGTACTATGGCGGTTCCGACTAATTTCACTGATGTGGGCTGGTATCGCTATGGACCAGCGCCAGGAGCGCCTGGAAGCGCGCTGATCGATGGACATGTAGATGATGGATTAGGGTTGGCGGGTGTGTTTAAAAAATTATCACGTATACAGGTTGGGGATGTGGTCACGATTACTGATGCTCAGGGCGATGAGGTGCACTTTCGGGTCTATGACATTAAGTTATATCCATATACCGCCGTGCCTATGCAGGAAATTTTCCACACTAGTGGCACTTCAACAGTAGTGCTCATCACGTGTGATGGGTCCTGGGTGTCAGACAGTAACACGTATGACCATCGTTTAGTGGTCACCGCTGTGCGCATGTAGTGTTATACTGACTCTATGCCTGAGGAGATCTTGCCTGACCACGCTGATCCGATACAAAAAGGGCGTCGTCGCAGCATACTCCTTGTTGTTATTTTTGCACTCATTCTTCTTCTGGGAGGATTTGTGTTATGGCAGCACAAAAACTCTCCATTTCTCTCGCTTTTATTAGGCTCGCAAACCGCAACCACTACTCCTGCATCATCCACGGCGCCTGAGTTTGTTGGTACAGCAACCTATACCTGTAACAATGGTAAGAGCATCACAGCTCAATTTTTTGCAACTCCTAGAGCCACAGTGCCTACGCTTGGCAGTGTCACGATAACGCTTAGTGATGGGCGTAATCTTTCACTCCCGCAGACGATTTCGGCCTCAGGTATTCGGTATGCGAATACAAACGAAACGTTCGTATTTTGGAGTAAAGGAAATACCGCGTTTATCGAAGAAGGCGCAACACACGAACAAACATATCAAAATTGTGTGAGTGGGGATGGTATGCCTGCCGCTACTCAGCCAACAACTCCTGAGGATGATGTTATGCCAGACTCAGGTGTGTTGCCACAATAATTACTGTCTACTGTGCTGCGTCTGGATCTATTACATCGGCGGCGTACCCACTACCTGCGTCATAAAGAAGCAGCCCGAGCGCTCGTGAACGCGCGACTCGCGTACTTTAACCAGTACTATACACATCCACTGCGGAAGGTTTTCATCAAACAGCACCGTTCCCGTTGGGGTTCCTGTAGCGAGCGGGGAAATCTTAATTTCAATTACAAAATTCTGTTTCTTCCCCCGATGCTTCAGGACTATATCATTGTGCACGAGTTGTGCCACCTGCGTGAGTTCAATCATTCTCCCGCTTTTTGGTCGCTCGTCGCACACACAC
>CAYRHY010000009.1:0-31791 GCA_964424235.1 uncultured Candidatus Saccharibacteria bacterium
TATTTTCGTACATCTTGTAGATCTCGGTAGTCGTAATATCATTAAAAAAACAGCAGTAGATGAAGGTGTCAGTGTGGACCGCCTCTTCGTAGGATTGGCGCAAGATATATTGGCGCGCCTCAGGGTTGGTGATATGGCGGTAAATTGCCAACACGAGGTTGTTGGCGGTGAGCGACTCAGCGGTCGAGAAGAAGCCGAGGTTCCACATGATCATGCGACGCTCGTCTTCGGAGAGCGCACCAGGCTTCTTCCAGAGCTCAACGTCCTCTTGCATCGAAACTTCTTCGGGTACCCAGTTGTTAGCGACACCCTTCTTATAATGAGCCCGTGCCCACTTATACTTCATGGGTAATATCTTATTTGGGTCGGTCGAACCGCCTCCATTGATGATTCCTGCTGCCATAGTGTGTCTAGTTTACTGCTAATAAAGGGCCCCACAACTTGCTTTGTGTGTAATTATGCGTTCGAACGTTCAAATTAAGATTACGCCGAGCAGGATTCGCACGCTTCGCCGACGATTTCGATCTTGGGGCGGATAGTTCCTTTGCTTTTCTCAGCTTCTTCAGCTAAGAGTGCGGCGAGGCGATTTTCGCTCTGAGAGGCAAAGGATACTTCGCTGGAGGATAGCTTTGGCGGGTTCGGGTTTAGAGGTGTCTCGCGCGCTATAGAGGCACTCAACATTGGGGTTGAGCGTGCGTGGGTTGCGAATACTCCTTGTGGAGCCATCAGGACTGGTGAGGGGATGCTCGTTGCTATCGTGACCTTCTCCTCGATCGTGATGGTTGAAGGGGTACTACCAACACTCGCGTCGGTCTTGGATGTGCCGCCGAACTTCGCCATGTTCACGGTCGACTTCTCGATGCGTGAAGCGCCAAGAGTGCGTAGGTAGTAGGTGGTTTTGAGCCCCAAGCCCCATGCGTATTGGTAGAGCTCAGAGAGCACGCGGCCTGAAGTGCCTCCGTAGAAGATGTTGAGCGACTGCGACATGTCTATCCAACGGCCACGATAGGCGGCAGCCTTGATGAGCCACTGTGGTTCGATCTCGAACACTTCTTTATACTTCGCACGAAGTGCGGGCGGGATCTCGTCAATTTCTTGGATGGAACCATCGAAGAACTTGATCTTCTCGAGCATATCCATACTCCACAGTCCCAGGCGCTTGAGGTCATCGACGAGGAACTCGTTGACTACCATGAAGTCGCCGGCCATGTTGGACTTCACGTAAATGTTTTTGTAGATCGGTTCGATGGTTGGGTAGCAGCCAGCGATGTTAGCGGTCGAGGCGGTTGGCGCATTAGCCATGGTGTTTGAATTGCGCATACCCCACTGGCGCACTGCTTCGCGCACGAGGCGCCAGTCGAGCGTTTCGTGGCGAGGGACATCTATCTTCATGTCGCGCTCCTGCTCAAGGAGAGCGAGCGTATCTTGTGGGAGGATGCCGCGGTCCCACTTAGAACCCTTGTATGACTCGTAGGTACCGCGCTCCTTAGCGAGAAGAGATGAAGAAAGAATAGCGTGATAGGCGATAGTCTCCATCGACTCGTCCGAGAAGCGCACTGCTTCGTCGGAGTCGAAGTTGATATTGAGCTTGTAGAGTGCATCTTGGAGTCCGCGCAGCCCAAGGCCCACTGGGCGGTGACGCATGTTAGAGTTGCGAGTCTTTTCAGTCGGGTAGTAGTTGATGTCGATAACATTGTCGAGCATGCGCATCGCAACCGGCACAACACGCGCAACGAGGTCGCGGTCAAACTTACCGTTATTAATAAAGCTCGACATATTAATAGAGCCGAGGTTACATACCGCTGTTTCGCTCTCAGGCGAAGAGTTAAGCGTAATTTCGGTGCACAGGTTTGAAGAATGGACGACACCAACGTGGTCTTGTGGCGAGCGCACGTTTGAAGGATCCTTCCAGGTGATCCACGGGTGGCCAGTTTCAAACAGCTGGGTGAGGTGTTTGCGCCAGAGGTCTGCGGCGCGCACACGCTTATACATGCGGACCTTACCTTCGTCGGCGAGGCGCTCATATTCTTCATAACGCTTTTCAAACGCGCGGCCATAGAGGTCGTGCAGGTCTGGCACATCTGAAGGAGAGAAGAGTGACCACTCACCATCTTGCGCTAAGCGCTTCATAAAGAGATCGGGGATCCACGCGGCGGTATTGAGGTCATGGGCGCGACGGCGCTCGTCGCCGGTATTCTTACGCAACTCCATAAAGTCCTCGATGTCGGCGTGCCAATACTCCAAGTAAACAGCCTGAGCACCGCGACGGCGACCCGAACGATTGATAGAGATGGTCACGTCGTTCGCGATCTTCAGGAACGGGATGACACCCTGACTCTCAACACCGGTCGCTTTGACCATCGAGCCAGTCGAGCGCACGTTGGTCCAGTCGGTACCAAGGCCACCCGCGTACTTCAACAGTTGTGCGCCGTCTGAAAACTCACCAAAGATAGCGCGCAGGTCATCGCCCACGGTCGCGAGGAAGCAGGAGGAGAGTTGTGGGAGCTTGAGCCCTGAGTGGTAGAGGGTAGGCGAGGACGGCATATAGTACATCGCCGACATGATTTCATAAAATTCAATAGCATAGCGCTCGCGCTCTTCGAGCGTCTTTTCAGCCAAGGCGCAGCCCATAGCGACGCGCATCCAAAAGATCTGTGGCGTCTCTAGGAGTTTTTTGGTGCCGTGCACTTTCGAGAGGTAGTTCGCCTGGAGAGTTTGGAGGCCCAAATATTTAAAGTCGCGATCGCGCTCGATCACCAGCGACTCAGCGAGCTTTGGCAGATCAAACTCAATCATGCGCGGGTCAAACTGCCCAACCTGCACGCCTTCGTTAATAGCACGCACAAAAGCCTTCTTATACTCTGTCTCAAGATTTTGGTAGTCGACGTCACCAATCACATCGCGGTACATCGACTGCAAGAGGAGGCGCTCCGCGACAAAGGAGTGAGCAGGGTCGCGTTCGATCATCGAGCGCACCACCATGATGAGTACGTCGTGGATGTCCTTGGTCTTGATCTGATCGTACATCTCAGCGCGCACGCGGGCGATGATAGCAGGCACGTCGATATTGCGCTCAAGCCCCTCAGCAGCACGCAGGAGCGTGCGGGTGAGCTTACTCTCGCTAAAGGCCTCTTTAGAGCCATTGCGCTTAGTGATGAGGAGTGAATTTTCGATTATCTTTTCAATGACTTCTTCTTTCTTCTCTTCGCGCAGCTTGTTGTGCTCGTAGCGGTAGATGATGTAGTCCTTGGCGACCGCAAAATAGCCACGCTCCATGAGTGCTTTCTCCACCAAGTCCTGAATATCTTCAACAGTAGGGAACAGCGCCGTGTTACCAAACTTCTCGTCTATTGAGTCGACGACTGCGCGGGTGATGTCCTTAGCATCTGCCTCGTGTGAGTCGCCCATAACTGCGGCAAAAGCCTTTTGCACTGCTATCGTGATTTTGTCAGGATGAAAATCTACTATCTCACCGTTGCGCTTCTTAATTTTTTGGGTGGTGGCCATATACACGAGCAGTTATGAATAAAATTTGGTAAAGGTTTGGACACTCATTGTACCTTTTTTGTTTACTGCTCGTGGCGAAATTCATAAAAGTGGGATGTGTATAAGCGATTCGAGAATCTTTTTTGCCATTTAGCAACCATTTTTGTAGAAAATGGTGTAAAACTTGACTTTTTTGAGTGAAAATACGGTGAATTTTAAACACTTTCTCCCACTTTAAAAAACGCTTAATCTAAGCCATATGTTGGGCTATTGACCCAAGATGAAATGAATCGTACATTATGACTATATGACCACCACACGCCCTAAAGAAGATCAGAATATATGGAACTTTGTGTTTTCACTATTCTTTTTATGTGTTGTAGCAGGGGCCATGTGGGAGGTATGGGGCGAGTATGGGAACTTCCCGCGCTCGATAAGTATCTTTGACGCTATTATCATGTCGTTCGCAGCCTTTCGTATCACCCGATTGGTCGTGTATGACAAAATCACCCGCTGGTTTCGCGAACTCTTTGTGCGCAAGCATGAATACCAAAAAGATGGGCGCACCTATGTAGAACTTCACCCCTATCACCATGGTATTTTGGGTACGCTCCATGACCTGTTGGGCTGCCCGTGGTGTATTGGCTTTTGGTCGGCACTCGTAGTCGCCTTTGTCTACTATATGTTCCCGTGGGCGTGGTTCGTCATACTCTTCTTGGCCCTCGCCGGCGCTGGCTCACTCCTCCAGCTCGCCGCAAACCTGATCGGCTGGAAGGCCGAGAACCTTAAACTCGACGCCCAAGAAAAAGAAGCCCGCCTACATGATCTCATCGACTGCTCCTCGGTAGGGAAATGAAGGAGAAATTACTGAAACATCACTGGGATATCGAGTTCTTTTTGACGCTTGGGATCGCCAGACGGGTTGTCGTTTTTGAGGACGAGCGTGCCAGTTTTGGTCACCGGCTTGGTGAAGGTGAGTGTGCCAGTGAATGGTACAAAGTCGGTCGTCATCCAATCGCCAGTGGCCTGTAGGACGCCGTGCGCTATCACCACACCAGAAGCATCTTTCAACTCTACCGGAGCAGAAGCTTCAAAGAACCACGTGCCGCGCGCTTTGCCGGTGATAGTAAGGGGAGAGGTGATGGTCGCTTTTGGGAGCGGCTGATCAACCGTGATGGTATCAACGAGTGTCGCTGGAGCGGGCGGAGTGGTTCCGGTCGTGTCTGAGCCTGGCCCATGAGTGGTTGGCGCATTACTAACTGCAGGTAGTACAAACAGCACGACAAAGCCCGCGAGAAGAATGGCGAGTACGGCGAGTAGAGGGAGTAACCAACTATTTTTTGTACCTATTTTCATACCGGCAGTATATCAATTGTTATCCTGTGCGTGAAGTATCTTTTGGATGAGTGAAGCACTTTCCTGTGGGCCAAAAACAGCCTGAACCGGAATGCCGGTCTCCAAAACGACCGCATCATTACCGCCTTCTTGCAAGGCATCACCAACATACAGCATGTCGTGTATGGCTATGCCAGTAAGTTCTGAAAATCGATGTACTCCGTAGGCTTTAGTAATTCCTTTACGGGTGATGTCGATGGTGGTGAGACCACCCATGACGTTAGCAAATTCAGGGAGGCGTTTGTTCAACTCTTCGTGCAGTTTTTTACGTACATCATCATGCAGTTTGTGCCACGCCTCTTTTTCTTCAAGTGGTGCTTGCTGACCAAGTGGAGAGAAGGCGATCTCTGCCCCGCGGTCTTCGATACGCTCGCCCCACACCTGTGCGGGAGGATTCTCTAAGCCAACTGCAGCGAGTGCATCTTGCAGCACAATCATGACATGTGCCTTCTCGGTTGGGTTAAAGGCGAGATCGTACTGTGGGTGCCACGTATCTTGGCGGTATACAAAACATTGCGCAGCGTTGTCTGGGAAGATATACAAATGTTCCAAAGGGGTGCTACCAGGAAGCGCAGGGAAAAACTGTTTTTGAAATTGCGGAAATCCGGCGCCCGACATAATAGCGACCGGTATATACCGCAAGAGAGTGCTGAGGTGTTCGCCCATTTCTAATGTGACACGCTGCTTGCTCTCGGCGAGTGTCCCGTCGAGATCGAATGCCATAGCTTTTGGGGAGGTCATAGTTTTTTGAGTGAATCAGGAAGAAGTACGTTCAATAACTTTTTGAGTGACACCTTACTGACGCACAAGACGGTGTCAGCGCCTCCATAGTAGATGAAAAGCGTATCACCTCGCAAGACCGAACCACACGAGAAGACCGCGCGCGGTATCACACCTTCAACCTCATATTTTTCAAGCGGCTCCAGAATGGTATCGACGGTGCGCGCCAACACGATGGTTGGGTTTTTCAGATCAAGCAGTACTGCACCGAGGCGGTAGGTGCCCGTTTTTGAGACACCATGGTAAATAAGCACCCAACCCTCACTTGTTTTATGTGGTGGTCCCGCGATGCCGATTTTGACGCTATCCCACAGCCCAGGGCGTGGACCCATAATTTCAATACAGCGGGTGAGTCGACTTTTTTTAAAGTCGAGGCTATCAAGGAGGTCGGCGCATAATTGCGGATCAATACGGTGCATGAGCATGTACTGACCATTGACCTGCTCCTCTAAAAGGCATGTATCTTTATCATTGACGTTGTCGGGGGTCGTGAGCTGTGGCGTACTCCACGCGCTCCATTTGCGCGCAAGAAAGTCGATAACTGAAATGGAGGTAAGTGCCACACGCGCTCGCGCGCCATCATATGCGGTGTACGCCATCCAGAGCGTATCACCCATGCGCGTGATACGTGGGTCTTCGCAGCCGCGAGATTCAAAATCCTTGCGCGGTTCATAGATAGGGTCCTTGAGGCGCTCAGTTATTTTGATACCATTTTTAGAGGCCGCGTACCCAATGCGCGAGATGCCGTCTTCGCCCTGAGCGCGATAGAGGATGTGGACCACACCGTCAATATCAACTGCTGCGGCATTAAATACCTCTTTCGATTCCCAGACATGTTCAGGAATGGGTTTGAGGATGGGATTTTCTTTTGCGCGGATGACGAGCTCAGTACGACGCTCAGGTAGCAATGCTGAAAGAATGTCATCAAGATCAAGTGATGCTTTTGCACACACAGTGTCAGCAGCGCCATAGTAGAGGTCAATACGGCCACCTTTTTGCAACAGCACCCCGGTCGGGAAAACGATGTTGGGCACTGCGCCATAGCGCTCATATATTTCCTCGGGTACCATGATGGGCCCCTTTGTCTTGCTGATAATTTTTGTCGGGTCATTGAGGTCCAAGAGCATCGCTTCGATACCAAAGACACGCTCGCCGCCACCAAAATAATTTTGAATATACGAGTAGAACAGCAGCCAACCTTCTTTTGTTTTTATAGGCGGCGTACCAACTTCGACATGATCTTGCGGGAAGCGCAGTGGGTTGATGGTGTGGGCTTCGAGGTTGTCGTGCCACTTCTGCCAAAACGAGAGATCCCACAACTCTTCGAGCTTGTCGCACTGCGCAATCGCAATGTGTACCGGGGGCTCATCGGTGTGGGCGGTGAGTATAACGGTTATCTTCCCGTTGATGCGCTCTGGGAAGAGCGCCGCCGCTTTAGCGTTAAAGGGGGTGACGAGGTGACGCTCCGTCACCGTCTCCATGTCTTTTGAAAGCGCAGCAGCGATTTTAATATTGCCCGGGCCAAACGGCATACCACCAAGTGCGGTATAAAAAATAACGTACTGGCCCTCAAAGAAGGTGACGCGTGGGTCTTCACAGCCAAAACGCTCCCACTCCTCCTGCGGAGTAATAAACTGGCGGCGGTTTTGGAATGTTTCGCCATCAAAAGAGAGTGCTTTACCAATGGTTGAGATACCCACCGGCGACATGAGCGCATCTGGCCGACCCTGTGCGCGATACAACAGGTGTGTCATGGTGCCTTTCATGACCGGGCAGGGGTTAAACGTGCCCTGCGCTTCCCAGTGACGATCATTGATAGGGGCGATGAGAGGATTTTTTTCAGAGCGTTTAATAACGTACATATATTTTTAGTATACCCGCACTTTTATACAATTGGCTCAAGTACTGCGTGCTCGTGGTGGGTAAGTTTTTTTAGGAAGTCATCAAGATTCGCTTTTGCAGCTGCGATGTACTTGTCACCCCCACCGTAGTAGACGATAAGATCACCATTAAAGATAACGGCGCCCGAAGCGTACACTACACCCGGCTTCCAGTCGTTTTCATACCACTGGTCAGGTTCGAGAATGGGCGAGTCGGAGCGATGGAGCACTTTCGACGGATCTTCGAGATCAAGCAGAAGAGCGCCAACTTTATATTTATGAGGCTCTTTTTCATCGACAGCGTGGTAAAGCAAAAGCCACCCCTCTTTAGTTTTCAGAGGTGGAGCGCCAGCGCCGCGCATATACGTATCCCACTTTCCTTTACGTGCCTCGCGTGCAAAACGGCTACACACATACTCACCATCTTCGATCTGTTTTTGCGTAAAGTATGCTATCTCAACAGTCGGATAGATGTTATGCATGAGCGCGAACCGGCCCTTAATTTTTTCAGGAAAGAGTACCCAATTTTTTTGCACTTCGCCGGGCGGTGAGAGATACAGACCCTTACTCCAGTTAAATATGCCGCAAGAAAGATTATCAAGTGGTAAAGAAGTAAGCATGATGCGCACATTGCTCCAGCCTTCAAATGACGTAAAGGTCATATGGAGCTCTCCATCGATTATGACGGCGCGCGGATCCTCTGAGCCACCCCAGCCACCGCCTGAACCGTGAGTCACCTGATTGTAGCTCAGAGGTGCATACGAAAGGCGTTTGCGCGCCTCGGCGGCGCGGTGCAGCATTTCTCCTGATGGGTCATACATTGGTTCGGGGTGACGAGTAAAATGCACGCCATCGGTGCTCGAAGCGTATCCTATGCGCGAAACGCCGTCCCCACCTATTGCGCGATATAAGAGGTGTATCTTCCCGTCATGCAGAAACGCTGCTGGATTAAACACCGCTTCAGATTCCCACCACACGGTTGGGTTGGGTCCTAGGATGGGATTTTTTTCATGACGATCCAGCCATTGGTGAGATTTTTGAGGAGTTTTTCCATAAATCGCAATGTACCAGTACGCCAGCAGTGCGGCAAAACCGATGATAACTGCCAAAAGAATAACGAACAGCGTCGCTGTCACCGAAATTCCTGCGATATATACAGCTGCTGTAAGGAGAGACTCCATGATTAGCTACGACCGTACCGGTCTTCAAGACGAGTAATATCACTCTCGTCAAATTCACCAAATGCTATTTCAAGGAATTGGAGGCCTTCAGTGCTCGCTTCAGCACGATGCTTCGTATTCTGAGCAATATAAAACGTATCGCCTGGCGCCGCTTGATGAGTCGCGTCTCCTACGGTGATAGTGGCAGAGCCGGAGAGTATGCGCCAAAATTCGGCGCGACGTGCGTGGGTTTGTAGAGAAAATGCTTCGCCCGCTGAAACGGTAATTATTTTAACAGTGGTAGATTCGTTCAGGGTAAATCGCTCGTACTGACCCCAAGGTCGAATATCCTTCTCATGGTGCGAGAGGCCTTCCATGACCTCAGTATACGATGCTTTTTAGGTATATACGGATTTTTGCTGTGCAAAACTTTGTCACTAGGTAAAATGCCGGCAAAAAAATAGATACAGAAGCGCCGAGGGACCGCTGCAGACTGTGCAGCGATCCCTCGGCTCAAAGCATGTTCATATTTGATCACTCTACGCTCATAACTTCCGTTTCGGCGTCCCGCGCTGCGGGATCAGGGCCGTCCTGATTCCAAGCCACTCTCGCTTGTTGGCCTACACTTTACCAAGAGGTTCCTGAAGCAAAGATGAAGTACTAATGTGCTTGGCCGACAAGTCGATAGCCGACGCCGCGCACTGTTTCAAACATGGTATTGGTATCCTCGGCTGCAAGTTTTTTGCGAAGATTTTTCATGTGTACATCGAGCACGTTGCTCCAAGATAGGGAATTGAAGTCCCATACATGGTCAAACAGCCTCTCTCGGGTGAGTACCACCCCCGGTTCGCGCATAAAGCATTCAAGCAGTGAAAACTCCTTGAGTGTTAGAGGGACCTCTTTACCACATTGGCGCACGGTGCGTGTCGCGGTCTCCATCTCGAGATCGCCCACTTTGAGCGTCACAGGAGCGGCAGTCGTTGGGCGGCGCAAGACTGATGAGATACGCGCTAAAAGCTCCTCAAAAGAGAATGGTTTTACGATGTAGTCGTCGGCACCTTTGTTCAGTAAGTCGACCTTGTGTTCGGTTTCGTTGCGGGCGGTAAGAATAATAATGGGGGTGGCGACGCCTTCTTTGCGTACTGATTCGGTAATGCTCGCTCCATCAAGCCCGGGGAGCATGAGATCAAGCAAAATAAGGTCATATTCGCTGCGGTAGAGCATAATACGGCTGCGCGCCTTGTCTGGGTCAGCAAGCCAGTCGACAGCGAACCCTTTCGCCTCCAGACCCTTTTTCAGTGCCTTTGCGAGCCGCTCTTCATCTTCAACGATAAGTAGGTGCATACGATTGTGTGAAGTTATACTAACGTTTCGACGCTTCCCAGTATGTCTCAGCGTACATGAAGTTTTAAGGAATTATCTTCATGTACGTTTTCATGAGTAAAGGACAGTTATGGCTTCGCGCCGAACCATTCCCACTCCTTGGGGAAGAGCCATTTTGCTATCTGGAAAATGGTGTAGGTGATGAAAAATGCTGCAAATACGTCGATAGAATAGTGGAGATGTCCTAAAAATACGATGATCGCAAACCCCAGTGAGGCAGCGAGATAAAAGTACCGAAATGGTTTTTCACCCCACAGCATGAGGGCGCCCAAGAAGGGGAGCCCGGTGTGTCCTGAAAAGAAGCGGTCGCCACCAAAAAACGAGCGCTGGATAGTCTCGCCAAAATCTACCTCGGGGTGTGGGTACGGGGCTACGTGCGTGAGTGAGGTGAATCCTGAGCGGATAATAAGGAAGAGTGCTATAGCGTTAAGTGCAAACGGGATGCGCTGTGGATTTTCGATCAAAATAAGCGCGGTGATGCCGATGACAAAAAAAGTGCCATAGACAAAGAGACCATCGACATCATAGGTAGGAATATTTGAGAGAATAAGATCAGTAACATTATTACTCGCGTGCTCGGTGGCAAAGGCGATAGCGTAGTTATTCACCACGAGCGCGCCGACAAAAGCTACTGTTGCATACAAGAGTGATAGCCAAAAATCACCAAGCTCTTTGCAGGCCGTATAATGCCGGATGATCGCACGATGCATATGAGTATTGTAGCACCGCTTCTATCGCTCCATAGACACTGTGATTTGACACAGGGCGGTGCTTTGTGATACCAAAAAAGAGGACGGTGCTATAGTCCTTTGTTTGAAATAGTCGGGAGCTATTATAATGCCGCGTGTGTTAGAAGATCTTTTTGGGTTTGGGCCGTGTATGCCCAGCGCAGAATTCCGCGACAATAATACTCGTGCTCTTCAATCTGGTGTCGGACGGTATGGTCCAGACGATAGAATGAAGCGCGCGAAAGTGCTAGCACCAACGCCAGCACCAACAGGCGGAACTCCTAAGCCCGAGACGGCAGGGAGTTTCCGTACAATTCTAGGGGTCCTTCTGTTAGCCTTCGCGCTCGTTGCCTTCTATGCGTATGCCAACCAGTAAGACCCTGTCTCTGCACCCGCCCCGGCTTTGCCGGGAGCGGGTCTTTATTTTAGTGGACTAGTGAGTCGTTAGTGTATCTATTTGCTTTGCAATAGCTTTTCGGTAGAGGTGCTCGAACGCCTCAAGCGTATTACTGATATCATGATTGCTGATAATTTCTAAGCTCCTTTGCCCCATCCGTGCTCGTTCATGGGGAGAAGAAAGCATGGTCACGATATGGGTTGCGAGTGTCGTGTGATCACTCGGCATAAAAAGGTATCCATTTTCGCCATGATGGATGAGCTCAGGGAGTGCCACTGCGTGCGCACCAAGAATGGGAAGGCCGGTGGCCATAGCTTCCATAGCGACAATACACTGCAACTCAGCAATGCCCGCGTTTACGAAGCAGTCAGCCGCAGCATACAGCGAAGGTAAGAAATCATCGGGCACAAACCCCGCAAAGGTCACACTCTCTGCAATACCCAGTTGTTTCGCGAGGCGCTCAAGCCTTGCGCGTTCAGCGCCGTGGCCGGCTGCTACAAAATGGAAATCAACCTTGTGGCGCGCGAGCGCTACCGCGCGCAGCACTACATCAACATTTTTCTCTTTGTCGAGACGACCCACAAACAGAAGAATTGGTTTTTGCGGTAGTGCATATTTTTCACGAGCGGCTGTGGGGTCGTTGTTTGGATTAAAGCGTTTTCTATCGATCCCGTTGGAAATTACCGAGACCTGACTTTTGTGCCATGGCTCAAGCATGACCGCTGCGGTCTTGGTCGGTGCGGTGACGTGGTAGGTTTTGCGATAGACACGCACGGCGTCCTTCCAGGCAAGCTCATGAATTTTTCGTGTGACCACAGGAGGGAGGTGGAGATAATGCGTAAGATTCTCGGGCATGAAATGGTTCGTAGCAACAAGCGGGATATCCTGCTTGTACGCGAGTTTTACGGTAGTGCGGCTAATCGCAAAGTGCATTTGCACATGTACTACGTCGGGGTTAAATGAGCGTAATACATCGGCAACTCGGGCACTAAAGGTACCCGGTACGACAAATCTAAATTTTGGGACAATGAAAATAGGGAAGGAGCGTACACCAAAATGTTTGACCTTGCCGTGCACCGTATCGTCGTGTCCGATTGTTTGAGAGGGTGAAATGACACCGACCTCGTGCCCCGCCTCGGCTAAAATGTGGGCAAGTCGCTGCGTAAAATAGGATGCACCATTCACGTGTGGATAATAGGTGTCCGAGGCGATAAGAACTCTCATACCAATGATGTGTTTAGTATACTAGGGTATGTCTGTAGAATCCATTGCGCCGCTGATACTGGAGTATCGCTATTGGATACTCATTCCGCTTACGTTTATTGAGGGGCCGATCATCGGCTTTATTGCTGGTGGGCTCTCTCGGCTCGGGTATTTCGATCCGTTTATTGCGTTTGCGATTTTTATCGCTCGCGATGTACTGGTCGATAACTTTTGGTACGCGGTGGGACTATGGGGAGGGAAGACCACGTTTGCAAAGCGCATACTCAACAAGATACGTGTCACGCCCGAGCATCTAGAAAATGTGCGCACGCTGTGGGATCAGCACGGGTTTCGTACCATGCTTATCTCAAAACTTTCTTATGGCATAGCGCAAGCATTTTTAGTGGTCGCAGGAATGGTGGAGATGCCGTTTGCCCGCTATTTCAAATACGCGCTTTTGGTCGCACTTATTGAATACGGTGGGCTGTTTGTCGCTGGCTACTTCATGGGCGCAGCATTTGGTGATATTGCAGGCGTGCTCTCTAACATTCAGTGGGTCGTCGCCATCATCGCACTTGTCATTGCGGGCTATTACATTGTGACGCACTTCATGAGCACCCGGGCACAGAAAAGCATCGAAGAGCCAGAGGAGGCACTATAGCCTTATCTTACAAGCAATATTGACTATTGACATGAAACTCAATAGTGGTATAATGTACTTATACGTTCTTCACAATAGATGAGAAGGGAGAGTGCTGTGCATCAAGGTATTTTTTTGATCATGTGGTATGTGCCCTTCTGGGTGCAACCGCTACTACCCTGGGTTTTCTTCCAGGGTGGAATTCGGATAATTCGCTGGGTGCAAGAGGGCGAAGGATACGACCATTCACGCGCGAGCGTGTGGGGAGACCTAGCGCTCTGCACCATCATCGCTGTTGCATCATATATTCTGCAATATACAGAGCTGCCTGATCTTATTGAGTTACCCGAGATGCAAGTCATATTTCTGGTTGTGGCAGTTCTTATTTCGGGTAAGATTTTTGGAGCAGAAGCGACGTACTGGGGTGATGTATTTCATGCCTATGTGGTTGCTCCAATCCTCATCTTTGCGCTTTTCGTTGCGGCGATCATAATGGTTACGTATGGGAACTTGCTATTCATCGCTTTAGCACTTGCGTTATTGACCGGTTGGGCGTCCTTCCTGGCACTCGATGTAACCCAGGGTCGGCTAAACCAACAAGCCTATCGCAAAAAGCTCGGTAAGAGCTAAGCGCACCCAATCTCACCGCCTCGGTCTTCGGACTCGGGGCGGTTTTCTTTTGTATAAGTGATACTATATAGGTATGGACGTGCTGCAGGTGATTGTGCTGGGTGTTGTAGAAGGAGTAACCGAATTTTTACCTGTTTCCTCGACCGGACACTTGATATTAGCGAGCTCACTGTTGGGGCTTGCTCAAACTGAGTTTCAAAAAACATTCGAAATTTTTATACAACTAGGCGCCATACTGGCCGTGGTGGTCGTGTTTTGGAAAAAATTGCTCGATGTTCAGCTTTTGAAAAAAATTATTGTCGCGTTCATTCCAACCGGCATTATTGGGCTCACGGTCTACAAACTAGTGAAAAGTTATTTGCTCGGCAATGAGTCGGTCGTGCTGTGGTCACTCTTTTTAGGCGGTGTTGTACTCATTGCGTTTGAATATTTTTACCCGTCGCAGTCTTCGCCCGTAGCAAGCGAGAGCGCTGATAGTCGCGAGTTAGCGCGTATCAGTTATACAAAAGCGCTTGCAATCGGCCTCTTTCAATCGATCGCTATTATCCCGGGCGTCTCGCGTTCAGGCGCTACTATTGTGGGTGGTATGCTCTTGGGGTTACGCCGCCGCACTATTGTTGAATTTTCATTTTTACTTGCAGTGCCAACTATGCTTGCCGCGAGCGGGCTGGATCTTCTTAAAAGCGCTTCGTCTATTGCCCCCAATGAGTTTGGGGTGCTCGCGGTTGGTTTTGTTACCGCGTTTATTGTCGCGCTTGTGAGTATCGTGTGGCTCTTGCGCTTTGTGCGTACACACACCTTTGTGCCGTTTGGCGCGTATCGCATTCTTTTGGCACTCCTTTTTTGGATCGTTATTCTTCGCTGAAGAAAACTTCAGTGCATTGTTCATAAAAACGTAAGCCATGCTTTGGTATTTCTTGATGCATGCGCGCACTCGGGCTACTACTGCTTGTGGTATTGGAATTTGCCTTTGCGTCGTATCTCTCGGTGGGTACGGTGCATCCGCAGGTGGCTGACACCACCGCGTCATTGGTGCAAGCGACGAGTACTAAAAAGTCGCTCAACTGGTCTGGCTATGTAGCACAGGGGGGCGAATTTACGGCGGTGTCTGGTAGTTGGATAGTGCCAGAGGTGGTGGCGGGTGATCATGTTGCTGCGGATGCGACGTGGGTTGGTATTGGTGGGGTAGGAGATCATCGTCTGCTCCAGGCGGGTACGCAAGCGATTTCGCTTGAAGATGGATATATTGAATATCAAAGTTGGATAGAGGCGCTACCGGGGAACTCTGTTCCTACACCGCTGCGTGTGGCGCCTGGTGATTTGGTGAGTGTCTCGATACAAGAAACGTCACCCGGTACATGGCATATCGCCATGCACAACGATTCGACCGGCTCTTCGTATGAAACCGATGTGGCCTACCATAGTGTGCACACTTCTGCTGAATGGATAGAAGAAGTCCCCGAAGGGTCTGAACCTATCAAATTGAGTCAATTTGCTGTAGTGCCATTTATCTCCGCGCATGCGGTGAAGGATGGCACAGCGGTGACGCTTGCAGAAGCACACGCGACGCCTATCTCGATGGTGGGGGATGGGGGTGAGTTGCTCGCAGTGCCTTCAGTTATGAACGCGTCGGGTACTGCGTTTCGCGTTATGCGCCAGTAGCTAGCGCGCGAGCGCATCCAAACGGCGCATACCCTCGGCATCGATAGTAAATGAAAAGATATCTGCGTTCTCTGCGATGCGCGTGGGGTTACTCGACTTGGGAATAACAACCGCCCCTTTTTGCAGCGCCCACCGCAAAAGTATTTGCGCTGGGCTTTTGCCATACTGCACCGCGAGCGTAACGACGGTCGCATGATCGAGATGGAGCCCGCGCGTGAGCGGGCTATATGCTTCGATTACGACGCCGTTCTTCTGACAAAAATCGATAAGTTTTTTGTCATACGAAAAGGGATTGCATTCAATTTGATTTACCGCGGGTGGCAGGTTTGCTTGCTTGAGGAGATCTTCCATATGTGAGAGTGAATAATTGGAAACACCAATATTGAGTGCTAGGCCCTTCTCTTTGAGTGATTCCATTTGTCGCCATACTCGGTCGGCAAAGAGTGGCACGGGCCAGTGGATGAGGTACAGGTCGACGTAGGTAAGACCCAAGCGCTTGAGGCTACTACTGATCGCTGCTTCTGCATCAAAGGCGTCGGTGGGCCAGAGTTTTGTGGTGACAAACAGTTCTTCGCGCGGTATACCACTCTCTCGTATCGCCTTGCCAACACTCTCCTCATTCTCATACAACTTTGCAGTGTCTATATGTCGATACCCCACTGAGAGTGCATAGGCTATTGCTTGTTCTGTTTGCTCACCGGATTTCATTTGCCATACGCCAAGGCCAAGCACGGGGATACTGTTACTGGTAAGTGGTAGACGGCTGCTCAATGTTAGTTCTTGCATATCACCAATCGTAGGGCACTACTCTGGAGGTGTTATGAAGTGCTCAGTAAATCACGTTCAACCTGTGCAAGTACTGATTCTAGGTCCACCATGCTTACTGGTTTGGTGAGATGGTAGCGAAATCCTGCTTGCTTTGCACGCAGCTTGTCCTCTTCTTGACCAAAGCCGGTCAGTGCGATAAGTGGTGCGTCCACACTACGTTCTCTGAGCGTACTGGCAACTTTGTACCCATCCATATCAGGTAGCCCAATATCAAGGATAATAACACCGGGTGATTTCTCGGTAGCGTACTGGAGTGCTCCTGCGGCATCGTGGGCGAGTGACACCACATTACCCTTGTGGGTAAGGAGTTTGCCGAGTGTTTGTGCTGCGAGTTTATTGTCATCAACGAGCAGTATATGCAGCGTGCCTTTGGGTGTGGGGTGTGGGCGACGCACGCGGCTGAGCGCGGGGATAGGGAGTTGTACTACCGCGGGTCGCGGGAGTCGCACGATAAATTCACTACCGCGCGCGAGTCCCTCGCTGCGTGCTTCGATAGAACCGTGGTGAAGTTCGACTAAACGCTTTGCAAGTGAGAGGCCAATACCCAACCCCTCTGAGCGCCTCGTACTATCCATCTGCAGAAACGGCTCGAAGATTTTAGTAAGCATTTCTTTGGGTATGCCCACACCGCTATCTTGTACATGAATCACGGCCTCATTCTTTTGAATTTCACTACGCAGCGCGATTAGGCCGCCAGGTGGCGTATATTTTGCAGCATTATTGAGAAGATTGACCACGACCTGCTCAAGACGCACCGGGTCACCAGAGATCCATATGGGTCCGGAAGCAAGATAGAGCGAAAGAGTGTGATCTTTCGACTGCATAAGTACTTGTACCATTTGCGCGCTGCGCTCCAGCAGGGCATTGAGGTCGAGTGTTTCGCGCTGGAGTTTGAATTTTTTTTGTGATATGCGAGATATGTCGAGCAGGTCATCAAGCAGTCGCGCGAGAGTCCTAACTCTATCTTCCATGGTTATGGTCAACTCCCGCACCTCCTGTGGGATTCTATGGAGGTGCATCAACTCAAGTGAGCTTAGGATAGGTGCGAGCGGATTGCGTAGTTCGTGGGCCAGAATAGCCAGGAATTCATTTTTGGCTTTATCGTCAGCACTGATACGCGAGACAGCTGCTTCAAGCTGCTCAACGTGTGCATGCAATTTGTTGGTAGCATCTTTACGACCCTCTTCGCTGGAAACAAAGGTGAGAAAGATGATAGCGAGCACCACGTCCAAAAGCTCCACCTGAATAAGTTCGCTGCTGATAGTTGAGCCGTGTAAAAATGGCTCTCCTACTAGTGTGCCACTGATCGAGAGGAGTGTGACAATAAATAAAGCGAGTGTCATACCGCGTGGGCCAATAGACACTGCCATCCATATCAACGGAAAGAGGACCGCGTACACCAGTGGCACCCCACCCAGAGCTTGCAGCGGCGTCCAAAAAGCGAGATAGCACACGATTGCGAGTAGTGAGAACGAAGCTATCCACTCTGCCCATTGCGTGAGCGTGCGGTGTGGCCAGCCAACTGACCAGCGAATAAGGACTGGTGCCACAATAAGGTCGCTCAGTATATTACCCAGCCACCACGGGCCAAACAGAGTAGAGATGCTCTGTGTTTGCGTGCCTACAAGCCATAGCACCCAATAGCCGATCGCGGGAGTAATAATAGTCGTAGTCGTTGCGACCAATATGAGTATGATCACATCTTGCAGTTGCGAGAGTAGCGGGTTGAATTGCGTGCGGCGCAAAATAGATGCACCGAGCGCTGCCTGTGCTGTGTTGAGGCCCGCTATGCACAGCGCTGCAGGAATAGGAATCTGAAAAAAAATATTTACAATGAAAGAGGCGAGTGCGACTGCGGGCCACAATACTACTCCTTCAAGAAAGAGCATCGCCAAAGCGATACCCGCAGGCAGCCAGATAATCGCTGGCGTGATAAACGGGGAAGCAAATTGATTAAGCATTGCCCCCACCGCGTATGCAATCAGTAGGGTACAAAATGCTCGGAGAGTGCGGGTGCTTTGGTAACGTGTAAGAAAGGTACGTATCACGTCGTCTTTGTATAATACCAAACGGTCAGTTGGTGTGAGAATTGGTAGTTGTTTCATGTAGCTGTTGATTCAGACAGGTACTGCTATAGTATGCGTATAGATATCTGATACTTTCATGAAGCGTTTTTCACTTATTGGGGTGGGGGTTGCTCTAGTGCTTGCACTCGCAAGCTTTTTAGTGCTGACGCGTTTGGGGTCGGCACCTTTTTGGGATTATGACGAAGCGTCGTATGCCCAAATTACCCACATGATGCTCACCCAGCACAGTGTGGTATCTCAAGAATATTTTCACGGTCCCTTTTTAGAAAAGCCACCACTCTATGAATGGCTCGCGACGCTCAGCGCGATTTTGTTTGGTGAGAATGAGTTTGCACTGCGGCTCCCGTCAGCACTTGCGGGCATAGCGCTCATTGCGCTCACCATGCTCTTAGCCTACACCCTGACACAAAGTTCTCTCGCAGCGCTTCTGTCAGGTGTGGTGTTGCTCACAACATCGCCGGTTATTGAAACTGCGCGACAAATGCGAATTGATGTCTTGGTGACGCTTTGGATTGTACTTGCAGCATGCGCGGTGGCGCGCGGGGTGCGTGACAGGAAATATTTTTTACTGTTTGGCGTGGCGCTCGCGCTTGCGGTGATGACCAAAAGTGTCGTGGCATTTTTTGCACTCGCAGCGTTACCTCTTTTGTTGTGGTGGTTGGGCGAGTTGCGTCTCATGCGAAGCAGGGAGGTGTGGGGTGGTTTGGGACTCGGCCTCTTGCTCGCGCTGCCTTGGCACGCTATTGAGTTCATACGTTATGGCCAGCGTTTTTGGCAGGACTATGTCGTATTCAATGTAACATCGCGCGTGCGCGAAGATCTCTTCCAGCTCGAGCCAACAACGAATCGTGATTATCTGTGGTATTTGATGCGCTTCGCGCTCCCGTGGGCGCAGGTGTTCCTGCTTCTTTTTGCTCCACTTATTTTGTGGTGGCATACGGTGCCTGTACGTACGCGCGCAGCTATTGGTTTTGGTATAAGCATGGTGGCCCTCGTCATTACAGTCTTTTTTATCTCAGCAACGAAAGCGCCCACATATCTCGTGCCGCTGTATCCGTTCGCGGCGCTCGCGCTGGGAAGCGCTTTCGCTTTTCTTTTACAAAGCACGCGCGGCGCGGCGCGTATGCTGTGTGCGACTATCTTCACTATACTTGCGGTACTCGGTTTTTGCGTCACTATCTATAATGGTTTTCATCTCAACACGGCGTACTACGGCACAGCTGATGCGCTTGCGCAGGAAGAACGAGAGATCGCGACAGTCATTGCGGGGCACCCCGATAGCCGATGGTTAGTCTTTGGTGGTGACAGAGAATTAGGTGCAATTATGTACTACGCACGACGCTATGATCCCGCAGTTCTCACAAGCACTACGACACTTGCGGTAGGGGATATGGTGCTTCTGTATCAAACAAAGCGACCGCTCTTTTTCGCACAGCACCCCTTCTCAACGGTGGCACTTTTTGATGGGGGACAACTTATCCTCCTTGAAGTTGTTTCCGAGGATTAGTATCATAGGCACTTGTGGGGAAATTTACAATTCGACCAATTAAATTACAAGTAAAGCGTTCGAGTGCGGGTTTAGGTTTATATGCGCAAGAGCCGATCAAGAAAGGCACCTGCATTATTGAATACACGGGCCGTGTGCTTTCGAAAGAAGAGGAAGAAACGATAACGAGTCAGTATCTGTTTGAGGTTTCAAAAACCGTAACAATAGACGGGAAGGATCGCGCGAATACTGCGCGCTACATCAACCATTCGCACCGCCCGAATTGTGAGATCGAAATTTACAAGGGTCATGTGTATGTCATGGCGAAGCGTGGCATTACAGTAGGCGAAGAGCTCTCGTATGATTACGGCAAAGAGTTTTACAACGAGTACATCAAGCCCAAAGGATGTAAGTGTGTGAAGTGTCGTCCTGAATTACATCTCGCTCCCGTAAAATAAAAAGATGCCCCGCACTACGCGGGGCAGAGGGACAACTAACGTTGTGAGATAAGGGCTGTACGCACCATCGAGCGCTGAGTGCGCATGCTGTAAATGCGACGCAAGAACTCTTTTAATTCCAAGACTTCTTGAGAGTCATCTTTGCGGGGTTGTGGATCTTGCTCAATTTGGCGACGGAGAGTCCCTAAGTATCGACATATGGCATCGTCGTATGTGGCTACTGCTTGCGCCAGTTCGTCACTATCGACCAGGTGAGTCCTGTCCCCCATGCGTGTACCTTTCTTGTACCTGCGCTCTAGCGTACAAAACTGCAACTGAAGATTCGGTAAATATGTTTAGAAATTGATATACTCAATCCATGGATTTTATAACCGCACTATTAATTGTTTTGGGTCTGGCTGTTTTTGAAACTATTAATTCGCTCGATAATGCGGTCATCAATGCAGAGGTTCTCACTACGGTGAGTCCAAAGGCACGCCGCTGGTTCCTGACCTGGGGAATGTTCTTCGCGGTGTTTTTGGTGCGCGGCTTTTTACCGCTCCTCATTGTGTGGGCGGTGATACCAGGAATCGGGGTGTGGGGAGCCCTCACGGCGACTTTCTCCAATGACCCCGCCGTTGCAGCGGCGATCGAACACTCGGGCCCCATACTCCTGTTAGGAGCGGGCGTATTCCTCACGTTTCTCTTTTTACACTGGCTGTTTTTGGAGACGAAGCGATTTGGGTTGTGGATTGAGAGATTCTTTTTGGTGAATGGCCTGTGGTTTTATGCGACGGTCTCAATCATCCTCGCGACTGTGGTGTGGTATGCCGTTCACACCGACCCAATGCTCGCGTTTGGTGCGGTAGTTGGTTCAAGTGCATTCTTTATCGTGCACGGATTCAAAGAAAATGCGGAGAAGGCAGAGGTATCTTTGCGCCAGGGTGGAGGTGGCCGCTCGGATGCATCGAAAATCCTTTTTCTTGAGATGATCGATACGGCGTTTTCGATCGATGGCGTTTTAGGGGCGTTCGCATTCACCCTTTCTGTGCCACTTATCTTGATTGGTAATGGTATCGGTGCGCTGGTGGTGCGCTGGATGACTATCCGCAATATAGAAAACATAAAGAAGTATGTGTTCCTCAAGCACGGTGCGATGTATTCGCTCGTGGTGCTTGGTGGCATCATGATCGCTGACGGATTTGGCGCGCACATACCTGAGTGGCTCTCACCGATCGTAACGTTCGTCATCATTGGCTACTTCTTCCTCAAATCGCGTCGCTTTCTTACTATGCCGCAGTAGGGCGGGTAAGTTCCACATACCTCGCATAGATACGCTTGCTATATTTAACAAATTATTGTATAAATATTTCGGCTACGTTCTACAAATGGGGGATAAAATGGCTACAATAGTACCGTTTTCGGCTGATGGGAATATCAATAAGTATCTCCAGGACATCCGCAAATTCCCGATGCTCACGCTCGAGGAAGAGCTCGCGCTCGCTTATCGCTGGCGCGATAACCAGGACCAGGAGGCCGCCCACAAGCTGGTCACCTCGCACCTACGCCTCGTGGCAAAAATCGCCATGGGCTATCTTGGCTACGGCTTGCCGGTCGGTGAGCTGATCTCCGAGGGCAATGTCGGCATGATGCAGGCGGTGAAGCGGTTCGACCCGGACCGCGGCTTCCGTCTGGCGACCTACGCAATGTGGTGGATTCGCGCCGCCATCCAGGAATACATCCTGCACTCCTGGTCGCTGGTGAAGATGGGCACCACCGCCGCCCAGAAGAAGCTGTTCTTCAACCTGCGCCGGCTGAAGGGCCAGATGCAGGCGATCGATAACGGCGATATGACACCGGAGCAGGTGGCACAGATCGCCCACGTGTTGGACGTACCTGAGCAGGACGTGATCAACATGAACCACCGCCTTGCGGGGCCGGATCACAGCCTGAATGCGCCGATGCGCATGGACAGTGAAGGTGAGTGGCAGGACTGGCTCGTCGACGAGTCTCCAAGTCATGCAGACGCAATCGCCGATCGTGAGGAACTGTCCGGCCGCAAGGCACTGCTCAACACCGCGCTGAAGGCGCTGAATGAGCGGGAACGGCATATCCTGATCGAGCGGCGGCTGAAGGATGATCCAACGACGCTGGACGATCTCTCGCAGCAGTACCACATCTCGCGCGAGCGCGTGCGCCAAATCGAGGTGCACGCGTTCGAGAAACTGCAGAAGGCCATGAAGGGGCCAGTTGCACAGCGGCGAGCAAATGCGTCCGCACCGGCTTTGCTGGGTGCCGCAGCATAGACTAGACACCTTTGCTGTTTGAACCACTTTCGTTTTGATACGGGAGTGGTTCTTTTTCATATGCAACCTTTTTACTGTAACGCTCGTATACCTATATGCAGGATCTGGAACACGGCCGTCGCCCACGGGTGACTGAGTTTTAGCTCCTTGCATCGGATTAACTGGAGAAGGAAGAGACGGTGAGAGTGGTTGTACTAGTGTTGTGTGCGTCACTGTGTGTACTTTCGCATCACTGCGAAGCACAAGAAGTGTCTGCATATGACGCGGTAGCAACTTGGTACAGCTTGCCTGGCAAAAACACAGCAAAAGGCACTGCGTTCATGCCAAAGGATGTCGTTATAGCTGCTCGAGATAGGAATATCCACCCTCTTGGAGCATGCGTGCGACTCGTCAATCTCGACAAACGTAAAAGTATTGAAGGGCTTATTACCGATAGAATGCCCAAGCACTCGAATCGGTATGTGCTCCTTCGCGAGTCAAAGCATGTTGAGAAGAAGACGAAAGGTGGTACCAAGTTTGTGGTCGAAATGGTTGTGGTGAAAACTACTGCTACCTTCGACCTTTCCCCCGGCGCGGTCCAGGCCCTCGGGTTGGATCCAATGCAAGGAGTGTTCAAAATACGAGTAGAAACCTGCACTACCGCCACTACAAAAGTGGCACAGGCTCCCTCCGGGGAGCCTTTTATTTTCACTACTGCTAAGGTATCTTGATGTACGGCATACGTACACAAGACTCATTCGAGGAGGCAGAGGTGGCACAACCACAAGTCCAAGTACATGAGGTAGATTGGTTCGCAGGCGCACGCAGAGTCGCTATTCCACTGGAAGCTATTGGTGTCGGAACCTTCGTCTATGTTGAGGGTGTAAGTGAGAGTCCGTATACCTATGCGATCATACACTGGGTTCAAGAAGGAACAGGGAATTTTCGTGTTTTGCGACTTCCAGATCTGCGGGAAGTAAGTACGGTTTTCAAACCAGCATACTTACAAACTCCTGAGGTTTTTATGCGCGTACCTTTCATACCCGAAGTGACTCAGCATCTGGCACAGTGTGGTGGGGATGTTGATATTCAAGCGTGTTTTACTGCCGCGTTGCAGCCACGTATTACAGTCATAACGAGTCAATACAAAAACCAAAGTCGCGCTCGCATCGCTGGCACTGAAGTGTATGCTGATGGAATAACATTAGCAGATGCAGTAGGGAATCTGGTTGTCGATAATCCAACTCGGTTTCATGTTCAGTTGCAAGAATAATGATCAGCGCAGCACCTAACCCGACAGCAGTGTCTGTCGGGTTTTTCTTTTCATATTAAAAAACAATCGAGAAGAGTTTGAAGGGCTCTGTGGAGTCACGCCATTCAACTTCTACCGTATCGACGCGAGAGAGTAGTGAGCCGCGTCGCAAGGTGGAGACATACCGCTCGAGTAGTTTTTTTTCGCCCTGAGCGATGACTTCTACGGTGCCATTGTGCAAATTGCGTACTGTCCCCACCAAGCCAAAGCGTCGCGCTGAGCGGCATGCGAAGTCACGATACATAACCATCTGTACTCGTCCTGAAACTATCGCGCGCAATTCACCCTGCATGTGTGCCTCTAGACTAGCACATCGTACATGAATGCTACAGGCGAGAGTTGAGGCGCTTGCAAAAGCGCTGTATAACGAGAGGTGGAAGAGGAGAGGGTGATGATGTATACCTGTCAGCCCATATACATTGGTACTGAGGCGAACGGAGAGTATGCGCTTAGAACAGCACAACATTTGTTTGACGGCGGGTTAGCTTCGATTATTACTTTATATCCAACGGTATATCCCATAGAACAACTATTTGATTGGTTTGGCATATTGCAACAGGCTCGACGCGATCCTGGCCGGTCTTGTCGTTTTGAAATAACAAAAAGACTCAGTAAGCGTGCTCTGATGGGAGTGGGGGATGAGACTCGCGCGGCACTCGACTCTTTCTGGGAAGAGATACGAGAGCGCTTCCATTACTACTTTGATTTTGAAGCACAATTCAGCGTGGCATGTGTACGCATGGTGGCTTCAGAGTTGCCGCAAGACATGTACCATGAGGTACTGCTTATTGGTCACAACAAGCTATAACAAGACCGCGATGGAGAAACATTCTCGCGGTCTTTTTGTTTGGTACAATAATGCGCATGGCAGACGGGAAAAAGATTGTTGAAGAGATTTTTGAAGCACCAGCCAAAGTGCTCGAAGAGACGATCGAGTTTACCCAAAAAGAAGAGCAGCGGTTAGTAAATAAAAAACCACTAAAGCTCGCTGAAGAATATTTTCATACGTTGGGTCCCGGGCTCATTACGGGCGCTGCAGATGATGATCCCTCGGGCATAGCGACCTATTCGCAAGCGGGGGCGCGGTTTGGTTTTGGGTTCTTATGGCTCTCGTTATTTACCTTCCCGTTTATGGCGGTAGTGCAGGAGATGTGCGCACGCATTGGGCTTGTTTCAGGTAAAGGCCTCGCGGCAAATATTAAACAGCACTATGCACCGGGTGTGTTATATGTTGTATGCGCTCTCCTTTTTGTTGCGAACACGCTCAATATTGCCGCTGACCTGGGTGCTATGGCAGCGAGTGTAGAGCTGCTTGTACCACAAGCGCATGCGCTGCTCCTCGTCACGGGTTTTGCGGTGTGTAGTATGCTGCTCCAGATTTTCACTACCTATGCGCGCTATGCAAAAATCCTCAAGTGGCTTACTTTGGCGCTTTTTGCGTATGTGATAACCGCATTTATGGTTGATCTGGATTGGGGGAGTGTGCTGTACCATACCGTCGTCCCATCTTTTACTTTTAATCGTGACGCAGTGTTTTTGTTATGCGCCATTTTAGGTACCACAATATCGCCGTATCTCTTCTTTTGGCAGACCTCGCAGGAGGTTGAAGAGAAACGTTTGCATAAGGCGCCAGTAACGCCACAAATGAGCGACGAAGAGATGCGCCTCAGTATCCGCCATATGCGCACCGATGTGTGGAGCGGCATGTTCTTCTCGAACCTTATTATGTTTTTCATTATCGCCGCATGCGCAGCGACACTGTATGCCAACGGTATTACTTCTATCCAAACAGCTGATCAGGCAGCGCTCGCCATCCGACCGTTTGGCGGTGACCTTACCTACTTCCTCTTTGCTGTTGGGATTATTGGTACCGGTCTTTTGGCACTACCTGTTTTGGCGGGCTCGAGCGCCTATGCCCTTGCTGAAAGTTTTGGATGGAAGCGCGGTCTGTATCACAAGCTTGCGCAAGCGGACGCGTTTTATGGGGTGATCATTGTATCGATGCTGGTTGCGGTGGCGGCGAATGTCATGGGGCTCGACCCAATCAAAGGTCTTTTATACGCAGCGGTAGCAAACGGATTAGTTGCGCCAGTCGTGCTCTTTTTCATCATACGAATTAGCAGCCGTATGCACCGGCACAAAAATCATTGGTTTATAACACTATGTGGTTGGTGTATAACGGTACTAATGGCACTTTCGGGCATTGCCGCGGTGTATATGCTCATATAGCTGAGCTCTTCATGCAAAAAATAGACACCGCGTGCTAGTTTTGAATGTAGATTCTGCGTCTTGCAGTTTGGGAGAGGTTTTGTGACATACTGGCAGGCGATCTTGTGCGCGCTCGTTCTAAGTCTTCCTATCCTAGCGTGGGCGCTTCATAAATAAAAATGAGAAAATAATACTGCCACGGTGAAACCGTGGCATATTTTTTGTTATAGAGAAACACCGTTCCACTTGCGGAACGGTGTACCCAGCTGACGAATCAACTAGTTGTAAGGGTTTCAACTTTTTGAAGAAACGCGACGAGCTTAAGCAGAGTCTCGACAAAGCCCGGTCTTCCTTTGGGGAATATGTGCCCTTTCAGTCGAGGTAGCCCAACCCTGCTTGTCTCATCAAAGAATTGCTGTAAATCCTTCTGCAGCAAGCCGACATCTCTCCCACTATAGATGATCACATACGTGTGCGGTGAATTCCTAACAATGGTTTTCATAACCGCAAACCCATCTACATCCGGAAGCATAATATCGGTGATTACGACAGTATACGGCGGGTGCTCAATGATCGCTGTGATAGCCTCCATGCCCGATCTTGCGACATCAACCACGCAGTCTTGTTCTTTCAGCACATCCACAATCATTTGAGCGACCAAGTATTCATCCTCTACAACCAGAACACGCGTTTCCATCTTGGGTACTCCTGTGTACGCAGTATGTACATTGACAGAAGTCCTCGTTTTCGCTGCACCCGTAGTTTCTTCTTCTGCCTTAATGGTACCACCAACCAGGTGCGGTATACTGTACAGTATGACGATGATACTTATAGCGGTAGTGTCACTGCTCCTGTGTATCGTCGGTTTGGCTATTTTCCTACAGGACCCACGCGAAGTGGATGAAGAAGCGGCTCAGGAGGTTGCGCGAGAAACGGATGAAGAGATCCGAAGAGCCCTCTATAAGCCACCACACATCCTCACTCCCAAAGAGCTTGATGAAGAGAATGAACGTGAGGTAGACGCACAGCGCTGAGGTATACTAGAGGTATGCAACTCAATTACAACATCAAGGGGACCGGGCTTGCGGTGAGTGATGAGATTCGCACATATGTCGAAAAGCGACTCGCACATGTTGATAAATTTGTAGGAAGTGACCCGAGTGCGCACCTAGACGTCGAGCTCCAGTTTCAAACGAGCGAAGATACACAGCGCTACCGTGCCGAGTACACGCTCAAAGCTAGTGGCGATGTTTTTCGCGCCGAGGCGCAGGGTGACGCACTTAACGAGGCGATCGATTTGGCTGACGCCGAGTTGTCCCGTGAAGTGAGCCGCGCCAAGGGTCGCAAAGAGCACAATGAGCGCCGCGTTGGCGCTCGTCTCAAAGATTTCATCCGCGGCTTTGGCAGAAGGCGTTAATTTTGTCCGCGCAGGTAGTCGCCATAGAGCATCTCTTTTTTGCCCTCGGGGATGACACGGACTATTTCAAGTCCGCCGTCTTTCCAATTGGCTTCGGTGACGATAATTCTTTTCCCGTTCGGGGCGATAAAATACGCGCGGGGGCTTTGGTCGAATGCCCGAATCTTGAGGAAGGCTTCGCGCGGTTTTGTAAGATCAAGCAGAGCGTCTGAGGAGTCGAACTTTTTTGTATACGTCGCTTTCGTCGCATCTTGCTCTTCAGGAGTGAGGGAACCCGCGACCCAGTCGGGTAGTAGCTCGGCGAGCAGATTGCCACCCTCTTGTGCAAGGAGTGTCTCCATCTGTGAGCCCTTCAGTGGCCAGGCCTCCTCTTCAATTTCGATGCGCGCTTGGGCGACGATAGGCCCTTCATCCATGCCTTCAGTGAGCTGCATGATGCTGACACCCGTCTCGCGCTCGTCGGCGAGGATCGCCGAAAGCACGGGCGAAGGTCCGCGAAATTTTGGTAAGAGTGATGGGTGGACGTTCAAAACGCCGCGCTGAGGCATACCAAGTAATTCTTTGGGAATGAGCTTTGCATACATCGCGACGATAAACACATCCCAGTCGGTATTACTAAGTTCAGCAATGAACTGTGGGTCAGTGAGTTTCTCTGGCGTCACTACATCAATGTCGCGCTCTAGCGCCCAGCGCTTCACGGGGGACGGTTGCAGCTCTAGGCCGCGGCCCGCTGGTTTGTCGGGCGCCGTTATCACCAAAGCAGGTACGAAACCGCGTGCCTCTAAACTATTCAAGACTACAGTTGAGAGAGTAGGGGTACCAACATAGGCGAAGAGTGGTTTTGCCATATTTACGCTTCGTCTTTAGTATCGTCGCGCATCGACTCGGCCTTGTCGATATAGAGGACGCCGTCGAGATGATCACACTCGTGTTGGAAGATGTGGGCGACGAGTCCTGTGCCGTGATAGGTAAATGGTTTGCCTTGGGCATCAAACGCCTTAATACTCGCTTTTTCATGGCGCAGCACCGTGCCATAGCGACCACGCACTGAGAGGCAGCCCTCGGACATCTCCTTTTTCTTGCGCGAGAGGCGGATAATTTCGGGATTAATAAATACCATGTCGGGCGGCGTAGGATCGTCAGATCCTTCCTCTTTAAATACCCTGCCCGCGATGATGAAAAGTCGTAGCGACTCGCCCACCTGCGGGGCTGCAAGCGCGACTCCATATTCTTCGCCCGCAAGCACTTTGGACATATGGGCGAGGAGGGTGTGGAGTTTCTTCGAACCGAAATCCTTTTTAGGGACTGGTTTTGCGTGGGCGCGCAACACCGGGGCACCCGCCTGGACTATAGGGTCTTTGTGCTTCGCTATTGCCATGTGTTCATTACTATGCCGTTTTTTATGAAAAAAGTGAAGCCGCCTCGGTTGGGCGGCTTCTGGTGGCTCAATTGCCAAAATGTACTACTCGACTCGTCGTAGTTTTGTTTTTGAGGAAATATCCCTGAGGTGTAATCCACAACCACGCTATGTAAAATGCAACAATAATCAAAGCAAAGACACCCAAAAGAATAAGATACCCACGGCCCTCCCGAAAAACCTTTTTGATTTCGAGTTGAAGAGACATGATGCCAGCCCCTACTGCTGTATCTAATGTGCAATACGGTAGAGTTTTAGTCAACGCTGTTATACTAGGGGCATGCAGCATATACGTATGCACTTGGGGCCCAGTAGTAGGCGCGATAAAGCGAGCGAGCGCGGCGACCTCATGCAGTATTTTATGCAAAAGTTGAATGTCTCGCGCACGCGCGATGGTTTGGCCCCGCTCACCATGGGTCGCATGGGGCGGCTCCTGCAGGGGATCCCAACGAATGATCTGTATTTTCTTAAAAGTATTTGCGACGATGCGCAGAAGCGCAATGGTATCGATGCATTTTCAAAACGTTTTTGGTGGGAGATTAATCCGAAGAAACATGAAGGGGAGCAGGGCGAGCAAAAAACAAAGAAAAAACAATTTACACAGCACGCAAAAAAAGTAGATGAGGATATGCCTGTGCCCACGAAGCGTTCAAGGCGTAGCCTCGAACCTAATTGGGACAAAGAACTGCATTAGCGGTACACTGTTGGGGTATGCGCGAGCGATTTGTTGTTGAAGGTTTAAACGGCCAGAAAAAATTAAAGGGTGAGATCCCGGTGCGCGGCGCCAAAAACGCGGCGCTCAAAATTTTACCGGCGACCGTGCTATTTGAAGACGAGGTGCCACTGCAAAATGTGCCTAACATCGAAGATGTTGATCGCATGCAAGAGCTCCTCGTAGGACTGAAAGCGAATAAAACAGTGTTGCGTAAAGATATTGCTGAGCGTTTTCGAGCTTCGATAGTACTCACCGGGCCAGTCTTGGCTCGCTATGGCGCGGTAGAGTTTCCATTCCCTGGTGGATGCGTGTTGGGCGAGCGCGCTATCGATCTTTTTTTAAATGGATTTAAGGCGATGGGCGCATCAGTCGAGGAAGAGGATAGCTATTTCAAAATACAATCAAACGGAACATTGAAAGGGGCGCATATACTCTTTCCTCTCGTTTCAGTCACGGCGACGGAGACACTTATGATGGCAGCAGTGCTCGCAGAAGGTGAGACGGTGCTTGAAAACGCGGCGATGGAGCCGGAAATAGGCTACTTGGCACATTACCTTAATGCATGTGGTGCACGCATTGAAGGTATGCATACGCCCGTATTGCGCATCAAGGGTGGTAATCTCTTGCGCTCAGAAGGTACACCATTTGTCGTCCCGCCAGACAGAATCGAAACAGGGAGCTTCGCTATACTCGCTGCGCTCGCGGGCGAGGATGTAACTATCACCAACTGCGACCCATCGTGGCTCACGGTGCCACTCTCACTTTTAGCACAAGCAGGCGTCTCGGTTGAAACAACTGCAAACACTATTCGCATCCAAGGTAAGAGCGAGTACCGCATGGTTTCGGTGCGCACACACGAGTATCCGGGGTTCCCGACCGACCTACAAGCACCGATGGCGGTTTTCATGAGTCAGTGCAAAGGCGAGGGGAGTATTCTTGAAACTATTTTCGATGGACGTTTTCGCTATGTCGACGACCTCGTCGTCATGGGGGCAGACATGACGGTCATGAACCCACACCGCATCATCATCCGCGGGCCCAAAAAACTCACGCGCAAAAATTTGGAAAGCCCCGACCTGCGCGGCGGGCTCGCTTACCTCTTGGCAGCAACGGTAGCTGAAGGTACCTCAACCATCGACAATGCGTATCTCATCGACCGCGGGTATGAGCACATTGAAACTCGGCTCTCGAAACTCGGGCTCACCATAAAACGAGAGGTGTCGCAGTAATACTTGCCAAAATCGGCTTTTGCTGTCATTATGCCCGTGGTATCTAGCAGAACCCCTCTGCTAGTTTGTATAGAAGGAGGTGCTGTTGAAACAACTTCTCTTGGCCGTGGTGGCCATCTTTGGACTGGTTGGCCCCGCACGAGCGGTACCAACGCTTTACTTTCAGTTTGCGCACACACAACCCGCTGGTGCTGTTTCTTCGGGGCAAGGTGGAGCACTCCTGCTCAACTTGCAGGTTGATGGCGTCACCGCCGCGGGTGCGCCGATGCGTAACTTCGTGCAGGTGCGGCTAGCCAGTCAGGCGGCCGGCGCCTCTGGGGGCTCGCTTAACATCCTTGGCTCTGCCGATTTCCCTGGCACAACGCCAGATCTGGCGGCGGGTACGGTGCTGCTTACTGCGACTCTGGGGCCGGTGTCACTCACGCAAATGGCAAACTCAGCGCTCTATCAGCTGAGCTTCACCATTGGCGGTGCGGTCTCGACGGCGCTACAAGACTTTTGGGGCCTGGCCTACCCAGCGTGGGCAGGGACGGCGACTCTCCAAGGGGTCGCCATCTCGGGATCGCCCTCGGAGACGTTCACAAGCCTTGCCGGCAGCTCCTTTGTGGGGAGTATCGAGCTCCAACCGGGGCAACTGAGCATCCCGGAGCCGCAGCCGCTCATCTTGCTGGCCTTGTCGCTCGCACTCCTGCTTCTTTTTCGGCGTCGTGCTACATAGCCTGCAGCATCCGCCCCCGCTCGGTTTTGACGTAGTGTCGTATCCACGACACTGATGATAAACCGGGCGGTTTTGTTTTTATATTTTTACGTATATTACTCAAAAAACTTTTTTGTAAAAAAGAGAACTCCTGCCGCCGAAGCGAACAGGAGCTTTTTGTGCGGCCCCGCAAGCGGGACCAAAGGTTGATCAGGCAGCCATACGCTGCGAGTCGTCGTTTGCTGCGCGGCCAAGTGTGCCGCCGCCCCAGCGCCGCCGAGCGACCAATCCAAGACCAGCGATGCCGACACCCAGAACCATCATGGATG
>CAYRHY010000010.1:0-7498 GCA_964424235.1 uncultured Candidatus Saccharibacteria bacterium
TAGGGTGAACAAAAGCCCTTTGGCACAATATCAACAAAGTCGACCCCACCAACTGATTGGTACTGCACAAAATCGTTTTCACGACCAAGCGCAGTGTTGTGCGGTGTCGATGCTATTGCGTTGAGTTGGTTTTCTGCCGGCAGATAGTTCAGACGCGCTTCTTGCCCTTGGTTGTTGAAGATACGAATAGTCACCACAAGATCATGCCGCTGCGCGGCACTGATCATCTCGTTAGGTAGTGCGACTGCCGCTTGCGACTCCCGCAAAGGCACGTCACCCATAAGATAGCCACCACGGTTGTAGAACGTGGCCGAAGCAATCCCGTCACGATACCGCACCGGCAGCACTAGCTGTGCTGGAACAACACCGCCAAGATTACCGATTTGGTACTGCGCGCGTGCACAGCTCGCGCGCCTTGTCGCACTCGAGCGAATGACCGCGTGTCCATACTGGCTTGGTAACTTGCCGACAGCCAAGGTCGCTACTACCGAATCATCTTCATACACAATGACCGTTGCTTGGGTAAACCCCGAGCGAAAGCGTCCAGGTCCCGGTATGAGCGGCGCACTTTGGTATCTACTCAACAAATCGCTCGGCTGCCCGAGAACGATAGGTTGTCCAAATGCGGGGTGAAAGTAAAGATACACCCACCCACCCACTAACCCCCACCCCAAAATAGAAGTTGCGAGTGTTAGGACAGACCCAACTAGCATGTTTCGCATCTGCACTCTCCCACCGTACGTAAGGAACTCCTGCACCCATTATGTGAACGACGCACCTGAAGTGTACATGAAGAAAACAAAAAAACCTCCCCCGTACGGGAAAGGTTTTTTGTTTTGAGGATTCGTTATGCGCGAGCGCGATTGATCTGTGAGAGGATGAATTCGTCTGTCGTATCAGTGTTTGCTGGTGCTGGCGTTTCAATCACCTCTTCGTGCGTGTGCTGCTCTACTACTTCGTGTGCGCCGGTAGTGTGCTCGTCGCTCCCAAAGAGTGCGCTCTTGAGTCCGCGAGCAACTGCTGTGTGCGCGCGCTTCACCACAATGAGATATGCACCGAAGAGTGAGAAGAGGACCAAGAAGCTCCAGTAGATAACCTGCCCAATAGGTCCGAGTTCAAGACCAGTATACGGAACCTGCGAGAGGGTGATGTACGGCGTGTTTGAGTTGCGGTACACCGGGGTCGCTGGCTGTGAGTAATACGTTGGCTGATACACTGGCGTTGGGTTTGAGTAGTAGGTCGGCTGCGCATAGTACGGCTGCGGAGTGTTGTAGACAATCTGCGTCTGGCTTGCTGGTGGATTCGTTACCGTAATGTTGGTTGGCGAGCTGATAGTGGTGTTTGCGTTTACGACCGAGTGATCGTCGACACTGCAGCTCCCAGGATAAATACAGGTGTTGGTGTTGGTCGTGGTGTTGTAGCTGTCGGTCGTTGGTGCGTAGGTGTAGGTGTTACCATTGTCCCACGTGTTGGTAGGAGCGTAGATATTACCGTTATCCCAGGTATTTGATGGAGTCGATGCACCGTAGAATGCTGGGGTCGCCCCATAAAAACTTGGCGTTGAGTAGCCAGTGGATGCGCCGCCATAGAAGCTTGGCATCGAGTATGAGCCACCGTAGCCCGGCGTGGAGTAGGAGTACGGGTATGAAGATCCATATGAACCAGAATATGCAGAACCATAGTCTGTATAGGTATCAATATACGATGGACTTGAGTCGTAGCTGCAGCAGCCACCCCCGTCACCATAGAAGCTACCCAGATCGCTACTGTCATCAAATTGTGCATGTGCAAGAGGTGCAGAAACCAAGAGTGCTGCTACAACAAAGAGCCCACAAGCTATTGACTTAATCTTATTCATATTATCTTTTAACATACTCATAATGCATTACTATTATCATTTTTAAACAGTAATGTCAAGGGTCTCCCCTTCTTAGCTGCCCGAGTTACGTCAGGTAGTTAAGAAGGGGTCGGAGCTTGTAGCTCCGACCAGTATTGAGGTGATCACGCTTGGTTTTTGCGCAACTGTTCACATTCTGGTGTGCAGCCTGCGACATCGCGGATGCACTCGCCCTGAATCGTTACGATCCTGAGCGCCCAGTTGCCACAGACTTCAGGTCGGACAAGCACATAGACTGTGCCCCCAACTCGAACTTCATAGCGGCGTATCCGGCGTGACGCACTCACAGGCCATTGGCTCGTAAGAGCGACCGTATTAGGTGCGATCACTCCCCGACCAAACAGCATACGAGTGAAGCGAAAGTTGTCAGGAATTTCGTCCCACGCAAACCCTCCTTGCATAATCAGGTCAAGGAATTGCTGCTGCACCTCGGGCGGCATGAGGCCGTCTGAAGCAAGCTTTGCAACTGCTGCTTGGTCAGAAATCCTCCCGCGCAGCGGATCTGCTCCTGGGCGACGCCACTGAAAGTCTGCTGTTTGTGCACGAACCTTGGTTGCAACCAAGGCCATGCAGAGTGCTCCTCCTGAGAGGAATCCTCTGCGTAGCATATCAACCTCCTGCAATGAGAGGGATAACGACACCAGCACTTGCTCTGGCACTTTCCCCAAGCCTAGTCGTGCCAGGTTTTGATCCTGGCAAACCACACAGCATCCGTGGCAGATGAGCGTATGGACCCTCCGTAAGTTCGGGCACATAGGCGAGAGGAAAGTCAGTTTGAGCACAGGCCCAAACATTTTCCTTTTCTGTCACGAAGGCTACTCGTGGGAACACCAAGCCAGCATACGCAAGCTTGGCACCACCCTCGATCGGCAGATCAACCGCATAGATACGCGGCGCAACCTGCACAACTTCGAGCATCCCCTGGCAGATATTCTTGCCAGCGACATAGGCCACACGTCGAGGCATTACTGCCCCATTTGGGTTGTGAATCGCGACACGGATGGTACCACGACCCTGCCAATGTTGGACCTCTCCTGCTTTCACCGCACGCAATAGCGCAATGCTGTAGTCGCCGACAATGTTCCCATTATCAACAAACGAAAGCACACGCAAACTATGTTGTACAGCGAAGAAGGAAACGCGGATAGTATCCGCAAGAATGTTTGGATCGGGCACATGTGCACCCGGTTGGCAAACAACCTCCGGCGGACCCTGACGAGCTTGAGCTGGCTGTTGCTGTACCCCGCATGCAGCGAGGATCAGCAGTAGGCAAGCCGAAAGAAGTATACGCATTGTCTTACCTCATGTTGTCCCGCAGCGCGGGAGTTGTGATGAACATCTGTCTGCACTTTTCGCAAGTGAAGACATGCCTATGTACTTTTTGAAATACACACGCACATCCACACTTACAGTGTGTGTTGGAGCGACTCGATCTGAGTCGCTCCAACCTTATTGTTTTGCAAAGAGTCCTTCCGGCGGCTTCCCAGGAATCTCCCAGCGCTGGAAGACACCTGACATACCCGGCAGTTGCCCTGACTTGATAACGTGAGATCCTTCCACCACAACGGGCGGGCTATTTTTGTCCTTAGTCACCACCAAACGAGTCCCGGGTGGAGGTGGCCCCAAAGCTTTCATGGCCGCATCTTGCAGAGTGGGCCTCTGGCAACCACATAGGGCTACCAGCAGAAGACCGAACGCTATCCTCATCGCTATATACTCCCGAAATGTGCTTTGTGTACAATTATATATCAAAAAGCGTATTTGTCAAGTAATACAATTGTAGGGCAGGAAATACTATTTCCTGCCCTAGTAGTCCGCCATTCTTACGGATGGCGGTTAATATTGAGCTGTGCCAGTGATGCCCAACCGGTACGGTTTGTGTCATACACCCCCATCCCACTCTGCGCCGGCGGTGGAACAACACGAGGCCTATTCACTGCCACCCGAGTGGGTTGACGTTGACGAGGCTGGGGTGCTGCAGTGGGCGCAGGGGTTGATACTGCGGCGGTGGCTGCTGGCGGTGGTACCTCAAACCTATTGTCGGCAACTGAGACCGGCGGCTGCGTCGAAGACGGCGTCAGTGGGGGCAGTGTTACCGTAGAGCCATTCCCCACCACAACAATAGTTGATCCCTCCCCACTGGTTATTGAGGGTGGTGATGAACCAGGCGGCAATGGAGAAGGTTGTGCAGGCTGCACAACCACTGGTGGAGTAACTGCAGTCGAGCCAGGGGCTGCAGTAGCTGGTACAGAAGGCCGTTGGCCCATTTCTTCGACTTGGGCCCTTAGAGTAGCCACTTGCTCTCGCACTGGCCTCATGGCCTCATCAAGCACCTTAGCCACCGTGATAGGGTCTGCTCCTGCCGCGACCTGTTGTGGCTGCTGCACTATTACAGGAGCCGGGTTATAGCGTACCCACCAAATGATAGGGAGCGCCGCGACAAAAAAAACAAGGACGGACAGCACCTTCCACCGCCATCTTTGCCAAAATACTTTTTGGGCGGGACTGCCTTGTGTTGCACTTGCACTCATAGGTTAGCCTTTCCTGTTGAAGGACAAAAACACCATCTTGGTGTTACTGTACAAAATAATATAATATTTTTACATTTTGTCAACTTTCAGATAAAGGAAAAGCAGGGTGTTACCCCTGCTTAAAGTCTCGTGTGTGAATTTTACCCTCTACGACTGAGGAATCCTAGCACGGTCTTCTGCGTGCATACGTTGCAACTCCTTGAGCACATCGGCCCAAAATTTAGAGCTGGCGTTCGGTGAGCCTCCCTGATTTTGCTGCGCTTGCGCAAGCTTCTTCTGAAGATCAGCTATTTGCGCTTGTTGGGTTGCAATGGTGTTGCCTTGTTCCCCAATGCGACGTTCGAGCCCATCAACTCTTTTGGAAGTTGGTGCTACTGCCTCGTTCAACACTCGTGCCGCGAAGAGTGGGTCACCTATCGGCACAGACAAAGCTGTGCTTCGCGGCGTATCCAACAAATCGCTCTTTAGCACGAAAGCGACAAGTGCCGCAACCACGAGAAGCGCCAAAATAACTAGCCCACCAAGCCACCAATCTCTCCACTTCTCACCAATCCACCAGGACAAAACATTCTTTGGCCTAGCTGCAGACGCCGGCGTGTTTTGCGCCGAAGCGGTTGACGGTGAGGAAGTAGGCGCCGCAGAACCAGACCCAGTATGCCAAGATCCAAAAAGCGAAGCTCCTCGGGGTACGGCTATGTGCGGTGCAAAAACTGGCGGTGGTGGTAGTAGATCAGCCGCAGGTGACCTTGTAGAAGTGAAGGTTGGTGCGGGAGCTTGCTGCCCCGCCCCACCAATCGAGGCTCCTACTGGCGCAGGTTGTGGTCCTCCACTTGCAGGAGGCGCAGGTTTGCTTTCGTCGCTCATTCCTGTGTCTCCTTGTTGGTTTGAACGTTTGTCCGGGTTTGTTGGGTCGTCCGGATTAACGAGCATGGAACGATCTAATTCCAGAACGTCATCACCCTGTGGGTCGAGAGCATCTGGATTGATTTCTGCTGCTTGACCACCTGGAACGAAAGATCCGGCTTCATTTAGATTGAGTACCCGTCCGTCTGGCTCCTTTCCAGCCAACATACCACGCAGCTCTTGGATCTGACCCGGGTTAAGCGCTGCTTGCATGGGCATCGTTGGCCTAGGTGGTGCAGGCTTTTGAGCGTCATCACCTACCCAAGTTACCGTGGCTCCACCCGGCAGCGTAATTGACCTAGCGTTTGGCTTGGTTACCGTTTCGGCATCCATAGAACTCTCTCCCTGAGTGATACTACTAAACGCACTCTAAACAAAAGATGAGGAGAGGGCAAGCGCTATGATTTTATAGCGAGGAGGATTCTATGAAGTCCGCCGTGACGACAAAGCGGTTTGACTTGGTCGCGAAGGAGTCGCAGGTGACCAGTGTGAGGTGTGGCGCATCGTTTGGGAGCTCGATAATACTTTCGTCAGCATCACTTGCGTCAGCAACGCGCACGCCGGTAACACTATAGCGATACTCTGTATTGTCCGAGTAGACACTGATAATATCGCCTGCTTTGAGATTTTGAATACCATTAAACGTTTTGTAGTACTGATGATAGACGATCGGTAAATAGCTCGAGTGCCCGAAAAGAAGTACGGTACCTTTCTCTCCCAAAAGCGCCGAGGTCGGATAACGCACCGCGCCACGGGTAAGCTCTTGATCGAGTGCTGCCACATCGGTTGATGAGGGATTTACTATCGTCGCGTCCAGATTAATTTTTTGGGCTACTACGCGCACTGGCTTTTCAGGAGTATTAGGCTGAGGCGTAGGATCTTCGGTAGTACTACCTGGCACAGTGGTGAGCGGGTCTGGCGTAGCGCCAACGAGCGCGAGAAAGCCAAACGTTACGCCAAACAAAAAGAGAAACGTAAGCGTGAACGCCCAACTGTGTTCATAGATTTCTCGGATGATGCCTTTGTGTGCCATGGTCGCGCTTCACGCAATCTAAAGTATCTTTACCGTACCATAGGTGGGTACACGTTGACAATAGTGCTCCTTTATGCTAATATTTTCGCCATGTCAAACGATTCACACGGCCACTCATCATCCCCCGTTCGTGACGCGCTTTTGCGCGCTGTTGCCATTATCGGCCTTATTGCTATTTTAGTACTGGGCGCTTGGGGCATTATCCAGCTTGTTGTTGGGCTCCCCGACTTCTTTGCACGCTTTAACTCGACCACTCCACGCACCACGACCACCCCTTCGGCTGAGCAAATTGCGATCACTGCTCCCTCGATCGTCACCTCTGGCCAACCATTCACTCTCGCCTGGCAGCGTAAAGGTGGCAGCGGCACGGTGAGCTATGTGTTTAGCTATAGCTGTGTTGAGGGTCTCAGCTTTGCGGTGCCTACCCCTGCAGGTAAATATCAGCAAGTACCCTGCAATACTCCTTTCAATTACACTAACGCTACACAAAACGTTGATCTTATTGCACTGCTTCCTACTGGCACTACTAAGCAGGTGCAGTCCGCTATCACGATTAGCGCCACTCGCCTTTCAGACAATACGACTACAGCGACAGCTTCAAGTACTCTCACTATCTTGCCCGCAAAGAGTGCGCAACCAACTACCACGCCGCAAAATACGAATACGCGCCCTTCATCTTCAAGCACGGGCCACTATACCGCTTCAGGCCGCACCACCAACTTGTACGGCAACCCAGACCTCGCGGTGCGCATCATTTCGGCTCGTCCGGTGGGTGGCCGCTACTCGGTGCAATTTGAAATAAGTAATGTTGGTACCAACATGGCGCCATATGGTTGGGAGTTTACTGCAAACTTGCCGCTCACCCCGTCATACACCTTTGTCTCCCAGTCACAGCAAAAGCTCTACCCTGGCGATAAAATTGTGTATACACTCGGCTTTGATGCACCAACCTACAATTACTATTACAACAACACCTTTAGTGTTACTGCCGATCCGCAGTATCTCGTCAACGACGCCAACCGCTCTAACAACACCGCGAGCGTGTCGATATAAAGTCAGCTCACTCCTAGGCAACATAGGTAATTGCAAGTTTGTTCCCATATATCAATATATGGGAACATTTTTGTTTTTATT
>CAYRHY010000010.1:7508-31362 GCA_964424235.1 uncultured Candidatus Saccharibacteria bacterium
ACTTTCCGGTTCCTGGTCCGCCCTTAACAATTAGAACATTTTTGTTTTTATTTGGACCTGGTATAGTGGCGCTAGACTGAACCCTTGAGCTAAGGAGGTGCGTTTGGAACAACAATTCGGACTCGAAAACAGGAGAGTCTCTTTTGGTGGGCTTTGCGAGTTACCACTCTCAGTGGCTGAGCTTTTTTTGCGCGGTGCTTTCACTAAGCGCATGCGTCGCGGTGGACAGTTGTGGCGACTGCTAGGTCATGTTGAATATTGGGGAGATCAGACAATCACATGGAACTTTGTTTCAAGAATTGGACTTACTTCCAATTCTCATGAGGTAACTGCGAAAGTTACTAAATGCAACGACCACTACAAGATTGAGCTTTTTGGCCAACAGGCTCAAAATGTAATCGAAAAAGTTAACAGTTTATTACGAGGCCCTACTTTACGCAAGGAGAAAAAACGGTTCCACCAACGGAATCGTCGCACAAGCAGACGTTCACCAAAAGCACTTCGCAACCACGGGCCAGCTCCTATCCAAAAGAAGAAACTGCGCAAAACAACACTCCGTGTAGTGAGCGAGAAAAACATTCCCGTTCGGAGGCAATATAGCTCACATGAAATCCGGTGGGGTGACGTTGTTGGTTTTGTTAGAAGCGTCTTCGACGTCACGGAGATCTTTACTGACACGAGCTGGGGTCTTAGCCCAACCCAAATCATCAGTAAAGAACTCTTCGGGTCACTTGAGAGGACGAAGTATGTGGTTAACCCAAATGAGAAAGTGCGGCGTAAGCGCGTAACTAATTACCGTGAAGCGCATTTTTCTCGCCTAGGTTTCACTATCACCTTTCGTGTCGTCGGACCGTGGCTTGGCCTGAACACGCGCATGGAAATTTGGGCACCAAAATGCTCGCATGATAAATTATACCGACGCCTGCGTACGCAACTTCGCACACAATTTCGACAAGTGGCATGATGCCAAAAGCCACAGGACCCCGCTCGGGGTCCTGTTTCTTTTTTAAATATCGAGATTCGCGAGTTTGGCGTTGCTTTGGATGAACGACTTGCGCGAAGTGACATCCTCACCCATAAGAATGTCGAAGACTCGGTCGGCGTCTGAAGCATCTTCAATCGACACCTGCTTGAGTACGCGATTTGCGGGATTCATGGTCGTCTCCCACAATTCTTCAGGAGTCATTTCACCCAAACCTTTGTAGCGTTGGATGCGTACTTTCGCTTTTTTAGTTTTTGATTCGACAGCTTCTCCTACTTCTTCCTCACCCTCTACTCCTTCAGCATCAGCACCTTCTTCACCCTCGCCTTCAATAGCAGCGTCTGCATCTTTACCAAGCAGCTTCATCTTCTCTTCGTCAGAGTAGGCATACATCACTTCTTTGCCACGCTTAATTTTATAGAGCGGCGGTTGTGCGATATACAGATAGCCACCCTCGATCACCGGTTTGAAATGACGGAAGAAAAGCGTGAGCAAGAGTGTACGGATGTGTGCGCCGTCGACGTCTGCATCAGTCGCGATAATGATTTTGTGATAGCGCAATTTTGAAATATCGAAAATATCGCCAATTGCGGTACCAAGTGCCAAGATGAGATGTTTGATTTCCTGGCTTGCGAGCATTTTGTCGAGGCGCGCACGTTCCACGTTCAAAATTTTACCGCGCAGCGGCAGAATAGCCTGCGTGCGACGATCACGACCCTGCTTTGCTGAGCCACCTGCCGAGTCTCCCTCTACTATGAACACCTCTGACTCTTCGGCCTCTTTACTTTGACAATCAGAGAGTTTTCCGGGGAGCCCAAAACCCTCGAGCGCACCTTTGCGCAAGACGGAGTCTTTTGCAGCTTTGGCTGCCTTACGTGCCTTGAGCGCGAGAATCGACTTACCTACTATCGCGCGCGCGTCATCTGGGTTCTCTTCAAGGAAAGTACCGAACGCTTCGCTGAATACTGTTTCAACTGCGCCGCGCGCTTCAACACTTCCTAGTTTTGCTTTCGTCTGACCTTCAAATTGAATTTCGCGCAGCTTAACCGAGACGATAGCAGTGAGCCCTTCGAGCACATCGTCACCAGTGAGATTTTCCTCGCTCTCCTTCAGTGCACCACTCTTACGGCCATAGGCATTAAGCGAGCGCGTGAGCGCGGTGCGAAAACCGGTGATATGTGTGCCTTGCTCCGGGTTGTAGATGTTGTTAGCAAACGGGAACATGCGCGACGAAATATCGTCGACATACTGCAGCGCTATTTCGACATTGATAGTATCGTTTGGCCCACCACTTGGGTTAGTGTACTCCTTTTCGATATAGAAAATGTTTTTGTGCACCGGTTTTTGGTAGCGATTTTGGAAGGAGATGAAAGAGCGCAAACCACCTTCAAAGTAGAACGTCTGCGACGGACAATCTGAGAGCATATCGCGCATGTAAAAAACCTTGCCCGGCTCAGGCAACTTTGCGTTACTTTTGCGCGCATCGATGATGGTGATACGCAGTGCCTTCACCAAATAGGCCTGCTCACGGAGGTGGCCCACCACTTTGTCGAAATCAAAATCAGTCGTCGTAGTAAATATCTCTGCATCAGGAGTGAAGGAGATCACTGAGCCATGGAGTTTTGATGACCCGATCTTCTTCACCGCGGCCTTCTTTTTACCTTTCGAATACTCCTGCACATGTGATGCACCTTCGCGGTGCACTTCAGCACGCATAAAGGTTGAAAGTGCATTCACCACCGAAGCTCCCACGCCGTGCAGACCGCCGGACACCTTATAACCTTCGCCGCCGAACTTACCACCAGCATGGAGCGTGGTCATGATCGTCTCAAGTGCAGAAACTTTTGTCGCCTTATGAATATCAACTGGGATACCGCGGCCGTTGTCTGTGACTCGCACGATGTTTCCTGGAAGAAGTACAACTTCAATATCATTACAAAAACCACCCATCGCCTCATCGCGTGAGTTGTCGAAAATTTCCCAGATGAGGTGGTGGAGACCATCTGAGCCAGTGGTCCCGATATACATGCCCGGACGGCGGCGTACGGCCTCAAGCCCCTCAAGGACGGTAATGTCAGCAGCGCTGTAACTTCCCTTTTTCTCCACTTTTTCTTTAGCCATAATTAAGATATACCCACGTGGGGCTACACCTATATTGTATCAAAATTACGAGGCAAAAGAAAGGCGGTATCCCCCGAAAAATGCTTGCTAAATAATGTTTTTATGCCCTAATACTAGCGAATCTCGAAGCCTCGCGCTTTTAGCGCTGCGTACACCGTATCCATCGCAGCGTTTGCGTCGTCGTCGGTGAGTGTGCGCTCAAATGATTGGAAGATGAGGCGGTAGGCGAGCGATACCTTTCCCTCCCCACCCTCTGGCGAAGCAGGCTTTTCAAAACGATCAAACAGCGCCACTTTGGTGCACAATTCTCCCGCTTCTTTTTTTATTATCGCCTCAACCTCTTGCTCATTAGTCCCAACTGGAGTCCATATTGCGACGTCACGAATGATGTAGGGAAATTTTGAGAACGTCTGGTAACGCTCAGTGCTAGATATTGGCAATTCATCGTATTGGGAAGGGTTTTGTGAAATAGACGCGATACATGCATCGAGCTCTTTTTGATACTCATCTTGTGTCTTTTCTTTTTTCACTTTCTCAACAGCAATGTTTACAACCATCTCTTCTTTACCATCGTGCCAAACGGAGCCAATCTCAAAAAGCTTCACCTGTTTGAGGTTTAAAAGATCTTTATTGCGAGTATTTCGCTCAAGCGCTTGCGCTAAGCCATCTACTATATTCGTGCGCATATATGGGCGCACACCATCCACCTTATTTAGGACCACACGCTCGCCCTTATCAGCAAAGACACTGGTATAGACTTCACTAAAACCCTGTGAAGTTAAATACTCGCGGATCTTTTCAGCCCAATAAAAGTTTTTATTTACCGCAGGAGTTTTTGTAAACTCTGGGAGCTCTTTAGCGGGCACGTGGTCATAGCCGATAATGCGACCTACTTCCTCTATCAAATCTTCAGAGATACTAAGATCGAGCCGCTCAAACGGCACCTCCACAGTAAACGTCTCTCCTTCTTGTGTGTATACAAGCCCAAGACGATTAAACGCATCAATAATTTCTTTTTCACCAAACATACTACCGAGTACTCGGGTGACGTGTGTTGTTGTGACTGCAACTGTTTGCTTTTCTTGCGGCTCAGGATATATATCAATAAATTCGATTATGTTTCCTCCTGCAATTTCTACAATAAGGTCCGCAACAGCGCGCATAGCATATGCCGCGAGCTCTGGTGATAGTACCTGCTCGAAGCGCGCCGACGCGTCAGTGCGCAATTTTAATTTTTGCGCAGTTTTACGCACACTCACCCCGTCAAAGTTTGCTGACTCGAGAATAATATCCGTCGTCTCTTCACTAATGCCTGCAGGCGTACCGCCTTTCACGCCAGCAATTCCGATGGCTGCTCCGCCGGCTGGTGGATTTGCATGCGCATCCGCAATGACCAACATCGATGTGTCGAGCTGATACTCTTTTTCATCAAGCGCTACAAGTTTCTCCCCATCACGAGCCGGGCGAATAGCGATATGATGCGTGCCATCTTTTTGCGTCAACGTACCTGCGTCAAATGCATGCAGCGGTTGCCCCAACTCAAACATGATGTAGTTGGTCGCGTCGACGATGTTATTGATCGAACGCTGACCGAGCGCTTCAAGACGATTTTTCAACCACTCTGGCGAAGGGCCCACTTTTACTCCTTTGATATAGCCCGCGATATAGCGTTTACACAGCGTCGCATACTCTGTCCTATCTGTAACATAGTTTATTGACAGCCCACCCCCAACCCCATACTCATGTAAAAAACGTTTCTCAAGCGGGATATCGAGCGACACCGTGACCTGACTGCCAGCTTTCATTACCTTCTTACTACCACCCTGATGCAGCGTGTTTTCAGCAAACAAAGATGCGGCCGGTACGGTGAGTGGATCTTTTTTGAGTGGGATTTGGAGGATGGCTGAAAGCTCTTTTGCTATACCATGATGACACAAGCAATCATGTCCGCGGTTGGGTGTAATTTTTACATCAAGCACATCGTCACCATTCTTGTTTTCGACACCATCAATTTCAAATGCATGGAATGTAAGTGCATCTTCTAAAACCTCAACAGCAGGAAGTTCTCTTTCAAAAAACGTTTGAAGCCAGTTACGCGAGATAAGCATACAAATTAAAATTGATTGATGAAGCGTAGGTCCGCAGAGTGCATATGACGAATATCATCGATACCCCAACGCAGCATCGCAAGACGATCGAGACCCATACCAAAGGCAAAGCCGCGATAGCGACCAGAATCAACATACCCCGCTTCCAAAACTCTTGGGTGCACCATACCCGCCCCCATCATTTCTATCCAACGCCCTCGCAGCTTCTCGGGGACATGCTCGCCGTTAATACGTGCATCCACTTCAACGCCAGGCTCGACGAATGGGAAAAAGCTCGGGCGAAACCGCACTTCAACATCAGCCCCCTTAAACAGCTCTTTATAGAAGCGATCGAGCGTGCCTTTGAGATGCTCAAGCGTAATATCCTCACCCACCGCGAGACCCTCGAGCTGAAAGAACTCTGCTTCATGCGTCATGTCGGTCGCTTCATTACGAAACACTTTGCCGGCTACGATGATACGATACGGTGGCTGAATTTTTTTTAGCGCTTGCGACTGCATGTAATGCACCTGCACTGGCGACGTCTGTGTCCGCAACACGCGCGGCAGTGCATCAACAACATCGATTTCGTCCTTCATGAAAAAGGTGTCCTGCATGTCGCGAGCAGGATGGTCTTTGGGCACATTCAGCGCATCAAAGTTATAGTACTGGCTTTCAATGAGTGGCCCCTCCTCGAGAGAAAACCCCATACGCGAAAAAATCTGGTTTGCCTCACGAATGAGCGAGGAGATGGGGTGGATGTGACCTTTGGGTGAGGTGTCGTTTGAGCCTGTTGCCATACGGTGGATAGTATGGCCCAAAATACCATAAAATGCTATTATTAGAAAGTTATGGATGTGGCGCTGTACGGTATATATGCCGTGCTTTTTTTGGGCCTCTACTTCGAGGTATTTTTGTTTGTATCCTTTTTTGAAAAGCTCCCCCCTGGTAAGACCGCTGAACAACCGCCTCGCTTTCCGCTCGTTTCCATGATCGTGCCGTGTTTTAACGAGGAGCGCACGTTAGCAGGCACTGTGGAGTCACTCTTGGCCCTCAACTACCCACAAGACAAGCTCGAAATCCTTATCGTCAACGATGGATCAAAAGACACTACCGGCATAGTTGGCGAGCGCCTCGCTCAGGAACACTTTAATGTGCACTACTTTAGCAAGCCCAATGGTGGCAAGTGGACCGCGGTGAATTTTGGTATCGAACACGCACGCGGTGAACTCATTGGCTGCCTCGATGCTGACTCATTTGTTGCCCCTGAAGCGCTGGGTGAGATGGTGAAAAAGTTTGAGTCCGACTCTGAAGTGGGCGCGGTGGTGCCCGCGATGCGGGTGCGTCACCCAAAAAACATGCTCGAGCTCATGCAGTCGGCCGAATACACCTTCGGTATCTTCGTAAAGAAAACATTTGATAACCTCTCGGCTATTTCAGTGCTCCCAGGGCCATTCTCTATTTATCGCCGTTCAACCTTTGAAAAAATTGGTATGTTCCGCCACGCGCACAACACCGAAGACATGGAGATGGCATTTCGCATGCATGAAAATCACCTCAAGATAGCTAACGCACACACCGCGGTCGTCTACACAAACGTACCCCCTACGCTGCGTAAATTGCTCAAGCAACGGACTCGCTGGGCACAGGGGTTTTTGCAAAACTCACAAGACTACTGGCACATGTACTTCAATCCACGGTTCGGCAACTTTGGCATGCTTGTCCTCCCGTTTGGTTTGGTACTTTTTATTGGCGCGCTCTATTCGACCGCTTATCTCATTATTGAAACAAGCATGATGCTCAGTAGCCGCATCCACGATATTTGGGTTACCGGCATCTTCCCACAATTCTACTTCTCTAACTTTTCGTGGTTTTATCTCAACACCAGCATGCTCACCTTTCTCATCATTACGACCGTGTGTATGACTATCACTGCGATTCTTATTGGGCGCAAAATGGCAGGCGCAGACTTTGGCATACTCACTATCATGTCGTACGTGATGCTCTATGGATTCATTGCCCCTCTGTGGCTCATGCGTGCCGCCTGGGGGACGCTGCGAGCGCAGGAAAGCGTTTGGGACTCATCACATAAATAATTTATTTCTATGCAAAAATATATTCTCGTCTTTTTTATTACTGCCTCTATTTTCGCTACCGCCTTTTACATTGAGAACAAGCTCGACCAAAAGCGGATAGCGGAGATCCAAGCGGCCGAGCAGAGCATCTCCATAGACATTCTCTCTTCAGAAACACAGTACGAACTCTTGGGTAACCTGAGCTGCAAAACCATTAGCGAAAACCCGATTCTCTCTACTGAGCTTAATTCACTCGCAAGTCGCCTCTCAGTCGCTGAAAATAATTTAGGGACCAATAATGCGCAAGTGCTCCAACTCAAAGAGCAGTACTCTATCTTAGAGATCAAGGACTATCTCTTGCTCGAGCAAATTGCTACAAAATGCAAAACAAAGCCAGTGTTTGTCCTTTACTTCTATTCAAACTCGGGCGACTGTCCGCAGTGTGCCCAACAAGGTGATGTGCTCTCCTACCTGCGTAACAAGTATCCTGGGCTGCGGGTGTACTCGTTTGATTACAATCTCAACCTCTCGGCACTGCGCACGCTCATTACACTCCACAAAATCGATGGGCCGCTACCAGCGATCATCATTAACGATCGTGAGCCGGTGTATGGTTTTAAAAATCTCGACGATATGCAAAGGCTCATCCCTGAGCTAAAAACCCTCGCCACGACCACCACCGCAACCTCCACGAGCGGATATTAGCAATTGAAACATTTGGAGCCGCCTCCCAGGCTCGAACTGGGGACCTTCACTTTACAAAAGTGTTGCTCTGCCAACTGAGCTAAGGCGGCATCTTCGCACAATCATCCTAAGGTGGTGTTTGCCTACTATAGCGAACTCGCGCCTCTCACTCAAGCTTATAGCTCGCGGCTTTTTAGCTTCTTTTTATACTCCGCTACTTCGCGCAAAAAGTCTGAGGCTTGGCCGACCCCGCGCTCGGCCTCGGTTTTGTGGCGCAGCGTATGCAGCACGCGCTCCAGGAGATACTCTGCCTTGAGCACCAAAAACGCAGTGCCCGCATGCACATAACGCAGCGCAGTGCGCCACACCATGAGCACATAGTCATGTGCTAAAGCAGGAAGCACTCGTTCTACCCAAAACAAAATTGTTTTGAAAAAGCTACTCATGCTCTCGCGCTGGTCCGCGAAGAGTACTCGCCCGGTGGTAAGTTCAAAACGCTTAGTAATAAGAAGCGAGGAGAGGCCAACCAGAGAGACGCAGAGCGTCGATATGAAGAATAGCACCATGGAGATATTGTACCCTACCCGAGGATCGAAAAACAGGTGTAGTTGGCGACTTCAGTTCGCTCACCAAACTTCTGGGTAGCAGCAGAGACAAGATCAGCAATGGTCTTGCTTGGATCTTTGATGAATGGCTGAGCCATAAGAGCTTCTTTAGACTCGGGGCGCATAGCGGTGATATGCATCGCAATGTCGCGTGCGAGTGTACTGAACTCTTCATTTTTTGAAACGAAGTCAGTCTCGCACGAAAGGAGGACGAGTGCACCTACCTGACCGGTGCTGTGAATATATGAAGCAACCACGCCCGCGCCCAGCTCACGATCACTCTTCTTTGCAACCGCAATAGCTGAACGCTCTTTGAGAATTGCTTTTGCCTTCTCCAGGTCGCCCGCAGCCTCTTCGAGTGCCTTTTTGCACTCCATGACTGAGACGCCAGTCATATCACGAAGTTCTTTCACCGCCTCTGCAGTAATAGCCATACTAAATTGTCTTGTGTTAGTTATTAGTGCGCACTCTCAGCCTCTTTTTGAGGAACACCCAGGTGTTGCTCGTAGGTACTTGCAACTTCACCCAAAATAAACGCGATAGTTTGTGCTGACGCATCGTTTGCAGGAATAGGATACGTGATGCCCGCGCGATCACAGTCAGTATTGAGTAGAGCAATAACCGGAATGTTAAGAAGTGCTGCTTCTTTTACTGCGCCGCTCTGGTGTTTTGGATCAACAATCATGAGCGCATCAGGAAGCTTGGCCATGCTGCGCAAGCCACCAAACATATCTTCAAGCTCAGTAATTTCGCGATCGATGAGCAGTCGCTCGTGCTTGGTGAACTTAGCGAGCTCACCCTTTTCACGCATAGTGGAGAGCTCCGTAAGGCGATTCACACGCTTCTTAATTTCAGAAAAGTTCGAGAGAGTGCCGCCGATCCAGCGAGAGGCGACATACGGTTGTGCGAGACGATCTGCAGCGCGCTTGAGCGCTTCGCGAGCCTCGGCCTTACTGCCAACAAAGAGGACGGTCTTGCGACCTTGAGCGAGCGACTTCACTACATCGAGTGCCTCCATGAGTTTTGCAGAGGTTGCCTCAAGATCAATAATCTCGGTCCCTCCCTTGGTACCAAAAATAAAGGGCGCCACTGATGGGTGACGGCGAGACGGCGCATACCCGAAGTGCGCGCCAACTGAAAAAAGTTTATCTATAAGTGCCTGTTTATCCATATATGTAGGCTCGAGAGTACCATGGTAGAGCCTCAAATGCAACCCCCTTACTCTTCGTCCTCACCTGAGGTAGACCCAGTGGTTTGCCCGTCTTGAGTAAAGTTGGTGAGCGCCTCGACAATACCCTCAAGATTGCCCGCCATGATGTTGGGGAGGTTATGCCAACTCTCTTTAATACGGTGGTCGGTGATGCGATCCTGGAGCACGTTATAGGTGCGAATCTTCTCAGAACGGTCAGCGGTGCCGATTTGCTCTGAGCGCTGTGCCGCATATTTTGCATGCTCTTTCTCTTCCTCCATCTGCTCGAGTTTTGCCATAAGCACAGCTAGAGCGCGCTCGCGGTTAGCGTTCTGTGAGCGCTCAACTTGGGAGCGCGCATCGAGCCCACTTGGCTTGTGAATGATGCGTACTGCCGTTTCCACCTTGTTAACATTTTGGCCGCCTGCGCCGCCTGCGCGTGAGAATTCGAACTCCAAATCACCTTGGTTAATTTCAATCTTGTGCTTTTTGCGGATCGGCATGATAGCGACTGACGCGGTTGAAGTATGAATACGGCCCGATTTTTCGGTCGCCGGGATGCGCTGCACGCGGTGGACACCCGTCTCATAGCGTAGCTTTTTATATACACCAATGCCGCGCAGCTCGATCAATACTTCTTTATAGCCACCAAGATCCGTCTTTGACTCTGAAAGCACACGCACCTGCCAACCTTGTGATTCAGCATAGGCGCGATACATGTTAGCAAGCTCTTCAGCAAACAGTGCCGCTTCTTCTCCTCCTACGCCTGCGCGAATTTCGAGCACCGCTTCGTTAGGGAACTCTTCTTCCTGGCGTTCACTTTCGAGTATCTTTTCAATTTCTGTGAGCAATGCCTGCTTTTGTTCTTCGATACGCTTAAGGTCATCATCAGCCAAATCGCCCAGCTCGCCTGCTGCAAGCTCTTGTACCTCAGCCTCTTCACCAAGCAGGCGCTCAAGCTCAACCGCAAAATAAGCGGTCTTAGGGTTGTCTTTAAATTTTTGGATATCTATTTCCATGCAATGTTCGATTAGTCCGGGTATGCAAAAAGGCATCTTAGGAATTTTTTCCGCAAAGGTCCTCGGATCTCCTTGTTCTCCTTATTTTCGACCTTCGGTCAAAAGTCGAACTCGGCCAGACCATTTGCTTCTCAAATTCCTTCGATGCCTTAAATGCGTTATTTATCTTTCTTGGTAGCAGCTGTGCGCTTGACCGACGTAGCCTTGGCGTAGGCGGTGCGAGCCTTGAACTTCTCAACGCGGCCGGCGACGTCCATGATCTTTTCGTTACCAGTGTAGAACGGGTGGCAGGCAGAGCAGATTTCAACCGAAAGTTCCTTCTTGGTCGAACCAATAGTATAGACATTGCCGCATGCGCAAACGACTTTTGCCTCAGGGAAATATGTCGGGTGGGTCTCCGTTTTCATGGCACCAAGATAGCACGCCCGTAGGCAAAAAGCAAGCTATAGCGAGCAGTTTCCACCCTTACCATTGATAATATCGATCTGGCATTGATATTGAGCAGCAAATTGGGCGACCTGCTGGCCGTAAAACTGAAGGTCTGCCTTATTTACATTGCCACAGCCGGCCAAATAGCACATCGCAGCCTTAAACTCTGCCGCAGGAGTTTGCGCCGCGGCGCCACTGTCGGTGAGATAAATAGCCGATGCCATGAACGCATCTTCCGGATTCCATGGGTTTGGTGGCTGGTTACCAGTGAGCTTACCGACCCGATCCTTGCTCGCATCATAGTGATAGTCCGGCTTCACATAGCCCGCGTAACCCGCCCAGGTCGACGGGATAAACTGCGCCGGGCCCATAGCACCGCCCCAGCCATACCATTGTTTTTTTGAAACCGGCAGGGAAGTCGGGTCAAGCCCCAAACTGGCCGCAATAGCCATGAACACTGGCACATCGCGGGTCGGGTGCATGTCGGTCGCATACGTCCCCTTGCCCACGTTTGAACCTAAGTTTGACTCTTCGCGGATAATACCGAGCAGAAACGCGGGTCGAACCCCCGTCGCTTTAGACGCCTCGTTAGCATAGTCGAGCGCCTTACCAAACGAGATAGCTGCGGAGCCATTGAGCTGAAAGAGTGCGGCGCGAATTTGGGCGGCCGACTGCTGACTTTTCGTGATGAGTGCTTGATATGCTTTTTCCTGCCCTTTCGTCTCCGTTAAAATTTTTTGCTTTTGCGACTGCTGCTGTGCTGTTTGATCCTTTTGCAACTGCTGCACCTGACGCAGCTTAGTCTCCTCATCAAGTTGTGACTGCAGATCATTCTGCTGCTCTTGGGTCAGGTTCTTCGTGTCGGTGATCTTACTAAAGGAAACCTGGAGCTTTTCATTGATCTGATCAAAGGTGTCGAGGTCTATGAAAAAGTCCGACAAACTTTGTGCTGATAAAACAGCGACAGCGGGGGACGTGGTGTCGAGTCTATTTTTTTCGCGCAGTAGGGCAGCGAGTGACTCCATCTCATCGCCTAATTTTGAGTTAAGTGTGTTGATAGTTTGTTGCTTTTGCGTAATACCCGTTTGCAGCTGCGTCATCGCGATGGTGCGCGCCTTGATTTCAAGCTGTGCCTGCTTAATCTGTGCATCCAGGATTTTGATATCTCGGGAGAGCGAGACGTCTTGCGTTTTTGCCTGCTCGAGTATCGCCTGCTGCCCTGCTATTTGTTTCTCTAGACTATCCAACTGCGCCTGGAGTTGCGCGCGATATGCGTCCGTTTGCGCCGACCCGGAGGTGTCAGTTTGGGCCATTGCCACGAGCGTGCCAGAGCCCAAAGAGACCACAAGACACACGGCGGCTACCCACCTTTTTCGGTTACCCATTACCCTATTCTATACCAAAAAACGCCCCAATTGGGGCGTTTTGTTACTCTGCGGCTTCTGCTTCTTCTTCCTTCTTACCGCGCTCTACTGACGAACCGATCTGTGAGATATCCATAGGCGCAGTCTCCTCAGTTTCTTCCTGTGCGCCAGTAACGAGTGCTACGACTTCATCAGCATCTACTGAGATCTTTGCGCTTAGAGGAAGCTTGAGATCCTTCACCATGATCTGATCATCAAGTGTCTTGAGTTTTGAAATATCAACAACGATGTGCTGTGGGAGATCTTTTGGCTGGCACTCGATTTCAAGCTCGTGCATTACTTTTACCAAAACGCCGCCGAGATCTTTCACTGCGCTTGAAACGCCTTCGAACTCAAATGGGACTGAAACCGTTACGGTTTGACCCTTTTCAATTGCATAAAAATCAGCGTGGAGTGCCTGGCCTGAAACAGGGTGGAAGGCTACTTCGTGGATGAGCGCTTCCTTGGTAGCACCAAGACCGCTTAGCGTAATAACGGTAGACTCGCCCGCCTCGCGGAAGAGCTTTTCAAATACCTTGCGATCAACTGAGATAGGGGTCGACTCTTCACTGCGTCCATAGACGACCGCGGGGAGTAGGCCTTTGCGGCGCAGCTCATTCGTATTTGCGTTTGTATCGCGCTTTTCTACCGTTAATTCCATGAGACCCTACTATATAGAATTTTGCCGATTTTGCAACCCCCTAGGCACGGGCAAATAGCTGTAGTTTTTGAGCCACATACGCGGTCGTCTTTTGCATGGCTGGAGCGAGGAATTTATAGGGTGCCACCTCCTTCCCTTCTATGAGCGCTTTTTTAACCTCGTCGTGGTAAATAACCCGGATGTCCGTATTAATGTGCACCATACTCATACCCGCCTTCACCGCCTGAGAAAACTCTTCATCATCAGAGCCTGAGCCACCATGCAATACCAAAGGCACCGACACCGCCTGCGCAAGCTCTTTAATACGTGTTATAGAAAGTTTTGGCTGACCAGAGGTAATGATGCCGTGGATATTCCCCACCGCGGGCGCGACCAGATCGATCCCTGTCTCTTGGATCAATTTTTTTAACTCTTCTGGCTTAGTCATCATCTCCTCAGTAATCGCCGCTCCCTCGGGAAGTTTGTCCATAACGCTTGAAGACTGCCCAATGTAACCAAGTTCACCCTCAACGAGCGTATGCGTGCCCCAAAAACGACGCTTATGTTTTGCATAGGTAGCAACGCGCTCAAGCAGGTCTGCATTTTCTTTAAAAGAAAGCTTCGCCCCATCAACTACTATAGAGTCGACACCCACATCAATCGCCTCAACTGCTTTTTCATACGAGTAGGTGTGGTCAGCATTAAGATACATTGCTATACCCTCTTTTTGATACATGTGTATGAGCGCGCGCACTTCGCGTAGTGGAAAAAATTCGCGTTCACCTTCAGATAAGCCGACAACCACCGGCAATTTTGTCTCTTGCGCCGCCTTGGCGATAGCATGCAGCTGGTTAGAATCAGAGATATTGAAGTGCCCGAGCGCCTTCCCTGCGTGTGTATAATCCAAAATGAGGTCCGCTAGTGTTTGCATAGTCTCGCTTAGTATATACTAAAAATATGTCTATCGATTTCCTCGCCATTGGCGATATTGTGACCGAACCGTTTATCCGTCTGAAAGATGCGAATGTCCACTGCAAGATTAATGCTGAGGATTGTGAGATATGTATGCGCTGGGGCGACAAGATCCCCTACGACTATGACGTACCAATGTATGCGGTCGGTAACTCTGCTAACGCCGCGGTCGCTGCCGCACGTTTAGGACTCAACGCATCACTGCGTGCATATATTGGTGACGATACTCCTGGCAAGATGTGTTTGGAGAAACTTACCCAAGAGCATGTCGACACCTCACTGATGGTGACTGAAGCCGGTAAGCAAACCAACCACCATTACGTGTTGTGGTACGAGACTGAGCGCACCATCTTAGTGAAGCATGAAGAATTTTCGTACGTAACGCCGCAGCTTACTGAAGGACCAAAGTGGGTGTATCTTTCTTCCCTTGCGAGCAATTCTGCCCCCTATCACGAGCAGATCACTCTGTGGCTCTCACAATTCCCTGAGACGAAACTCACCTTCCAGCCAGGCACATTCCAAATGAAGTTAGGTATAGAGGCACTCAAGGGCATCTATGCGCGCACTGATCTGTTTGTAGTTAACAAAGAAGAAGCTGCGCGTATTTTAGCTATGGAACCTACGGATGATAAAAAGCTCTTGCTCGACAAACTCATGACACTTGGGCCAAAGCAAGTGATCATCACAGACGATCGCAAGGGCGCATATGCAAAAAGTGCTCAAGGAGCGTACTACTATATACCGATGTATCCTGACCAACCCGCGCCGTTTGAGCGCACAGGCGCAGGTGATTCCTTCGCCTCAAGTGTTACCGCAGCACTTGCACTCGGTAAGTCGTTTGAAGAAGCGCTGCTATGGGGCCCCATAAACGCCATGTCGGTTGTTATGAAAGTTGGTGCACAGGAAGGACTTTTATCACGCGAAAAATTAGAAGAGTATCTCACCAAAGCCCCTGCCGACTACAAGCTCCAAACGCTTTAGTTTTGGGCGGCTTGCGTAACGAGTGTGGTGTGAAATATAAAGTCTGCAATAGGATTATTGCCGACACAGGCGTGCCAAATAATGAGCCCAATACCGGCCGCAAACGAGCCGACGAACACAAGTGCGATCAGCGAATTAATATTTTGGTGCACAATTGATGCTTCCCTAACCTCGCTCGTAAACATGGGCCTTATATATGAGCGCGTTTGTGCGCATTATTAATAGCTTGTTTGATATGGGTGATGCCAAGCCCATAATGTTCAATGAGTTCTTTTGGCTCGCCTGATTGTCCAAATTGGTCACGCACTCCCACAAACTGTATAGGAACCGGCCACTCTTCAGCTAAAACTTCAGCGATTGCACTCCCTAATCCGCCAGCCACTTGATGTTCTTCAACCACCACCACTGCGCCAGCAGTTTTTGCCGCCTCGACAATAGCTTTCTTATCGAGCGGTTTAATGGTGTGCACATTCATAACTGATGCGGATATCTCCTTTTCTAATTCATTCACCGCACGCAGTGCATTAGACAAAAGTGGCCCCGTCGCAAATACCGCGACTCGTGGTTTTTCAGGAAGCCACATAATTTGTACCTGACCTAACACAAACGGCGCTTCAGAGGTGGTAATGAGCGGCGTTTTTTCGCGCGAAAAACGCAGATACACTGGCCCCTCATGTGCTGCCGCAGCGAGCGTTGCCTTTCGTGCCTCTTCAGCATCACAAGGAGAAATGACTGTCATGTTGGGTTGCACACGCATGAGTGCTATATCCTCGAGCGCCTGATGTGTTGCGCCATCAGGCCCTACCGAAATACCCGCGTGCATGCCGCCGATCTTCACCGGTACTCGATTGAGCGAAATGGTAGTGCGAATTTGTTCATTATTACGACCAGGTGAAAATGTTGCGTACGAGGTTATGAATGGGATTTTTCCTACCGCAGCCAAACCTGAAGCAACGGTCGCTAAATTTTGCTCAGCGACACCAATTTCTACAAAACGCTCCGGGTATTTCTCTTTAAACTCCAAAACGCGGGTAGATTCACTCAGGTCCGCACACACAACCACCACCTCTTTATTTTTCTCACCCAACTCCATGAGCGCCGCACCAAAACCATCCCGCGTTGGTTTCTGCTCGGGTCGGCCAAATAGATCGTCTCGTATTTTTGCGCCAGGATATAGCATAGATAAAATATTTAGTGGGTATGGGGGCTTTGAATAGTCCCTTTGAGTGTGCGCAGCTGCTGAAGGAATGCTGCGGCCTCTTCTTTTGAGGGCGGTTTCCCGTGCCAGCGGAAGTCATATTCGATCTGCTTGATGCCTTTGCCGGGGATAGTGTGTGCGATGATAATCGTTGGTTTTTCTGTAATTGCTTTCGCCTCCTGCGCCGCGTCTATGATGGCGCGTATATTGTGCCCATCCACTTCAAGCACATGCCAATTAAACGCCTCCCATTTCCCACGCAGTGGCTCCAGCGGCATCACCTCTTCGGTCGTTCCATCAATTTGTATATTATTTCGATCAACTATCGCGGTGAGGTTCGCAAGCTTGTTGTTTCCTGCGAACATCGCTGATTCCCATATATTACCTGCGTCATGTTCCCCATCTGAAAGACAGCAGTAGACACGATTCTTCTTCCCATCCATACGAAGCCCTAAAGCCATACCCGCTGCTTGACCAAGGCCTGAACCGAGCGGACCTGACGTCGTTTCAAGCCCCGGTAAGCGCAAACGCTCCGGGTGCCCTTGGAGCCGAGAGCCAAACTTACGCAGCGTTAAACATTCTTCAATAGGAAAGTAGCCGGCATGCGCCATCGCTGCATAGCGCACCGGCACAATGTGTCCATTTGAGAGAATGAGTCGATCACGCTCACGCCAATCGGGGTTTTTTGGATCGTGGGTGAGTATATAAAAGTAGAGTGCGGTAAATATATCCGCCATACCCAAAGGCCCTGCAGTATGGCCGCTGCCTGCCGCGGCGAGCATTTCAACGATAGTTTCGCGCACGAGAGTTGCTTGATCCTCCAACTCGCGCACGCGCGCATCACTCAACATATAGTAGTAGTATACCGCGCGTTTATTCGCGATTCGCTTCAATATGCAGCTGTGCGTACGCCTGCTGTGGATTAGCTGCTGAGAAAATCGCTGAGCCCGCCACCAAACGGTTAGCACCTGCTCGTGCAAGCCTCAGTGCGTTACCAAGTGCTACTCCTCCATCAACTTGAATAGTCATCGCTGGGTACGCTCTGCGCACTGCCGCGACAAGCTCTACTGCACGTGTATCAAACAAATGACCTTGAAAGCCGATGTGCTCGATACCCATTACCTGCACAAAGTCGAACAGTCCTTCAAATGGTTTGAGGTCTTCTGTTGTTGCTGTAGAAAGCAGCGCAACTCCAACACGGACAGGAGGCCTATCGTTTCGCATTTGTTGCAAAAAAACAACCGCCGAAGAAGAACCTTCACTTGTAGCGTGTACGATCAACTCTCGCCCACCCAACTCAATACACGACAACACCTGATCTTGCGGCTTCACTAGCATACAATCAAACTGAAGCACTGTGTCTTCGCTCAAAGTTTTTTTGGGCAATGCTTCTTGTGTAGTAAACGGCCAGGTGGTATTAGGCGCATACACACCATCAACCAGATCAATTTGCACTGTCTTAGCAAATGCGCGCACTTGCTCTAGTTTGCTATGTATCTCGCCCAGCGATTGTGGAAGGATTGCAGGAATTATTTCTACCATATACTACTGATCAAGTTTTATAATGCGGCGTTCATGACGTTCACCATGACTAAAATCACTCGCAAGCCAAATAGAAACCGCTTCTTTTGCTTCATCGATACTGACAAACTTTGCACCCAGCGAAAGCACGTTCGCGTTATTATGCTCGCGTGAGAGGCGTAGTATTTCTTCAGCGCCTCCATAGTAGACTGCCGCACGACAGCCACGCACACGGTTAGCGGCCATCGCTTCGCCTTGGCCTGAAAAGCCAATAACTACACCAAGCAGCGCAGAGTCACTGGCGACTTTTTTTGCAAGCGGAATGCAAAAATCCGGATAATCATCCTCGAGCTCTAGCTCATGCGGCCCGAGATCTTTAACTTCGTGGCCTTCGTCTTTGAGGTACTGCACGAGCACACTCTTCAGTGCAAAGCCCGCATGATCTGATGCAAGCACGATGCGCATACTTATATATATTTCGCTAAACGCACCACATGTTCAACGAGTGCGTGCGTATAGCCCATTTCGTTGTCATACCAGGCGAGTACCTTCACCAAATTGCCACCTATCACACGAGTCATAGCAAGGTCCGCAACAGATGCGTGACTCTCACCCAAAATATCACTCGAGACGAGCGGCTCTTCGGTCACCGAAAAGACCGGCTTCCACCGCTCATCAGTAGCGGCTTTTTTGAGCGCTGCATTCACCTCTTCGACAGTGGTGTCACGCTTCGCGATAAAAGTGACGTCAGCGATCGAACCTGCGATAACGGGCACGCGTAAACTAATACCGTCGAACTTCCCTGCCAAATCAGGAATTGCTTTCGTCACCGCGATAGCAGCACCCGTTGAAGACGGCACAATATTATGAGCACCGGCACGACCATCGCGATAATCCTCCTTCCCTTTTGCCCGCTTCACGGGACCATCTACTAAATTTTGCGACGCGGTATAGCCGTGGGTGGTAGAGAGTACCGCCTTCTCGATACCAATAGCTTCGTGGAGAATCTGGATCAGTGGGCTTGAGGCGTTGGTGGTGCATGATGCGTTTGAAGTAATGACAGCGCCTTGGAACTTACCATCATTAAGCCCTACTAAAATAGTGGCGCCCGCGATACCCTCTGGCGGTTCATCTTTAACGGGAGCAGTGATGACTACGCGCTTTGCTCCCGCGTCAATGTGTGCCTTTGCTTTTTCATAGCTGGTAAAGAGCCCTGTCGACTCCACTACTACATCAATATTGAGATCCTTCCATGGCAATTTTGTCGGGTCTGCTTCAGAAACAATCTGAACCTCTTTGCCGTCAACTTTCAACATCTTCTCCCCCACTTCAACCGAGAACGGCGCGCGGCCATATACCGTGTCGTATTTCAAAAGATACGCAAACTGTCCTGCGTCACCCAAATCATTAATTGCTACCACTTCTAACTCAGGGTGCGCGTGTGCCACCCGCATGAACGCTCGTCCGATGCGCCCAAAACCGTTTATTGCTATGCGTGTACTCATATATAAGTAGTATACCGTACTTCTGTCCTGCTATCGCTACTGCGTTGGCGCGACTGTGGTGTCTGCCGCTGGCGCTGTGTCAGTGGGTGGCGGGGTGGTGTCTGGGGTCGAAATAGTTACTGCAGGGTCAGAGGTGGTAACAGTAGAATCTGGCGTTGTCGTAGAGCTCGTGGTTGAGTCAGTGGTCGGAGTACCTACTGAAGTGTCGGGAGTGCTCGTACTAGCTGAGGAGCCTTGGGTACTGGTATTTGAATTCGAACTTGGAGCACTTGAGGTCTGCGACGGGCCAGTTGGATGGTCACAGGTCCCTGGCGTGGTCACCGTCTGGCCGCTCTGGATCGAGAAGCAGTACGGCTGATGGGTCACCTGGTCAAAGAGCGTGATGCCGGCTGGCTGACTTTGAGAACCTACGATGAGATTGTTGACGGTGATAGTGTCTGCGAAGAGGTCGCCGATAACTGCCACTTTGGCTACCAACTCCCCTACTACCATCTTGAGGAACTGCGCACCCTTGCTGAAGGCGGTGTTGGTAAGTTCACCAAGAGCCGCGGCAAAGTTTGCAAATGGCGTGGTGGTTGCGTCCTGGAGGATTGAACCAATACCAAGATCTTGGCCGGCCTTAAGCTGTACAACCACCTCACCAATACATGCGTTTGCTGGAACAACCACTCCTGCATCGACAAGCTTTTGGTTCAGTGATGCGTCGCATGACGACGTTGCAAATCCAGAGATCGCCACGCCCACCACACTGCCTGCGCGGTTTGCCTTCATGCCGACACCACTAATTGATGACGCAGCAATTCGGTCACCTTGAACAATCTGACCATTCTCTAGAGACACTAGCACGTGCACACGACCAGCTAGCGCAACATTCACAAAATTGAATGCACCAGTATTTTGTCCGAAACGCAATGTTGGCGAAAGCGCGACCACACCAAACGCATCGTCGTCGTAAGAGCCCACTGATCGGCGCACCATAGGGCTTGTTGAGCCAAGCGCATCAGTAAAGGTTGATGTTGCGTTGGCAACAATCATGCCAGGCACAAAATCCTCAGCCCTACCCACAATATCGGTTTGGGCAATGCTTGCGCCTGAAATAGCATCGTACTCATAGGCACTGCCGCCCAAGGTGGCATCAAAACCAGTGCCAGCCATCTCAATAGGTGGGTCGTCGTCCCATACTCGCATGCTGGCAATATCGAGCGCTGCGGTCGTACCAGCTACCGTGTTGACAACAGCAGCGAGTGCGCCGTTTGCACGTGCTACCTGCGCCACTGGTGCAAGCGGCGTGAGCTGCGCTTGCGTTTTGGTCACAAGAGAGACGACAGTGCCGTCGATAAGGAAGGTATCGGTTGATGAGGACATTTCAACACGGAAGCGGCGATACAGGTTTGCAGTAGAGGTGGTCGCAATACCGGTGCTCACCGAGCTAATGTTGTTGCCGTTTACACGGACAACTGCATACCAGAAGTTGTTTGTTGAAGAGGCTTCAAAGAAGGCGCCGTTTGCCGGTCGAGCACCAGCGTTTTGTGCGTTTGCTACCGTATCGACAAAGCCTATGGTGTACACCGTTGAGGTTGAAGTTGTTATCGGGATATTCGCACGTACCTCCATGACAGGGCTCGAGGTTGCAGGCATGTTGTTTGCCCAGCTGCGTAGCGCGCCTCCCTCGTTTGCAACGAAGTTTGTACCAACACCTGGGGAGATGCGCAGTGACGGTGGGTAGGACTTAGTGTTGACGATCATCGCACCGTCGGTAATAGCATCGAAGTAGAAGTTACCGCAGGCGCCTTGGACATCGGCAGAGGTTGAGGAGGCGTTCGCAGTGCCAGGGTTGCCCGGCACATCACAGCTCATGTAGTTCCACGTTGAGTAGATGCGGCCCGCGACGGTGAATTGGTCACGCAAGCCTGCAGCCCCCGACCACGTACTGGTGGCGCCAATGGCAACGCGGGCAAAGTCAAGAGAACCAGTTGTGGTCGCCATAACGGTGAAGATAGGCACCTGCGCACTCGGGGTCCACTCCCCTCCAGTACTCGTTGCAATAATAAACAAAGGATTTGATTCGTCACCATCATTGTTTGATGCTATCGACAATTTTGCAAAAGGAGACGAAGAGCCTATACCAAAATCACCAAGAGAGTCAAAGAGTCCAACCTCTGTATTGTTAGTACCAAAACGAAGATACCCGTTTTCATAATTCCAAATTTGTGCGTCTGTACCACCAGGAAGAAGAGCCCAATCAACGCCATCCTGTGAACCAGAGCCGGTGACACTGTTACTCAACTTCGCCACGGTTGCGACATTGCCCGTGGTGTGTACCTGGAAGTTGGCGTTCGGCACTGACATGTTGATTCCTACCTTCCCCGCTGTTGAAACACTGAAGAGTGTCTTTGTTGATGAGCCGATAGCGAATGCTGGGCCAGTAATACCGTTTGGATTAATTGAAAGCTGTGCCCATGGCGAAGTTGAGCCGATACCAATGTTGCCGACCGCAGAGATGCGCAGTTTTTCGGTTGCTGCAGCGCTTAGAGTATTTACCGTACCAAATGCCATATACGAACCCGCTGGGTTTTCCTCGGCAACACCCATATACCCCAGTGGTAATGTCGGGCCATTTTGGAAGAAGATGCGCTCTTCTTGGTTAACGTTATTAATTGAACTTGCATCAAGCGTCAGGAAATTCGTATTAGATGAAATTGATGGATTGGTTATCGTTGCGCTTGAAGAAACATCGAGGCCATTTGCAACAGTAAGGCCACCACTGAAAGTTGAAGAAGCTGCAGAAATAAGACCGTTCGTAAATCCAACTATTGTCGAAGTTGAAACACCGTAGTCTGTTGGAGTGAATGGGAAGGAGGCGCCTCCAGAAATACTGTTGCAGCCAAAGAGACCACTACTCCACGTGAGTGCATTTGATGCGCCACTGCAGGACGCGAGTCCAGCACCAAAGAGTTGTGTCGTTGACGCGGCACCTGCGTTTGAAACACTGAAGAGCGTCTTGGTTGATGAGCCGATAGCGAATGCTGGGCCGGTGATACCGTTTGGATTGATTGAAAGCTGTGCCCATGGGGTTGAGGTGCCGACACCAAGACTGCCGTATACGTTCGCCGCAGCGAATTGTGAGGTAGATGATGCGAACACACCGTTTTGTGCCCAGATTGCTGATGTGGTTGCCGCAGCGATAGTGTTGAAGGTTGATGACCAGAAGAATGGGTTTGCAGCACCAGCGGCTGTCTGGTCTGAAGCACACCCAAAGAGACCGTTGCTCCAGGTGAGTACGAAACCGCCAGTACAGGAAGTCAAACCTGAGCCAAAGAACTGCGTGGTAGACGCGGCACCTGCGTTTGAAACACTGAAGAGCGTCTTGGTTGATGAGCCAATAGCGAATGCTGGGCCGGTGATGCCGTTTGGATTGATTGAAAGCTGTGCCCATGGGGTTGAAGTGCCGACACCAGTGAATCCCGTAGTGTTAGCAACGATAAAGTTGGTTTTAGTTGAAGAACCGATAGCGAATGCTGGGATACTGCCGTTGGTATCTGGGTTGATAGAAAGCTGTGCCCACGGAGTCGTGCTGCCTACGCCAACAGAGAGGTTAGTGACGCTACCTGCCCCATCACTTACACCAGACACAGTAAGGACTGGGTTGTTTGCAATACTCAAGATTTGAGCCTGCTGCACACCAAGCGCCGCATTACTATCGACCGGTAAGTCAGCGAGCGTCACGATACCCGCGTTGGTGTCGAATGTAATGTTGCCGATTGAAAGATTGGCGATGGTGGTGGAGCCGGTCGTTGCATCGACAGTAAAGAGGTTGCTTGGCTGGGTGCCGTTACTTGCACCAACCGAGAAGAAGCCACCGCTATCGATACTGAGGTTCGTAGTTGAAGCATAGTTGGTTACCTCAAAGATCTTTGTCGTACTTGCAACATTCGCGCCCCAGACAGAGAGCTTGCTGTATGGCGTTGTCGTCCCCACCCCTACAAAACCACCCGCAGTTGCCAACCACGTACTACCAGTGGTCGTAAGGTTGGTTGAAGATGCGTAGGTAGCGAAGGTTGAAGATGCGATAAGGGAGAATGGGGTTGTTGCAGTGAGCCACAGTGCAGTAGAGGTTGCATTGACTGCGCTACCCGCGTATGTAGTAGGCGTAAATGGGAAGATTGATGCGAGTGATGATGAGGAGATCTTGTTGTTGAAGATGTTCCAGTCAGCTGAGGAGAGGAAGCCTGGTTGTGAAGCGTTAGCCTTCTGACCATTGGTGTAGTCCAGAGAGATGACACCAGAGGAAGCGTCAAAGTCGTTGGCGGTGAATGCTGCGACACCCTTGGTAGAACCATCAGCTGCTGCGTTAGTACCAGTGATGGTAAGGGTGTTGTTAGCGAATGCGGTGGTGATACCGTTTGATCCTGTGTAGGTAGAGGTTGCAGTCCACTGTGGTAC
>CAYRHY010000011.1:0-21577 GCA_964424235.1 uncultured Candidatus Saccharibacteria bacterium
ACGTATTCCCTTTCGTGAAATCGACCTTTCAGAAGCGTATCAAAAACGAGTGTTCGAGCACACTATTACTGAATTTGCGCGCGGTCGCACCCCAAATCCTGATACGCTGTGTAACCGCGAAATAAAGTTTGGTGTTTTTTATGATTGGGCTCGAGAAGCGGGGGCGCAGTACGTTGCCACAGGCCATTATGCACAAACTACAACCGTATCTCAGACGCAGCTGTATGTAAGTAAAGATACTAACAAAGATCAAAGTTATTTTTTATGGATGGTACCGCAAGAGCATCTTGCACATACGCTATTTCCTGTAGGAGGTCTTACAAAGCCAGAAGTGCGTGCACTCGCACACTCTTTTGGCTTACCGAACGCGACACGCAAAGATAGTCAAGGGTTATGCTTTTTGGGCGACATATCAATACAAGATATGCTCCAGCGCGAATTGGCACCGCAAAAAGGAGCAGTGCTTTCCGAAGAAGGAGAGGTGATCGGGGAGCATGAGGGTGTCTCTTTATATACGCTTGGGCAGCGACACGGATTTCTTTTGAATCCACACAACCCACACACAACTGCGCAATATGTTATCGCAAAAGATACGGCGAAGAACACTATTACCGTCTCTCCAGAGCAGTTTCCTCCTAAAGCTTCGAAAACAATGCTGTCACTACTAGACACTAATTGGATAGGTGAGGTGTCTGACGGCTCATACTCTGTCCGCTTTCGCTATCGGCAACCTCTCATACAGGCAACACTTACCAAAACCTCTACTGGCGCTAGCGTTGAGCTTACACAGCCGCAGTATGTGCCGGTAGGTCAATCGTTGGTGCTCTATCGCGAAGATGCTACCGGTCTGCGCTGTGTTGGTGGCGGTGTTATTGCTGATGCGCGACTGGAGTAATTGTTGATAACGTACACCCAAACACCTCAAGGGGCTCTATACTACAGATATGCAAAAGAGGAGAGGAGCGGTGGCTCTCGTGTGTATGCTGGTGGCACTTGTGGGGGCCTGGTGGTTAGCAGCGAACACACCCACGCTCACCCATACCATTTCTCGCCAAACACCCCTCATTATCAAACACGTCACTGTGGGTACGACCGAAAAGTTTTTCGGCACTCTTTCAATATCTGCATGCGAAGAGGTGGCGACAAGTATTGCAGCGACAACAGAAATACCTGCGCGCATATCACTCGGGTTTACAACTTCTCGCACAGGGCATTCGTGTGTAGAAGGTTCGCAACCTATGCCGTTTGCTGTCTCGTATACTGCTTTGCATGGGGTGACTCTCGCCGCAGTTACAATTAACAACACCGCTACTGCGTTTACCCTCGTTGAAAGCACCCAATGACCCTACGTATCATCAAATCTGACGGCACCGCAGAACCGTTTGATCCACAAAAACTTGAGCACTCTCTGGAACGTGCTGGCGCAAGCGAGCCGGTGGCGGAAGAAATAACCACACTCATTAGCAAAGAGCTGTATAACGGCATTACCACTGCTCAAATTTATCGCAAAGCATTCGCACAATTGCGGGATCATAGACGTTCTACTGCTGCACGCTATTCACTCAAGCGCGCCATCCTTGATTTTGGACCCTCTGGCTTCCCGTTTGAAGCGTATTTGGCAGAGTTATTTCGCGCTGAAGGGCTCAAGGCAGAGATAGATCAAGTGATTGAGGGAGGATGCGTAGAACATGAGGTCGATGTGGTACTGACCCGCGACCGCACAAAAACATACATAGAAGCAAAATTTCACAATAATGCAGGATTCAAAACTGATTTAAAAACAGTACTGTATGTGCAGGCGCGCATTGAAGACCTACAAAAAAAATCACCACATAACCCTGTACAGGGTATGGTAGTAACCAATACAAAATTCACTGATGTTGCTATTCGCTATGCTAGCTGCGTTGGTTTAGAGCTCCTGAGTTGGGACTATCCTGAAAAAAATAATTTACACGACCGTATCCATATGGCGCAGTTATATCCCATTACCGCTCTTACCACACTATCGCATGGAGAAAAAACGGCTTTATTAAGCCAAAAAAAGGTATTGTGCCAACAATTGCCACATGACACGCGTTCACTAGCATCGATAGGGGTACGTGGCAAGCGTGCGGACGTCGTACTAGAAGAGGTCGGGGCATTGTGCATACCCGGAAAAGCTATATGATAAAGGTGTTCGTTTTTTATCATTTATAGTTTTATCGTATGGCCGATAATCAGCAATCGAATCAAAAACCACAAGACCAGAAGCCTGGACTCACGTGGTCTCAGCCTTCAGGAGCACAGCGCAATGCGCAATCACAAGCAAAGCAGTCCACTCCTCCTGCCGGTAACGAATCCGGTGGTCGCGTTATAGGTATTATCGTAGGTGTTGTTATTATCCTCGCGCTTGTGGTGTGGGGCATTACCGCACTACGTCATCGTAACGAGACGGTTTCTTCAACTGCAAGTAGCACCACTGAAACTGCAAATGTTGAGTCACAAGGCGAGACTGTTGTCACTGCAGTAGAGCCAAAGCCTGTGGAAGAAGCTCCTACGGCTGCGACCACTCCCGTTATCACTACCTCCGCAACAACCGTAAACGCTTCGTTTAGTGCTGTTGCGCAACCTGCTGGCGATTCAGTTGCAGTAACCGGCCTCTCACTTTCACAACCTACGTGGGTGATTGTGTATGAATCACGTGGTGGTAAACCAGGTAATATTCTTGGCGCTGGTCTCTTCTTTAGTGGTGACGCTGCCGCTTCAGTGCCGCTTATGCGCGCTACTGTAGCAGGGCAGACCTACTTTGTAACTGAAGCGATCGATAACGGCGATAAACTCTTCTCTATTAAAGATGAGAAGCCATTGACAGACGCTTCAGGTGCACAAGTGTGGACAACCTTTACTGCACAGTAAGATAGGGCAGTACTATAAGGGCAATGCCCGATGTCCTTGGAAGTTCTGTGGAGTTGCATCTCATTGCAAGCCTTTTCTTAGCGGCGCTCCTTGGTGCGTTAGTGGGTATTGATCGCTCTATGGCAGGCAAGCATGCGGGGATGCGTACGTACGCGCTCGTATCGCTCGGGTCATGTCTCTTTACACTTCTGAGTACTCTCGCTGCCTACCAACTTGCTGCATTCGCAAGCGTTAATCCTCTCCAGATAGCTGCGTCGATTATTATCGGCATCGGCTTTATTGGAACCGGACTCGCCGCCATCCCTAAGTTGGGTGGCGGCGAGTATTCGGTTGAGATAACGACCGCCTCCGGAGTCTGGGTGGTCGCAGCAATCGGTATGGCGTGCGCATATAACCTGTACATACTCGCGATAGCAACAACGATCTTAAGTCTTTTGATATTTTCATTCTTCGCTCGCTTAGAGCATTGGATCGTCATGGGTTGGGGCCCAAAAAAGACCCGCAAAAGGGTTCAGAAATAGGCGAGTGGGCTCCTTTGAGCTACAATAGCTCTCATGAGCTCGTTTTATAAACCACACCGCAATCCAAACTGGAGTTACGGCGGTAAAAACTGGACACTTTCTCGCTCTAAAATCGACCTTTTTATGGAGTGTCGACGCTGCTTTTATATTGATAATAAATTGGGCGTCGCTCGACCACCGGGCTTTCCCTTTAATCTCAATAGTGCTGTAGATGAGCTCCTTAAAAAAGAGCTCGACAGCTTCCGTGCAAAAGGTGAGCAGCACCCGCTCGCCAAAGCGTATGGGCTCGACGCAGTACCACTGAAGCATGCGCGCATGGACGAATGGCGCAATGCTCTGAGCGAAGGAGTTAAATTTTTTCACAAAGAAACAGGTATGACTGTGCGCGGCGGTGTTGACGATATTTGGGTTAACAGTGAAGGAGAACTTATTGTGATTGACTACAAGGCAACCAGCAAGAACGCCAAGATTGAATCGCTTGATGAAGAGTGGCATCGAGGCTACAAACGCCAAATTGAGGTCTACCAATGGTTACTACGTAAGAATGATTTTAAAGTTTCAGACACTGGGTATTGGTTTTATGCGAATGCCACCAAAGACAGAGAGGCGTTTGATGCTCGTCTCGATTTTGAACTTACGCTCGTCCCATACACCGGTTCAACTGAGTGGATAGAAAAAACATTGTTTGCAATTAAAGACTGCTTGGACGATGTCTCGCTGCCTGGTTCGGGTGAAGACTGCGACTACTGCACGTATCGCGAAGCAGTTGGCACTGTACTTATGAAATACCAAAAAGAAAAACCTGCTTCAGTGCATACCACCGCATCATCAGTATTGCATACACAAAACATGCCAGACTCTTCTGGTACTAAAATATCGACGAGGGTAAAAACACATGAAAAAGAAGACACTCAAAACGGCCAGCTTTTCTAAGCCCCAACATGCAGCGCGTGTGTTTGAAAGCACGTTCGCCAAGCGCGTGTATGCGGTCGTCGCTAAAATCCCGAAAGGAAAGACAATGACCTACAAAGAAGTCGCTGCCAAAGCAGGGAATCCGAGAGCGGCGCGCGCCGTAGGTATGTATATGCGACACAACTATCGCCCCAATATCCCGTGCCACCGTGTCGTGCGCTCGGATGGCAAAGCCTCAGGATACAACCGCGGCGGCTATACCAAAAAACTCGAGCTGCTGCGTGGCGAAGGTGCCCTATAATCAGCATATGAAGCACGTCACGCTTTTATTTTTATTGAAGGAAGATACGGGTGAAATTTGCCTCGCTATGAAAAAACGGGGATTTGGCGAAGGAAAACTCAATGGCACAGGAGGAAAGGTTGAGGCAGGGGAGACAGTGCCGCAAGCAGCCATTCGTGAGGCGCGGGAGGAAATCGGTGTTGAGATCAACGAAAATGATCTCGAGCAGGTTGCAACTATCGCATTTTCATTCGACCAAAAGCCAGAGTGGAATATTCTATGTGGTGTCTTTATTACCAGTGTGTGGCAACACGAGCCAACCGAGAGCGAAGAGATGGCACCACAATGGTTTAGCTATGACGCAGTCCCGTATGACCGCATGTGGGTCGATGACCAGCACTGGCTCCCGCAGGTGCTCGCGGGCGAGACACTCCAAGCATCGTTTCATTTTTCAAACGACGGCAGCGCGGTTCTAGACAAAAAAGTACACACCGTAGGTAGGCAAAAGAAGCGTACAGGGTATGGAAGTGAAAATTGAAGAGTCGTGGAAGGCGCATCTTTCGCTGGAGTTTAAAAAAACCTATTTTGATGATTTAACATCGTTTGTGCGCAAGGCATATACCACGGGCACCGTGTACCCGCCGCCAGCACATATCTTTAAAGCGTTTGACCTGTGCCCATTCGAGAAAGTCGAAGTTGTGATTCTTGGCCAAGATCCGTACCACGGCCCTCGCCAAGCCAATGGGCTGTGCTTTTCCGTGAGCGATGATGTAGCACTGCCACCCTCACTCATCAATATATATAAAGAGATCTCGAGCGACTGCGGTATCCCATTTGAAGAGCTCACAAAGTCCGGAGACCTCAGCCGCTGGGCAGAGCAAGGCGTACTGCTGTTAAACGCAACGCTTACGGTCAAAGCGCATGCTGCAGGCTCACATCAGGGAAAGGGTTGGGAGGAGTTTACTGATGCGGCGATTGCGGCGCTCTCAAGCCAGCGCGAACATCTCGTCTTTATGCTCTGGGGCAATTATGCAAAGCGAAAAGGGGAGCATATTGATCGCAATAAACACCTCGTGCTGGAATCCGCTCACCCCTCACCCCTCTCTGCCTACAATGGCTTTTTTGGCAACAAACACTTTTCTAAAGCTAACTCCTATTTACTCTCTCATTCCAAAAAGCCGATCGATTGGCAGTAGTTTTTGTTTACCAAATCTTGGCGCGGCGGGAGGGGTCGCGGTAGAGGGCATCGCCTTTTTGGACATTAAAGGCTTCATAGAAGGGCTCCAGGTCAGAGGCAGGGCCATTAACGCGGTGTTCTGAAGCAGAGTGTGGGTCGATGAGTGCAGCCATCTTTTCGAACTCAGGGCGACCAATAGTCTGCTCAGACTGCGCATAGCCGAGGAAGTAACGCTGCTCAGGCGTAAAACCATCGATGGTGGTGCGGCCCGTTTTCTTCAGGCGGATTTGGAGCGCATCAAACGCGATAGCGAGCCCGGCGAGGTCGGCGATATTCTCACCAAGTGTGAGCTTGCCGTTGACGGAGACACCATCGGCCACCTTGTAGGCATTAAACTGCTTTACAAGCACGTCGGCCTTCTTTTCAAACCGCTTACGATCTTGCGGCGTCCACCAGGGGATCATATTACCCTTGCCGTTAAACTTCGAGCCTTGGTCATCAAAGCCATGGCTAATTTCGTGACCGATGACCGAGCCAATGGCGCCGTAGTTGACGGCATCATCACCATCGGCAAAGAAGAACGGCGGCTGCAGTATCGCAGCAGGGAAGACTATCTCATTGAGATTAAATTGGTGATAGGCGTTAACCGTCTGCGGCGACATGAGCCACTCGTTTCTATCGACCGGGCGGTTGAGCCGGCGCATTGCCTTCTTGTGATAAAACTCTGAGGCACGCAGTGCGTTGCCAAAAAAGTCGTCCGGGCGAATGACGAGACCCTTGTAAGTCTCAAACTTCTTTGGGTAGCCGATCTTACGATTCATGGCGTGGAGCTTACTGAGCGCCTGCTTTTTCGTCTTGGGCGACATCCAGTCGAGGTTCTTGATACGAATCTCATATGCTTCAAACAGGTCATCAACGAGCGCATCCATGCGGCGCTTTGCCTCGCGAGTAAAGCACTTCTCGACATATTTCTTACCGAGCGCTTCGCCCACCATACCATTGACCGCTCCTAAAGCACGGCGCCATGGTGCGCGCATTTGCTTCGCGCCGGTGAGCGTCTTGCTATAAAAATCCCAATTCTCCTGTACGAATGGTTCGGACAGGAGCCCAGCATGCTCATTAATAGCGTGCCACTCCAAATATTGCTTCCAATCTTCAAGAGGGAGGGCGGCAAGGAGTTTGGTGACCTTTTTGAAAAATTCAGGCTGCCCGACATTGACCTCTTTGAGCTCGCCAGCACCAAGACCTTTAAAGTAGCGTTTCCAGTCAATTTCAGGCGACTCTTTTTGCAGCTTCGCGACACTATACTTGTTGTACGTCTTTTCGGTGTCGCGTGCATCCTCCTTTTTCATTGAGAACTGTGCGAGTTTGGTCTCGATTTTCATCACCACCTCGCGCGCACTCTTCGCCTTCGCGGGGGAATAACCAGCAAGCTTCAAAATCTTTTCAATATGAACTATGTAGGCATCGCGCACACGCTTATGCTCGGCTGCATCGCTCAAATAGTACTCACGCTCGGGCATGCCGATACCGTCTTGCGTGAGGTTGAGTAAATACTTTGCACTATTTTTAGAGTCTTGATCGAGATAAAACTCCCACGGGACACTCACGCCAACACGGTGCATGTGCGTCATGACTGCTACAAACTCATCAAACGATGCAACGGAACGAATCTTCTCAAGAGTAGGGAGCAGCGGCTTGATGCCAAGCGCATTGCGGCGCTTTTGGTCGAGCGCTGAGCGATAGGTGTCGGCAATGAGCTGCTCATGTGAGCCGGTCTTGTGCGACTTGCGAGAGCGAGACGAGTTTTTCTTTAAAATGTCAAGCACTAGGGCGTGGAGCTGCTCCTCGGTATTAAAGCGCAAGATATTGAACGAGCCCCAGCGTGACTCGTCGGCAGGGATGGTGTTCTTCTTAATCCAGCCGCCATTTGCGTGAGCGTAGAAGTCGTCCTGTGGACGAACGGTCGGATCTATGTTCTTGAGGTCAAAACCCCAAGCGCTCGCTTTTTGCTGTTTTACTCCCATAGGTGACCTGGTATTAACAGATAGTAACCCCGATGTAAAATATTGACAAATTAACTTTTCATAGTGTTTTTAGGACTTTCTTTTTTCATGAAAAAACGATACGCTCCTGTATATGGAACTCAATGAGGTGCGCTCAAAGTATTTGGCGTTTTATAAGGAGCGGGGGCATACGATAATTCCAAGCTCAAGCCTCGTGCCCGAGAATGACCCGACCACCCTTTTTACCGGTTCGGGTATGCAGCCGCTTGTCCCGTATCTTTTGGGCAAGAATCATCCTACTGGCTCGCGACTCGCCGACTCGCAAAAGTGTTTTCGCTCAGGTGACATCGAAGAAGTTGGCGACAATCGCCACACGACTTTTTTTGAAATGCTCGGTAATTGGTCGCTCGGCGACTACTTTAAGCGCGAGCAGCTCCCGTGGTTTTTTGAATTCTTAACTAAAGAGATTGGACTTGATCCACAACGCCTCTACGTCACCGCATTTATTGGTGACGAAAAGAATGGCATCCCGAAAGACACTGAAGCTGCTGGGATTTGGGAGCAGCTGTTTACTGAGGCTGGTGTAGACGCAAAAGTCGTCGAGATCGGCTCTGAGGAAGATGGCTATATAAAAGGTATGCAGGGAGGCCGTATCTTCTACTATGACGCGAAGAAAAATTGGTGGAGCAGAGCAGGAGTGCCCGAAAACATGCCGGTAGGTGAGCCAGGCGGCCCTGACTCTGAAGTCTTCTACGAATTCACCGATATTGAGCACGACCCAAAGTGGGGCGAGCACTGCCACCCGAACTGTGACTGCGGCCGCTTTCTTGAAATCGGCAACTCGGTCTTCATGCAGTACATCAAAAAGCCTGACGGCTACTTTGGTCTGCTCCCCAAGCTTAACGTCGACTTTGGCGGCGGTTTGGAGCGTCTTGTAATGGCGACGAGCGGGAGCCCAGACATTATTAAGGCATGCCATGGTCCAATTCTTAATGCACTCCAACATGTCTCTGGAAAAGTGTATGGAGTAAATCCTCAAGAAACAAAAAGTTTCCGCATTATTGCAGATCATATGAAAGCTGCGGTCTTTCTTATTGCAGACGGCGTTACGCCTGGAAAAGCAGACCAGGGCTATTTTGTACGACGCCTTATCCGACGCAGTGTTCAGCATGCTGACAAACTCGGTATCAATAAAAACAGTTTTGCGCTCGCAACAGTTGTGGACGCAGTAGCAACAATGTACGAGGGTCAGTATCCTGAGATACGAGCTAAGCAAGCTGAAATAGAAAAGATTATTGAAGCTGAAGAGAACCAGTTCCGCGAAACGCTCGCACGTGGCATGAAAGAATTTAGCCGCTTTGCAACTGATGGTTCTATCTCTGCCAAAGACGCCTTCCAACTCGTCACCACCTACGGCTTTCCACTGGAACTTATTATTGAAGAGGCGGGGGAGCGCGGTATTAAGCAAATTGATACCGAAGGCTTCAAAGAACTCCTAAAACAACACCAAGACCTCTCGCGTGCAAGGAGTGAGCAAAAATTTAAAGGAGGGTTAGCTGATACTTCTGAAAAGACGACGCGCCTCCACACCGCACACCACCTGCTCTTGAAGGCGCTCCAAATTGTATTGGGCCCTGGGGTAAAGCAGCGCGGCTCAAATATTACCCAAGAGCGCTTGCGCATCGACTTTTCTTGGCCGGAGAAGATGACCGAAGAGCAAAAGCGCGAAGTGGAGCGCATTGTGAACGAAAAAATTAAGGAGGATTTGCCTGTTATCCGTTCAGAAATGGCGAAGGAGGACGCCGAAAAGCTCGGTGCTGAGCACGAGTTTGGCGCGAAGTATCCTGACCGCGTTTCGGTATACTCCGTAGGCCCCAAAAATGCTACTGAGGAGGATCCGCACCTCGACCAGGTCTATTCTATTGAATTTTGTGGCGGCCCCCACGTCACTCATACCGGCGAGCTTTCGCAGTCGGGCGTGTTTAAAATTCAGAAAGAGGAGGCCGTTTCCGCTGGCATTCGCAGAATTCGCGCCGTACTTGAATAACTGCTGCGAAGTCTAAGCACAGTGCGGTATACTACTGGCTATATGGCGCTCTTTTCGCGCAGTACACCACACAAAGAGGATAGGGGTAAAACCTTTCTCATTATTGATGTTGAAAACGGGAGTGTCGCGACCGGCTTAGCACACATCTCTGCCAGAGAAGAGCCGAAACTATTTGGCGAAAAGCGTGTGCACGCACCACTCATGACCGCTGTTGATGCCACAGCGCTCGCACATTCACTCGACAAGGCGCTTGAAGAAGCTTTAACACATACCTCAGAAACAGCAGTATATGCGCGTAATAACGCCGAGCATCCTGAAGCAGGAGAGTTATCCAGCGCGCTCGTTTTTTTGCATGCACCCTGGTCTTCGCTTGTTCGCAGTGATCAAAAACTACGTTGGGAATTTGACCAAGCACTCATGGATCTATTGCACCGTCGCATAGCTACTCGCATCGACCCAGAGACAATTTCATATCACCCCTTTGGTCGTGCCGTTGCGCATGGCGGGCAGTATATATCTCCAGACCCCATACTCATCGCCAATATGACAGGTGAGATTGTTGAGTTACTCCTTGCAGATCAAGGGAGTATTTTAGGGCGCGCAACGATGCCGCTGGGACACCGTACCGTCCTGCGTACACTCGCCAGCCATGGCAATTTAACCGCATCTGAAGCAGACTCAGCGCTAAAGGTCACTCATCTGCATAACGCACACCCGTTTATAGAGCCGCTTAATGCTTCTGCAAAGCATTTTGCCGATATGTTTAACACCGTGGCGCATGATTTGCTTCCGGAAGGTGGGAAGGTACCACACCTCATCATTATTAATGCGCACCATGCCGGTGACTGGCTCGCCAGAGCGCTGAGCCGCCATGTTGATACCACCCTATTTACTCCTGGAGGCACCGTGCGCACACTCAAAGCCCGACATCTTGAACCACACGTGCTTGTACATCCCACAACCCATGATGTCCCACTCATGCTTGAAACCTTGTTTGTGCATAATGCGCAACACCGCTCGTAGCATCAGTGCTATAGTACTCATATGCCGACTGATCGTTCTATACGCAATATTCCACTCCCATCTTCTAATCGCACCCCTTCATACAACGAGCCGCTTCCGAGTAACCGCCAAGGCCCGCCACCCCGTGTCCCGCCTCCTCCAAAGCGCCGCTCCCACGGATGGATATGGATTATATTGGTCATTCTGCTGTGTGCTGTAGCGGGAGTACTGCTCTCTACCGTCTTTCAATCTGCGACAATCAGTGTTAACCCAAAGTCGGTGGGTATTACAAGTGTGCAGCAGATTACCGCGTATCCAAACGGTCCTACTGGCACACTGCTCTATAAAACTCTTACAGCTTCTCAAACCGCATCAACCAGTGTTGCGGCTAACGGTACACAGCATGTATCTCGTGCTGCTACTGGCGTGGTCACTATTTCCAATAATTACAGCACTGCTCCACAAGCCCTCACCGCCAACACCCGCCTTACTACCGATGATGGCAAAATATATCGCATTAAAACTGCAATAACGGTGCCAGGAGCTAAAAAGGGGAGTGGTGGCACCCTTACGCCAAGTTCCACCACCGTCTCGGTCTACGCCGATAAACCAGGAGAAAGTGGGAACACGACTGAGGCTATCACGTTGCATGTCTTGGGCTTCAAGGGTGATGCCCGCTACACCAAATTCTTAGTGCAGTCGCAAGGCCCCATGAGCGGCGGCTTTGTGGGTGATGAGCCAGCTGTTTCTCCCGCTGATCTAGCTACTGCGCAAGATACGCTTAAAAAGGAGCTCGACCAAAATATCCGTTCAGTCGCCACCTCACAGGTGCCTGAAGGGTATATGGCGGTCAACGGATCCCTCAGCATTACCTACACCAATATTAATCAAACATCGGGCGCAAACAACACCATCACCCTTTCCCAAGGAGTGACTGCTACGCTCGCTATTATTAAGACTGATGATTTGGCATTCATGCTCGCTAAGCAGGCGGCGAGCGACTATCAAGGCGAGCCGATACACTTTAAAGAGGTGGGTGTACTCCAAATATCCCTTGCGAGCGCCTCCTCAACTAACACAGGCCCCTTGGCACTCTCAGTAGCAGGAAATCCAGTCCTCGTCTGGAATGTGGATGCGGGAGCGCTCCAAAAAGCCCTTTTAGGAAGCCAAAAAAGCGAGTTTGAGACCATTTTAAAGAACTTCTCAGCAACCATTACGTGCAGTAAGGAAGAGCCTTGCTCAGAGAATACTCGACCATTTTGGCGCAAAACCCTACCTACCGACCCGGCCAAAGTCACCATTACCCTTACCAAATAAGGCCCTCATTTGACCGCAAGAGTAGCTTCTGCTATTATTCTTGGTGCCAGTAATGGAGAGTGACGCACAAGAAGTTCAGGGCATCGTAGAAGAGGCTCTGCCTAATACGCAGTTTCGCGTATCGCTCGAATCCGGAGAGGTCATTTTGACGTATCTTGCGGGTAAAATGCGACTCCACCGCATCAAGGTGTTGGTGGGGGACAAGGTGCTCATCAAACTCGACCCGTATGGTGGCAAAGGGCGTATCACCCGCAGACTCTAAAATTATGCACGTCAAAGCATCGATCAAACCACGCTGTAATTCCTGTAAGCTGCTTCGTCGCAAGGGGCGCGTATATGTCGTTTGCACCAAAAAACCTCGTCACAAACAACGCCAAGGCTAACTTTCACTATGAGAATCTCAGGTATTACTATTCCAAATAAACGACTTCCATACGCTCTCACGGCGCTCTATGGTATTGGCCCATCTCGCGCCCGCACCATTTGTGCAGAAGCGAAGGTTGATGCTACGAAGCGTGCTGACGATCTTACCGCTGAAGAGGAGAACAAGCTGCGCGCCATCATCGAAACCATTAAACTCGAAGGCGACCTCAAGCGCGAAGTGGCAAATAACGTTAAGCGTTTGAAGGACATCAGCTCATACCGTGGCTCTCGTCACGCCCGCCACTTGCCCGCTCGCGGCCAGCGCACCAAGACCAACTCTCGCACTGTGCGCGGCAACGTTCGCAGGACGATGGGCTCGGGTCGTCGTAAGGTTGAAAAGACTTAAAATTTGTTGTATATAATACTGCATTCCTATGGGTAAGAAACGCATTGTAAAAAAAGGAGGTGACGCAGGCGCGGGTTCTCGCGCTAGCGCAAGCAAAGCTATCAAGCGCAAACTTGATACGGGCCGTTTGTATGTGGAAGCAACCTACAACAACACCAAAGTCTCTCTTGCTGATGAGCGCGGCAACGTCGTCGCTTGGTCATCAAGTGGGAGCCTTGGTTTTGCCGGTGCTAAGAAGGGTACGCCCTTTGCAGCCGCAAAAGTGGGTGAGCTCTTGGCTGATAAAGCAACCGCTATGGGTATCAAAGAGGTATCAGTGGTCGTTGCTGGAGTTGGCGCTGGCCGCGAATCTGCTATCCGCGCATTCATCGCCAAAGGTATCGGCATTGGCGGTATTAAGGACATGACTCCGGTACCACACAATGGTCCACGCCCCCCTAAGCCACGCCGCGTATAATCTTTTGAAACGACTATGATAATTGGACCAAAATATAAAATTTGTAAGCGCTTGGGATCTGCGGTATTTGAAAAGTGCCAAACACAGAAGTTCCAGCTCGCTATGGAAAATGCACCACGCAAGCGTGGTGGTAAGCGTGGTGGCAGTGACTTCGGCGCACAGCTCATCGAAAAGCAAAAAGCGCGCTTTACCTATGGTCTTTCTGAAGGTCAATTTAGCCGCTACGTATTTGAAGCCATGGAAAAGGGCGGCGATAGTGCTGCAAGCCTCATGAACCGTCTCGAGGCACGTCTTGATAATGTCGTGTATCGCGCGGGTTTTGTGCGCACCCGCCGCGCAGCACGTCAGCTCGTCTCGCACGGTCACGTTATGGTTAACGGTAAGCGTATGACCATTCCCTCACACCGCATCGCTGTAGGTGATACTGTTTCTATCCGTCCTGAAAGCCGCACCTCACCACTCTTCGCCACCCGACAGGAGCAAGTAGCCGAACTCACGACCCCGCAGTGGATGACCCTGGAAGAGGGGGGTATGGGTGCCAAAGTAGCAAGCGAGCCGACCGTTGCAACGACCGAGTTGCCGTTCAGCGCGCCTGTTATTATCCAATTTTATAGCCGTTAAAGTTTAGCGGAATTATTAATTTAGTAATACAACGATTGAGTTATGATGGAGTATTCTATAACACTACCAAGTAAGCCACGCGTCGTCTCGGAAGAGGAGTACGCAGGCACCTATGAAATAGACGGGCTGTACCCCGGCTATGGTCACACCCTTGGCAACAGTCTTCGCCGCATTATCCTTTCATCACTGCCGGGTGCCGCTATCACTTCGGTCAAGATCGACGGAGTTGAGCACGAGTTCTCAACAATGGATGGAGTACGCGAAGACGTAGTCACTATTTTACTTAATCTCAAGAAACTCCGTTTTGAGGTACTTACTTCAGAGGCACAGACGGTGACACTCTCAATCAAAGGCCCAAAGAAGGTCTCTGGTGCTGATCTTACTTTGCCAGGCCAGGTGCGCTTGCTTAATCCAAATTCCTACATCTGCGAGTTGACTGACAATACGAAGATCGAAGCAGAGTTTCGCGTCGAACGCGGACTTGGCTATGTGCCTCGTGAAGCACTTAAGAAGGATCGCGTTGAAATCGGCGAGATCTCACTTGATGCAGCATTCTCTCCGATCCGCCGCGCTAACTACGAAGTAGAGAACATGCGCGTTGGTGACCGAACCGACTTTAACCGCTTGCGCCTCAGCATCGAGACCGACGGCACCATTAGCCCTCGCACCGCACTTGAGCAGTCTATCGAGGTTATGATCACCCAACTTAAGGCGGTGGTTGGTTTCCGCGAAGAGGAAGATCTTGGTGCAGCACAAAGCACCCCTATGGCAGAGGTGGCGTCGAATAATAACAACTCACTTGAAGCATCATCTGAAGCAATGAAGACGCGCATCGAAGACCTTGATCTTTCAAGCCGCACCGTTTCAGCGCTTGAGAAGGCAAATATCCGCACCGTTGGTGGCCTCGCACGCAAGAAGGAAGAAGATCTTTTGGAGATCGATGGCTTGGGTCCGAAGGCAATCCAGGAAATCAAGCGCGCACTCGCAAACTTCGGTATAGTGCTCAAATAGAAAAACAATATGCGTCACGGTAATGTAAACAGAAAATTTGGGCGAAAGACGGACGAGCGAAACGCGCTTATGCGCTCACTCGCGCGCTCGTTGGTGCTCGAAGGTCGTATGAAGACGACCGAGGCTCGCGCTAAGGAAGTGCGCCCTATGGTAGAGAAGCTCCTGACCCGCGCCAAGAAAGATACCCTTGCTAACCGCCGCGCACTTATTGCAGAGCTTGGTGATGTTTCGACCGCCAACAAGCTTATCAAGGCGGCTGAAAATTATAGTGGTCGCAATGGTGGGTATCTGCGCATCGTAAAGATGGGTCCGCGCAAGGGTGACGCATCACCGATGGCAATAATTGAATTCGTATAGGCTTATGATAACGATTGACGCAGCAGACAAAACACTTGGTCGAGTAGCAAGCGCAGCCGCAAAGGTATTGCTTGGTAAGAATAGCGCTACATTTGCAAAGAATGTGGTGGCACAGGATGGTGTCAAAATCATCAACGCATCACGCGTTGCTATCACTGGCAACAAAAAGCAAGATAAGGAGTACGTACGCTACTCAGGCTACCCAGACGGGCAAAAAGTAGAGAACTATGCTATGCTCACAGCGCGTAAGGGTACTGAAGAGGCTATCCGCAAGGCGGTCTTAGGCATGTTGCCAAAGAACAAGCTCCAGAAGCCGCGCATGAAGATGCTTACGATCGAGAAATAATTGTATGGCCACCATAACAAAGACAAAAGAAGATCGCTATATTGAGGCTGTCGGCCGTCGCAAGACTGCCGTTGCTCGCGCGCGCCTCACTCCTTCGAGCAAGACAGCGGTTGTTGTTAATGACAAAGACATCAACAGCTACTTTGTAACCGAGCCATTGCGTGTTACTGCACTCGAGCCATTTCTGAAGGTAACCCTCCCAACGCAGTTCACTATCACGGTTATTGTTAATGGCGGTGGTATTGCTGGCCAAGCAGTCGCTGTGCGCCACGCTATTTCACGCGCACTCGTTGAGTATGACCGAGAACTTCGCTCACCGCTGAAGAAAGAGGGCTTCCTCAAGCGCGACCAGCGCGCCAAAGAGCGCCGCAAACCAGGCCTCGTCAAGGCTCGCAAGCGCAAGCAGTGGAGCAAACGCTAACCCTTTTATACACTCTGAAAAAAGCCGCCCAACTTTTCTTGGCGGCCTTTTTTCTTTGACACAGTATTTTTTCTGTGTAAAATGCTACTACGTATGAACGGTACAGAAGAAGAATTCGTGCCGGAAGATGAGGCCGAAGAAGGCCCAGCGGCACTTAAAAAACTACGGGAGAAATTAAAAAAGGCAGTGGAGGAAAAGCAGGAGTATCTCGATGGCTGGCAGCGAGCACGTGCTGACTTCGCTAACTACAAGCGTGAAGAAGCGACACTCTACGCCGATCGCGAAGATCGCATCAAAGCAGAGTTTGTTGAAACGCTGCTCCCCGCACTCGATTCGTTTGAACTATCACTCAAACACAATCCAGACAACAAAGACGTTTCGATGATATACAAACAGCTGCTCGCATCACTGAAAAATAGTAACGTAGAGCAGTTTGGTACAGTAGGGGAGAAATTCGACCCGTATAAATACGAAGCCCTGCGCGAAGTTACTACTGGCGAGAAAGAAAAAGATCATACCGTTGAATCAGTGGAGCGCTCCGGCTATAGTATTGGCGAGAGGATTATCCGACCTGCACAGGTCTCTGTATATACCGTTTAACACTTGTGGCAAATAACTTGTTACCTCATTAATTACGTAATTAATTCACTATGGCAAAAATACTTGGAATCGATTTGGGCACCACCAACTCCGCGATGGCTATCATGCGCGGTGGCGAGCCACAGATTTTGGAAAACGCTGAAGGCGCGCGCACAACCCCGAGCGTTGTGGCACTTTCAAAAACTGGTGAGCGTCTCGTCGGCCTTATCGCGCGTCGCCAAGCGGTGACTAATCCAAAAAATACCGTCTACCAAATTAAGCGATTCATTGGCCACACCTTTGATGAGTCTTTGGTACAGAAGGACAAGGCGGTAGTACCCTTCGAGATGCGCAAGTCTGACAATGGTGGTATTGAGGTCCAAATGGGTGATAAATGGTATCGCCCTGAGGAAGTCTCAGCAATGATTTTGCAAAAACTCAAGGCCGATGCTGAAAAGCGCTTGGGTGAGCCTATCAGTGAAGCAGTTATTACTGTGCCTGCATACTTTAACGACGCGCAGCGCGCTGCAACGCGCGACGCAGGCAAGATCGCTGGTCTTGAGGTAAAGCGCATCATCAACGAGCCCACTGCAGCAGCACTCGCCTATGGATTTAATAAGAAGAAGGATGAAAAGGTGGTCGTTTTTGACTTTGGTGGTGGTACCTTCGACATCTCGGTTTTGGAGGTGGTTATGGCCGAGGGCAACGAGGGATCTATTGAAGTACGCTCCACCGACGGCGACGCACACCTGGGCGGCAAGGATATCGACCAAAAAATTATTGACTGGATAGCAGCAGAATTCCAAAAGGAGAGTGGCATCGATGTGCGTGGTGACGCGCTCGCACGCCAGCGCCTCGACGAAGCAGCAGAGAAGGCGAAGATCGAACTTTCAACCGCGCTTGAAACTGAAATTAATATTCCGTTTATCACTTCAGACGCCTCTGGCCCGCGCCACCTTCTCTTGAAAATGACGCGCGCAAAGCTCGAAGAACTTTCGCAAGAATTCATTCAGCGCGCTATGGATATCACGAAGCGCGCAATGGAAGCATCACCATTTAAGGTGGGCGATATCAATGAGGTAATCCTCGTTGGTGGTCAAACCCGCATGCCAGCGATCCAGGCAGCTGTGGAGCAGTACTTTGGCAAAAAGCCAAACATGAGCGTCAACCCAGACGAAGTGGTCGCCATTGGCGCCGCTATTCAAGGCGGCATTCTCGGTGGCGAGGTGCGCGACGTTTTGCTCTTGGATGTTATCCCGCTCTCGCTTGGTATTGAGACGATGGGCGGGGTCGCGACAAAGCTCATCGAGCGCAACACGACCATTCCAACCAGCCGTTCACAAGTATTCTCAACCGCCACAGACAACCAAACATCGGTTGATATCAAGATAACCCAGGGCGAGCGTGCAATGGCCGCAGATAACAAAATACTCGGAACATTCATTCTGGATGGCATCCCACCAGCCCCACGCGGCTTGCCGCAGGTTGAAGTTACGTTTGATGTGGATGCCAACGGCATTCTTACTGTCAAAGCAAAAGACAAAGCGACCAACAAAGAGCAGTCTATTCGTATTGAAGGATCTTCAGGCCTTTCCGACACCGACATTGAAAAAATGCGTAAAGACGCAGAGAGTAATGCTGAGCAAGACAAGCAAAAGGTAGAGCTCGCCACCGCACGCAATGAAGCAGAGCAGGCAATATACAGCGCGCGCAAAGCACTCGCCGACCTGTCTTCTGACAAGGCAGGCAACAAAGACAAGATACCCGCCGAGCTTGAGACAGCGATCAATGAAAAGATAATGGCGCTTGAGCAGAAAAAGAATTCTGATGTTGTGACTGATATTAAAGCTGCAACAGAAGAGCTAGGCCGTGAACTCTCAAAAGTCTACGAGGCTATACAAAAAGCTACCCCACAGCAAGACGCCGCAGGGCAGGGAAACAGTGAGCCCGGCAGCCAGTCAGCTCCTGATGACCAGACACCGCCACAAAGCTAACACATACTGCGGCAATACCATAAATCTAAATTTTGTGGTATAATTAAAATCTATGTCAGAAAAGACCCACACTAAAGCTAGTGTGGGGTTAGTGGTACGGACGTACGCACGACAACTGCGCAATCGTCCACTATTGCTCGTGCTTATAGTGCTGAGCACCATTGCCCTGCAAGCTGTCACTCTCATCGGCCCGCTGTATATGCGGGAGTTATTCAACGTACTCGTGGCATCGACCCCGAACGCGGCGGTGGCGCGCGTGCTCTATGGAATTCTTGGTGTTATTGTCGCCATGTGGAGTATCGACTGGATATCGCGACGTATACAAGGCTTCGCCAATACGCGTATGCAGTCAAACATTTTGACCACTCTGCAAACAGAGGCGTTTGAATATTTGATGGGGCACTCTAACAACTTCTTTACCTCTAATTTTGCCGGTTCACTTACGCATAAGGTGAAGCGCTATGCTGGTTCGTTTGAGCAAATATTCGATAGCATTATTTACCAATTCGCACCCACGATCATATTTATCACCGGCGCTGTTAGTATTCTTTTTTATCGCAACCATTGGCTCGGATTGCTCCTTGGGGTGTGGTCGGTATGCTTCATAGCGTTTCAAATATATGTTGCACGCCTTCGTCAGCCGGTGCGTGTGGCGCGCGCTGCGGCTGATACTCAAATTACCGCAACTCTTTCAGATGCGATTTCTAATCAGTCCACTGTTGCTCTTTTCGCTGCAGGAGTGTACGAGCGAGGGCTATTCAAAAAAGTTGTTTTAGATTGGCGCACGAAGACACTTCGCCTTTGGGACACCGATGAATTGATTTGGTCTGGCATCGGATTCTTTAATATTCTTTTACAAACCGCGATGATCGGTGGCGCCATTTACTTTTGGTCAAAAGGAGAGCTCACCATTGGTGACTTCGTGCTCATACAGTCATATCTTTTCACCACCTTTGATCGTCTCGTAGGCATTAATCGAGACCTCCGTAGTCTTTTCTCTGCGCTTGCAGACGCTTCAGAAATGGTAGAAATCATTCAAACTCCACACGAAATTACCGATATACTAAACGCGCCAAAACTTATAGTACAGAAGGGGGCGATTGATTTTAAAAATGTGGAATTTTTCTTTCACACTGAAAAGAGGGTGCTCCACAACTTCAACTTAGCGATAGCAGGCGGACAAAAAGTGGCACTCGTAGGCCCCTCGGGCGCAGGGAAGTCGACTATTACCAAACTGCTGCTGCGCTTGTTTGATGTAAAGCAAGGTGTGCTGGAAATCGACGGGCAAAATATTGCAAAGGTGACGCAAGACAGCTTGCGCGAAGCTATTTCTTTCGTGCCACAAGAACCGATACTCTTCCACCGCACCCTCATGGAAAATATTCGCTACGGCCGACTTGATGCCAGTGATGCTGAAGTTATTGAGGCAGCTAGAAAAGCTCATTGCCATGAGTTTATTTCAAGCTTGCCGCAAGGGTATGAAACGTTTGTAGGCGAGCGTGGCGTAAAACTTTCCGGCGGTGAACGTCAGCGCGTCGCTATCGCTCGCGCGATTCTTAAAAACGCACCCATTCTCGTACTTGATGAAGCGACTTCAAGTCTCGATTCAGAATCAGAGGCGCTTATTCAAGATGCCCTCACTACCTTAATGAAAGACAAGACGGTCATTGTTATTGCCCACCGTCTTTCGACCATTATGAAAATGGATAGGATCATCGTGCTCCAGCATGGCGCGATCGTGGCCGATGGTACTCATGATGAACTACTAACGCAAGGCGGCCTCTACCACAAACTGTGGAATATCCAAGCGGGTGGTTTTCTCGTGGAAGCGTAATTCATCTCAGCTTTAGGCGCTACTGTTACGATTGTATATCTATGGAGAGTTCATCTCTGTGGTTATCACTAACGGCGTCATATGTATGAAAACTAATATTGTATTAGCCATGAGCGTAGCGGCGTTTTTAGGAGGAGCAAGCACCGCCCTTGCGCAAACAGCATCAAGCGTGTCCGTGCAGGTATCCTCACCAAGTAGTGTGGCCGCGGGTAGCGCAGTTCGAGTTGCGACAATAACCATGACCACTTCGAGCGCATCCTCGAGCGCCGTAACGCTCACACAGCTCCCGCTCTCTGTGGGGTTTAGTAACACCGGCATGAGCATGCAGAGCTGTCGGTTGCAAAACTCTTCTGGTGGTCAAGTTTCGAACCTCTTCTCCTTCATAGGCTCGCAGATCACCAATGCTATTTTTAACAACCCACTCTCCATCAATACAACAACACTCTCACTTATCTGTGACATCCCTGTGAGTACACCAAACAACAGTGCCGCGGCGGTGAGCATACCAGTGAGCCTTGTCATGGCCTCATCGACTACCAGCAGTGTCAGCGTCACTAGCCCAAGTCTATTTGATGGCGTCACCACAGGAGGAATCATGAGCATATCCTCACCGGCACCAAGTGCTCCCATTGGCACCAGTACCACTCCCGGCACACCAAACACGGGAGCAGGCGGCAGCGCCCAGACAATCTGGAGCACACTAGTAGCAGCAATGCTCCTGATGCTTTGTGGTAGCGTGTATCTCATACGGAGGCATTCATAAAATGGTTTGCATCTGCTAGTGATTTTGCTAGTATAGGTGCAAGTATGCCTAATAAAAAAAATTACTATGATGTGCTTGGCGTGAATAAAAGCGCCACGAAAGAGGACATCAAAAAAGCCTTCCACAAGCTCGCGCACAAATATCACCCAGACAAGGCACAAGGTGATGCAGAAAAATTCAAAGAGGTGAGCGAGGCATATAGCATCCTCTCGGATGATAAAAAGCGTGCTGAGTATGACTCATATGGTCGCGTGTTTAGCGATGGCAC
>CAYRHY010000011.1:21587-25757 GCA_964424235.1 uncultured Candidatus Saccharibacteria bacterium
GTGCGGGAGGCTTCGGCGGCGGCGCAGGGTTCGACTTCTCTCAATTTCAAGGCGCCTTCCAGCAAGGATTTGGGTTTGATTTTAGCGATGTGTTTAGCGACATCTTTGGTGGAGGAGGACGCGGCGGCATGCGTCGTGGTCGCGATATCTCTATCGATCTTGAACTCACGTTTAAGGAATCTATTTTTGGTGTACGACGCAAGGTACTCCTCGCTAAAACTGCGACCTGTGAGACCTGCCACGGCTCTGGCGCTGAGCCGGGGAGCGAACTTATTACCTGCACCCACTGCAACGGCTCTGGTAAATTACATGAGAGCAGCAATTCATTTTTCGGCACCATCACGATGGAGACACCGTGCCGCTTCTGTCACGCCACTGGCAAAATCCCGAAGGAGAAGTGCCACACCTGCCGCGGCGAGGGGGTATACCGCAAACAAGATGAAATTGAAATTGTCGTACCCGCTGGTATTGAAGTGGGCGAAATGATTCGTCTTAGTGGCGCTGGCGAGGCTATCGCTGGAGGCACGCCAGGCGACCTCTATGTCAAAGTCCATATCCGCCCTGACCCCCGCTTTAAAAAAGACGGTCCAAATATCATCACCGAACTCAATATCAAACTGACCGACGCGCTTTTAGGCACTGACTATACAGTCGCGACGCTTGATGGCGATGAAACGATTTCTATCCCGCCAGGCGTCACCCATGGCGAACTCCTCCACATCAGTGGTAAGGGCGTACCCAATAATCGCGGCAAGCGCGGCGACCTGTACGTAAAAATAAAAATTACGCTGCCGCATAAACTCTCACGCGAAGCTAAAAAATTGATAGAGAAATTGAAAGAAGAGGGAATATAACTTCCTCGACATTTCACGTAGCTTCTGTCTAAATACTGGATAGAACACAGTATGAGGGCTTCAATATGATTCTCCTTCCCAAACTGCCGTTTGTGCTCACGGTGGTGACTGATGGTTGGTATGGCGACACGCTAGCGTTTGTCGCGATCGTGCTTAATGACGAGGGTGGGTTGCAAGAACGCAGCGCCGCTCGCTTAGAGGAGGCACGTGTGCGCGGCGCTGCCAACCTTAACGACAAAGAGAAGGCCTGGATTCTTACAGTACCTGAAGTTGCTGATCATCGGGCTCTGTGTGAGCAATTTTGGGAATTTTGGATGAAGTGGCTTGAGCGGCAGCCTATCAGATTGCAGTTTGTCTATGACTCAGTACTGCATCCCGGTGCTATCGAGTTTTTTCGTGGATGCGTGAGAATGAATGAGTCTGTGCGCAAGGACTTCGACCCTATGAAGATAGATGTTGCAACTCTCTTACTCACCCATGGGCACGATCCCCGGATCTCTCGTTTTACTATCGCGAGGATGGTTGGTGGCGAAGTGGGTGACCTTGCACATCTCGCGCTCGCCATTGCCACCTGCAATACTGATATGCAAAAAATAATTGAAGGAACTCTATAGATACTACGTGCCACCCAGGGGTGGCACGTCTTGTTTATCGCACGTACGGCGAGGGCGATGTACTACCAGACACCACCGCACGGTAGGCGACGTACCCAAAGATGATGCCGGCGAGCGCATCGGAGAACCAGTGAATGCTGATTGAAACGCCAAGGGCGACATAGGCGCCGTAGAGTAGTGAAAGCACAACAACAAGTGGCTTGTTTCTAAATTGATGTGCAATAACAAGAGAGATCGCTACGGCGACTGTTGTGTGTGACGAAGGCCAGCCCCAAAAGATTCCGTGACGCCAAAAACCAAAAAGCCACTCGCGACTCATATCAACAGTTGAAAGATGCGTATAAAACTCCGGCTGCATACGCCCCGTGAACGCTTTGAGTGTTGAAGAAAGCAGCCAAGCGATAACGCCTGCTTGCGCAATCAAACCAGCTGTACGCGTATACAACTCTTTTTTCCACACATCGCCATATATATAGAGCAGCACCGGAACGAGTATCGGCACAAAAAAACCGATGATGGCCGAAGGCAGCGCAAAGAAAAATATAGTACGCGTATGCTCGTAGTAGTACCAATCAAAACCACTCATGACACACAGATAGGTTAGAGTGCCGGCAAGAATACCAAGAAAAAGATGCCGCCAACAAAAGAGGCGGTTAAACGCTCTCGGTAAGCCCGAAAAGAATGTCTTGAACATATACCATAACTATAGGCTAATGAGCAGATTTTTGGTACAGTAGGGCCTATGGAAACAGGGGGAAAGAAGAGACTATTGACGGGCATTCAATCAAGCGGCACGCTGCATATTGGTAACTATTTTGGTGCATTGAAGCCGTTTGTTGATAGCTACCAAGAGTATGAAAGCTTTTTAATGGTCGCAGATTACCACGCACTCACCTCACTGAAGGACGCGGGAGAGCTGCGCCAAAATATTTTTAATACCGTGAAAGATTATATAGCAGCCGGTGTTGATCCGTCTAAAGCTGTTGTCTTTCAGCAATCACGCGTACAGGAACATACTGAACTCGCATGGATCCTCGACTGCTTGGTCACAGTGCCGTTTCTTGAACTTGGTCATGCATACAAAGATAAGGTCGCCAAAGGGCTCGAGGCAAACGCGGGGCTTTTTACCTACCCGATGCTCATGGCGGCAGATATACTCCTCTATGACACTGACATCGTGCCGGTGGGCGAAGACCAGCGCCAACATCTTGAGTATGCACGCGAAGCTGCGGCGAAATTTAATAACGCCTATACACAGACATTTAAAGAGCCGAAAGAGATGATTCTTAAAAATGTCGCGGTCGTCCCTGGCACCGATGGTAAGAAGATGAGTAAGAGTTATGGCAACACCATCCCGCTGTTTGCTTCAAAAGAAGAAATTGCAAAGGCGGTCATGAGTATCGTCACCGACTCCAGCGGCGAGCGCCCTGAAAATGTGTTCGCCATTCATAAGCTCCTGCTCGACCAAAGCGGGCTCGATAAAATTTACAGTAACCCCACTATGCGCGGGAAGTATAAGCTTATCAAAGAAGCACTCATCGAAGATTTGGATGCACTCATCGCACCAATGCGCCAGAAGCGCGCGAACATTAGCGACGACGAAGTGAAGCGTATTATCGAAGAGGGCAGCGACAAAGCCCGCGCCATCGCTGCAGCAAAAATGAAAGATGTGCGCAATAAGGTCGGTGTTTCGCTCTAATTGATTGGTATGATATATCAAAATTTTTTCTATCGGTTATATGACACTTTCCGCCTCTTTTTTATCCTTTTGGGCGAGGATACCAACAAAGTGGTAAAAGATATACCAGCAAACTACCACTAGCTATCTAATTAATTTCGACATCATGGAACGAACACTTATAAAAGATTTGCAATCAAAAGCGGGCGAAGTAGCACTCATCAAAGGATGGGTATCGGTGCGCCGCGACCAGGGGAAGATGGTTTTCTTCGACTTTCGCGACATGAGCGGCACCATCCAAGGGGTCGTGCTTCCCGCTAAGGCGGATGATGCGGCCCAAGCCGCTGTGATGGAAGTCGCGAAGGAGATGAGGGCGGAATATGTTGTCGCAGTCGAAGGCCTCGTTAACAAGCGCCCCGAGAAGAACATCAACCCCGATGTTCAAAACGGCAACATCGAACTTGAAATCAAGTCAATTGAGATTTTGAGCGAAGCTGAAACACCTCCATTCCCACTCGACCAAGATACTTCTAACATAGACGAAGAAGTTCGCCTCAAATATCGCTATCTCGACCTGCGCACAGAGCGTATGCAAAAAAATATGCGCCTGCGCAGTGACTTTATACAACGTTGCCGTGAATTCCTTTTCAATAACAAATTTGTAGAAATTGAGACGCCACTCCTCACCGAATCGACTCCTGAGGGTTCACGCGACTTCGTCGTACCTTCGCGCCTCCAGCCAGGGAAGTTCTACGCGCTCCCGCAATCCCCCCAGCAGTATAAACAGCTCCTTATGGTTGGTGGCATGGAACGCTACTTCCAAATAGCAAAGTGCGTGCGTGACGAAGACCTGCGTGCTGACCGCGGTTTTGAATTTACCCAAATTGACCTCGAGATGTCGTTTGTCGAACGCGAGGATGTCCTCACAACTATGGAGGCTATGATAACTGAGACGGTTGAAGGCATGGGCTTTACCATCAAGCAAAAGCCATTCCCGCGCATTAGCTACCAAGAAGCGATGGAA
>CAYRHY010000011.1:25767-26025 GCA_964424235.1 uncultured Candidatus Saccharibacteria bacterium
CGTGCCATGGGCGGCCGTATTGCTGAAGAAATTAAATATGGTGCAGACAAAGTTGATCTGCGCACTGAAGAAGATAAAGCCAATGGCATACTCGCATATGCGTGGATAGTCGACTTCCCATTCTTCGAAAAAACTGATGACGGTGGCTGGACCTTCACGCACAATCCCTTCTCAATGCCCAAGCCAGAACATCTTGAGTGGCTCATGAAAGGGGAGAATATTGAAAACATTCTTACCACCCAGTATGACCTCGTGTGC
>CAYRHY010000012.1:0-25427 GCA_964424235.1 uncultured Candidatus Saccharibacteria bacterium
CGATGCGATGCACGTAGTCTTCCGCGACCATCGGGAGGTCGAAGTTGATCACGAGTGAGACGGCGGCAATATCGAGCCCTCGCGCTGCCACGTCGGTCGCGACAAGAATCTGCGCCTTACTGTCTTTAAATGCCCCGAGCGAACGCTGGCGCTGCGAATGTGTCTTGTTACCGTGGATAGACTCAGCCGTAAACCCGCGCTTCTGCAACATCTGCGAGAGCTTCTCTACGCCGTGCTTCGTGCGGCCGAAAATAATGACTTTACTAAAGTCTGGCTGCACCAGCAGGTCATGGAGCACATCAAGCTTATCTTTACCACCAACACGTACAACATCTTGATCAACTGAGCGAGAGGTCTCGCCAGTGGTTACCTTGATGCGCACTGGGTCATGAAGAAATTCGCCAATAAGTTTTTCAATTTCAGGCGAAAGCGTTGCCGAGAAAAAGAGTGTGTGACGAGGGCTTGGCATGCCTTGCATAACAAAGCGCATATCGTTGATGAAACCCATGTCGAGCATGCGGTCTGCTTCATCGAGCACAATGCTTCTATAGTCCTTCAAGTGAAGCGCTTTGCGCTCAATGAGATCCTTGAGGCGTCCTGGAGTGCCGATGACGAAGCTATTACGAGAGCGTAGGGCGCGCAATTGCGGCATGATGTTCATACCACCGACGCACACAACACTAAACATGCGGGTGCCACTGAGCCCACGAACGAGTGAGCGCAACTCATCGTCAATTTGAATAGCGAGCTCGCGTGTCGGCACGATAATGAGCACCTGCTCCTGCGGATTAAGCAACACCTTATTTATAAGTGGTACGAGGAAGGCGGCTGTCTTACCGGTACCAGTGTTAGCGATACCAACCACGTCGCTGCCTTTTAGCACATGCGGGATAGCTTTATCCTGAATAGGGGTTGGGTGTACATAGCCCTTCTTCGCGATAGCTTCCTTGAGGATTGACTCGACAGCAAAGTCGCCGAAGGCGTGCTCAGGAGTGAAGTGTACGACCTCTTCGGTAGTCGTTACTGCCTTATTAACAAATTTGGATGGGTGGATGTATTGACCCATACTTGCCCCGCCGCGGCGGGGTGAACCACCTTTATCGCCACGGCCTCCTCGGCCAGATGAACCGCCAAAACCTCCGCGCGATCCAAAAGATGAACCCCCTCGGCCTGATCGGCTAGATGAACCAAAGCTCGAACCGCCACGGCCTGCGCGGCTAAAGCTTGGCTTTTCTGAGCGAGATGAAAAGCCTTCACTACGTGAGTCTGATTTAAAATCTGGTTTACTACCGCGCGTAAAGCTTGGCCCGCCGTGATGGCGAGGTAAATCTTTTGCGAAACCACCGCGTGATGGGCGGTCGCTAAATGAGCCAGAGCGGCTGCGACCACTAAATGAGCTGGTGCTTGATTGCTGCGACGAGCCCTGGCGGTAGTCAGCGGTATAAAACCCGCGCGAAGTCGCGCGTGGCTCTGAGCTTTCAGAGCGGTCAAATTTCTTAAAACCGCGTGCTGGGCGGTCGCCAGCTGGGCGGTCTTTTGATGCACCCAGTGGTGCACGTGAAGGGCGGCCACCGCGCTTAGCGGGAGCCTTACTAAACCCAAAATCGCTCGTAAACGAGCTGCGTCGTGGACGCGATGATGATTGATTATCCATTGCTTCAAGCGAGAAAACTCGCGCATAACGCCATGGCCGTTACTATAAATGGTTGGCCTGGTCTCGCGAGTTTTTTCCAAAAAGCCGCTCAATGGCAGCCAAAACCCAGGAGAGTGTTACGTCACTATAATATCCTATCCCAAACGGTTTGTCAATTTTCTTTGATTATTTAGTTAAACGTATAAAAGAAAAACCGCCGCACAAAAGATACTGTTTGGCGATCTTTCGGTGTGGCAGTTAGCACAATTGAAGCGTGCGGCCATAGGTGCTTCGAAGCGCGTTTTGAATCTTTCCGATGGCGTGGTTTGTAAATCCCAACTCACGAAGACTTTTTTCCGTGTGCGTTAGCAGCCTACCGATTGTTGGTGCATGCTGAGAGAGTTTAGTACTAATGGGTCTAGTACACTCAACTACTTCGAGAGTTGGTCGGTCACGATCAGCTTCGATCTGAGGAATAGGATCAGGCTGATCTACCACGGCTTGCTTCATCAATTCTAAGTAAACATCAAACGCCTCCGAGTCGAGTGAAATCCGCAAATGATTCAATACCTTACAGGCAGCACAGGGCTTCATTAATTCACAGCCAAGTCGATGTTCTAATACAAACACTCGCATAGGATCGTTCTCCTTGTTTCGTAACTAACAGTATTGTACATGTTTTATTTAAATTGTCAAATCTGTTATACTACCCTCATGCAAACCTATGAGGGGCAGTGTCACTGCGGGGCGGTGCGGTTTGAAGTAGATACCGATTTACAAACTGAGAAGATTATAGAGTGCAATTGCACCCACTGCGACGCCAAGGGGCTCATACTCACCTTCGTGCCCGCGACCCAGTTTCGCTTGCTTTCAGGCGAAGAAAATTTAGAGACCTACCACTTTAATAAAGGTCGCATCGACCACCTCACGTGTAAAAAGTGTGGCGTGCAGCCTTTTGGCCGCGGCAAAAAGCAAGATGGGACGCCCACCGTTGCCGTCAACATCCGCTGCCTTAAAGGTGTCGACCGCTCCACCCTCACCATTACACCGGTTGATGGCAAAAGTTATTAAATAAAAAAAACGCGGATGGTAGCCCGCGTTTTTTTATAACGATTTGTATAAATTACTGCACCGTGACTTTTTGGAGGATGACCGGTGTGAGTGGGCGGTCACCTGGAGCGGTTTGGACATTGTTGATCGCTTTGACCACATCCATACCACTCGTTACTTTGCCGAAGACGGTGTAGTTGCCGTCGAGGAAGTGATTGTCGACTGCATTAATAAAGAACTGGCTACCGCCTGAATTTGGTCGGCCAGTGTTTGCCATAGCGATCGTGCCAGCGGTGTTTGTTACAGTTTTATCAATTTCATCCGGGATGGTGTAGCCCGGGCCACCCGTTCCCCACTGCGCTTGCTTGCTGTCATCTTTAGTAAGTGGATCACCGCCCTGGTCCATAAACCCTTTGATCACGCGGTGGAATTTAGTGCCGTCATAGAAACCCTCCCCAGCGAGCTTAGCGAAGTTGGCGACCGTTTGTGGTGCCGTATCGCCATAAAACTCGATCGTAATGGTGCCCATGTTTGTTTGCAGTGTTGCGGTCATAACTTTTTTAGGATTAGTAGTAGGTGTCGTCTGCCCAGGAGTTACTGGCGTTGTTGTCGCTACTCCCGTTGTAGGTGTTGTGCTCGAAGCAGCGAGATCAGTAGGAGGAAGCGTCGTGGGCGCCGGTCCCGACCCACGCAAGAAATAATACGCACCACCAATAACTATGATGGCTCCTGCGAGCCCCAACACTATTTTTAGCATGAGCATAGTATAGCGCTATTGGTACTGAATGAACACTGGTGCCGGTGTGAGTGAAAGTACTTCTTGCGGCGTGAGCAGACGCGTCGAGGGTGGTTTTATATCGTTCTTATAAAAGAGTTTAAATCCAGCAAACTGCACCGGCTCCGGCGTGATAACAGTTTTATAGGTATTAATCTTTTTTGCACCAAAGCCCCAACCATCCATATCCATGACAATTTGCACCTCAGGTAATGGTTTGATGTTTTTATACCCAGTCACCATCCCCTGTGTGAAACGATGTATCACCAAGATTTTTGGCGGCAAATTATTTTTTTGTACCAACCCTGCTAAATACTGCGCAGCAAAATTAACATCGCTCGAACTAAAGGTGCCTATCTCATAGCCCGGTTTAGCGCCACTCTTCATCGAAAACTCTGGGTCGATAGCGAGGTGCACGTTTGGCTTCGCGAGATACTCCTCATATACAGGAAGCTCTGTTTGTAAATTACTGAGGCCGACCTGCACATCGAGAATCACGATGCCGTTCACTTCGTCAGCCAAACGAATAGCTTTATCAATTTGGTCATCCGGCATACGCAGGCGGTATTTCCCATCCTTCCCTGCGCTCCCTTGCGCCGTGATGACTATATAGTCGATAGCGGGAACGACGGGAGTCGAAGGGTCAGCCGCTTCCCACTGGGCGACCGCGGCGCGCAGCTTTGCGAGCATCTCTTCCTCAGGATATTGGCCCAAGACGCCCATATTTTTTGAATAGAAGTTACCGTAGTAGGCAATAACACGTTTGAATGGCAATATCGCTCCCGGGTTTGGATATGCGGCTTTGACCGGCCATGCCTGTTTTTTAAATACAGTGGTCGTACCCGTTGGCATCTCACCCGTCAAAAAGTAGTTGTACCAAGGGCTTGAAGTTGCCACATGTGCGAGCGCGAGCATTTTTTTATCGTACGCTACCGTATCAAGCGGCGGCAGTGTTGCCGCAGCACCTATAGTCGTGGGGGTCGTACTGGCCGCGTCAGCAACCGCAGCAGTTGAATCATAGATAACAGGAAATAGATGCGCAAAAACGAGCACATAGATGACTGCAGCACCACCAAACACAGCGCCTCCCCACTTCATATACGCTACATATCGCTCCATTGCAGGGTATTTTAACACAACCTCGTATTCTTAGCGCTTCTATGAAGTCTACACATTTGCAACATAAAATACTTTTTGTCTATAATATCGATACTTCATGGTCAAGACAGCTCTCATTATCGCTTCGCTTATTTCTCTCAGTCTCCCTATTGCAACCTCTGCGCTTGATATGCAACCGCTTTCGGGCAAGCCTCTCGTACTTGCACCTGAGCCCGAGCAACATCGAACAGAGCAAGCACCAAGTGTGCAGCTAAAAACACCGCCAACCATTGCAGAACCCACCATAGTAGTACGGCCTGCTATTAACCACGACTTTCCTGTCGCCGTGCGAGTGCCTGCTATCAGTCTCAACACGTCGGTTATTCCCATTGGACTCACCGCCACGGGGGCTATGGATGTACCCAGCGGCAAGACATTGCTTGTTGGCTGGTGGAAGGATGGCGCCACGCCCGGCGACAAAGGCAGTGCGGTCTTTGATGCGCATGTATTTGCCGCGTTTCAAAATCTTTCAAAAGTACAAAAAGGTGATGATATCTACGTCGTAATGCACAGCGGGACGCTCATACATTTTGTAGTTGAAGAGGTAGCACTGTATGCGCTTGATGCAGTACCGCGCGATACGCTGTTTAACCGCGCTGACAGCGCGCGCCTCAATCTCATCACCTGTGCTGGCTCATTTGTCGCTGATCAAAACACCTACGACCACCGCTTGGTCGTGTACACCAAGCGCGCGCAGTAGCCGCCGCTGAATTCTTCATCCTAGTGCCACCCGTGTGCGCGTAGAGTAGATCTTCAACAGCGCTCGTGCGCTGCGGTCGAATTATTAGACCAAACGGAAATCACTATGTGGCAGAATTGGGTATCGGCTGTCTTCGGTCTGTGGGCTATCGTGGTGCCGTTTCTCGGTCTTTCGGGCGCAACTCTCCAGTGGACGCTCGTTATTACCGGAGCGGTTGTCGCGATCATGTCCTTCTGGGCAGCGTCGGTCGAATCGAGCGACGAGCGGTATACGCGCAGCGGTAAAGACACTGGATATACGAGAGAGGCTGAGCGCCGCGCTCGCTAACCTATACACAATCCCCACCTGTAGGTGGGGATTGTTTCGGTTAACTCTTATTCGCTGTCGTGTGCTTTTTGTAGCTCTGCTATATCAAGTTTTTTCATCTTGAGCATCGCGTTCATGGTGCGGCCCGCCTTCACTGGATCAGGATCACTCATGAGTTCTTCCAGTTGCTTGGGAATTATCTGCCAAGAAAGGCCGTACTTATCCGTGAGCCAACCGCACTGCTGCGCCTCCGGCGCACCACCCTCGCTAAGCTTGTCCCAGTAATAATCAACTTCCTCTTGATTCTCACAGGTCACCATAAACGATACCGCCGGCGAAAGTGTAAAATGGGGCCCACCATTAATCGCTTGAAAGCGCTGGCCATTGAGTTCAAAGTCGACGACCATGGCACTCCCCGGCTCTTTACCATGCACCTCCTTGCCCGCTTCGGTATAGCGGGAGACATTGAGAATCTTCGAATTTTTAAATACTGAGGTATAAAGCTGCGCAGCTGCTTCAGCCTGTGTATCGAACCACAAAAACGGTATTATTGGTTGCATATACCAGTAGTATACCGAGTATTTGTGAAAAAGTACTGACGTGAAAATGGCCAGCCTCAAGGGGCTGGCCACAGTTGAAGAACGGATATTTAGGAGAAGGATGATTCATCTATAGCAGTAATTTTCCCGCTACCCAACCGTTCGAGTATAACGACTGAGGTTGCTTTGTGACGCGACCCAATGAGGAATTTTTCTGCTCCCCGGTCGGCCACATGCGGCCGGTACGCATCTGCTACTTGTTTTGGTGGAAGTATAGTACAACCACTTTTTGTTAGTATGCGATGAAGCACAAAATGCAGTCGCAACAATTCCGGCACATCTGCCACCTCGTGAGCACGTATACGCCTAGGTCGCTGGGTGATGGGTCCTAGTGACACCAGTTCAATTTCAGTGATCGGAATATTGAGCGTTACATCTGCAATATCTAGCCGAAGCTGCAAATCCCTATACTCCGGCACCAACTCAAACCAGGGCATAACATCACACCACAGCGGCAGTGTTGCTCCTGATAAAAAGACAGCACCTTTCGTCAAGCATCTCCCTAGTGATGATGGTATCGGTAGTACTATCGAATACGCAGGCATGTACGCACGTCTCCTCGCCACAGCAGTAGTCCTTAGTCTCAGAAGAATTGTTCTTCGAGGACATTGATATTGCGTAACCCATCGCGCTCAAGTATGAGCACTGATTTTGCATTATAGCGAAACCCCGGCGGGAATATTTCTTTCGGTCGATCATACACATACGGGTCGTAGCTCCCTGCGATTCCCTGCATCGACTGTGGAGCGCAGTTATATCGAACGAGTATGGTATACAGATCCGTATGCAATTGAAGAAGTTCTGGCTCTTTCAGCACATAATGTACCGCCCTTCCGTGAAAAATCCCCGCACGCTCTGAAATAAGGCTAATATGCGTGACACTCAGCCCGAGTACGGCACTTGCTACCTCTGCACTAAATTGCGCATACGTTAGATTTTTACCGAACGTAAACCACGGCATAGCCACACACCATAGCGGCATATCTGAACCAGGTGAGAATATATCACCCAAACTCGCGATATGCCCCGGTGGTTGACGTGAGGGGATCGGCAATACTATTTTGTACTTTTTATACTCAACATGCTCTGACATCGGCATCCTATACTCCTTTAGTTGCCTCTTTGACCCTATCATCTGTGCCTGATGGTTTAATGAATATCACTCTTACATACAAAAGTGCCGCCTCCTTCAATAATTTGAAAGGGCGGCACTTGATCATTTTGCTTCTACTCAAATTGGGCTTCGAATACACTTCCGTCCGGCAGGATAAGTTCGACACAAAAGCTGCCGATAACCTTTTCACACAGTGGAGCAAATTGTCCGCATCGCTGTATTCTTTCTGCTATGCGTTCAACAACTTGTTGAGCATATGCAGGATCAGCAAGCTCGCACCTCACCCATATCCTAAAAACCGCAGGATGCGCACACTCGCCGAATTCCTGACCGTAATGAATCTCCTGTGGAGAACGTTGCCCGAGCGTTTCGACTGCTTCGTCTATGCAGTGTATGACCACTCGATGGAGAGCCTGCAGATGAGAATGAACATTGGTGTTTGTTCCAACATCCCTCTTTCGCACAAGTGTGTAGTGTATCACCGTCCCCTCCGTGATTACTGACTGGCAAAATAATACGACTTATATTTATTTTGTCTATACTTTCATCTGATCCAATGATTCTCATATTCTCAAGAATATGAGAATACTTTTGTTACTCTTCCCGCTCCACGCCTTGGGCGCCAAGTTTTTTGAGCAGCTGTTCGTCGTTAGTGAAAAAGTTTGAATAAAAACCTATCGCTTCTTTTGTCATACTTGTGAGCTTTGCATCATCCATCTGCTCTGCAGCGCCCGAAAGTAGGTACCAGTGGACAAGCGCTGCGCCAGAGAAAAATCCCATCCACTCAAGCACCTCACTTTGATCATCCCACTGTCCGTCAAGATAGGTGTCGCGCATCTTGGTAATTTTTTCTTCAGCTGTTTTCGACTTCTCGTGTACCTCATCAGCAATGTCCTCTGCGGCAATCGCCTCCTCAATCTTTTGCTCAAAGTCTTTAAGCGTCGAGCGTATATCCTCGATTTCATCGTCTTTCAGAACATCACTCAGCGCTTCTTTCGCTTTAGTAATACTATCTTGCCCCACGCGCGCAAACGCAAGCACTTCGCCGAGCTTGTATGCAGTAGTTGGATTCATGCCACCACCCTATCACTGTGTGGCTTTATATTTGATGAAGAAGGTGTCTTCCATAAAAAACTTAGCGCATATTCGCGCGAATAGGAGAATAGTTTACTCCCAAGAATAAAAAAGCCGCCACCCGGGAAGGCCGGGTTAGCGGCCCTCCTAAGGTGGCGGTGTGGCAAGTTCCAGATAAAAACTGTTTGGGCACAGGGGTGAAGGTTTATCTTGATATGGACGCGCCCATAGTATAACTCTCCTATTCAGATCAGCGAGCGTCACTATTTGAGGGTCCACTGAGGAAATCAGTTCGCACTCATTAATGCTAGGATCGCGGAAATGAGCCAAACATCTGGTGTAGTAATACCTGTCGTCTTTTTGGTTTTGAGGCGGGCTACCACAATGACGACATTTGAAAGGGTTGTTCTCAATTTCATAAACATAAAATGGGCCTAGTGGCGCCCCTTTAAATATATCCTCATAGCCAAAAGGAAGATTTTTTTTCCATCGGACTATCTGGCCCATCTTAAAAAGAGCAGGTCCTTCTGCACACATCATGTGTATCTCCCATTTCTTCTTACAACAAAATACCACATCAAAATAAACGTGTCGACTACAACTGCCCATTGGTTGCTTAAAAGGCTAAAAATTCGTACTATTGCTACACATTGCCCGATCGTCTAACGGTAGGACAGCGGCCTTTGAAGCCGTTAATTGGGGTTCGAATCCCTGTCGGGCAGCTCGCTTAGGTCTGCTAGAATTAGTGAGAGATGAAAAAGATTTCACGCAAGTGGAAATATAGAAATACGACACTGCTTATTCTTAGCCTCGTCGTTCTTTTTCTCGTTTCAGATACGGAGGTAGCTCATGCTCTCATTAGAGAGATTGGCAGTTACGGGTATGTTGGCGCGTTCATAGTAGGAATATTTTTTGTATCAACGTTTACTGTTGCGCCTGCATCGGTTGTACTATTCCATCTTGCTCAAGATTTTAACCCCGGACTTATCGCCATGTTTGCGGGAATGGGAGCAGTCATAGGCGACCTGCTTATATTTCGTTTTCTTAAAGACGGCGTGTTTGAAGAACTGCGGCCGTTGTTCCGCCGGTACGGAGGCCACTACATCTCGAATCTTTTGGGGACCCCGTACTTTGCATGGCTCGCTCCCGTCATTGGAGCCATTATCATTGCGTCGCCGTTTCCAGATGAAATTGGTATAGCACTTATGGGACTGTCTCGGATAAAACTATGGCAGTTTGTTGTCCTCGCCTTTGTCCTCAATGCTCTCGGTATATTGGTTATTGTATTACTAGCTCGAAGTATATAGATAGGTTCGAATCCCTGTCGGGCAGCAAAATAGTGCGCAGCAGGATTACACCCGCTCCCCTCACACTTTCTTAATACGCTGGCGCTTAGAATAAGCGCATGAATATTATTTTGTGGATTATTTTTGGAGGCGTCGCGGGCTGGGTCGCGAGCATGATTACCGGCAATGACCCCGGCATGGGCATTCTTGCAAATATTGTCGTCGGTATAATCGGCGCTCTCATTGGCGGTTGGGTTGCGGACCGCTTGGGGGTGGGAGGGGAGGCAGGACCCGACCGCCCCACCTCTATCGTGAGCTTTCTCGTTGCCGTACTTGGCGCCGTAGTACTCCTCTTTTTACTCAATCTTTTCTTCTAAAATATTTTACCGAGGCTGACGTACTCTATACTCGACATATGAATCTAAAACGAGGGTATACTACAAGGGATGAAGCCGAGTTTTTTGGTGTTGTGTTTTTTGCTGCTAGGAGCAGGGACATTCTTTCTGTCGCGCACCACTGTTTGGGAGTCCGTGGAGCGTGCAGCACAGAGTGCGAGCGCGGCACTCACTGACGCATTTGGAGGCACTCCTGTGAGCCTTGCTAAAATTTGGCAAGACTATATCCCCTCACTCACAGAGCCTCAAAAAAAGCTGCGTGTACTCATCGTGCCGGGGCACGAACCTAGTAGCGGCGGCACTGCGTTTAGAGGCGTGTATGAGCGCGACTTAGCAGCAGAGCTTGGTAGTGATCTCCAAACCTATCTCTCCCAAGACAAACAGCTGCAGACATTCACCACCCGCACTTCCGACTCTTGGACCGACTCATTTGCTCAGTATTTTAATGAGCATTGGCAAGACATTAGTACCTGGCGCCAACAGGCAAAGACCATAGCCGAGACACTCACCACAGTAAACGACAGCCGCGCACCAAAGGTCTACCATGCGAGTGCTGATGTTGAGACAGCGACGCGTCTCTTCGGTATCACCAAATGGGCCAATGAAAATAATATTGACCTCATGCTTCATCTGCATCTCAATGACTACCCACGCCGCAAAAATACGATGGGCACATACTCAGGTTTTGTGCTCTATATCCCCTCAGAAGAATACGCCAACAATCCAACGACCAAAGCGATCGCAAACGCACTCTTTACACGCCTCGCGCAATATAACCCGGTGACTGACCACGAAGACGAGGCAGAAGGTATTATTGATGACTCACAGCTTATTGCCACCGGGGTTAATAACACCGCAGACGCAGCGAGTATCCTTATTGAGTATGGGTATATATATGAAGCGCAGTTTCAAAACCCAGAACTGCGCTCACTTGCACTGCGCGACCTCGCGTACCAAACACATGTCGGGCTGCAAGATTTTTTCTCTCAAAACACCACGATCACTCCCGCTAATGGCTATACCCCAACTGAAGTGTATCGCTGGACTACTCCGGTAGTAGATACACAAAGCGACGCAAAAGATATTTACGCGATGCAAACAGCGCTTATGATGGATGGGCTGTATCCTCCGTCTGGAAAAAGTTTTAACGACTGCCCTCACACCGGGAATTTTGGGCCTTGCACCAAACAAGCGCTCGCTGCATTTCAAAAAAAATACGGTCTCCCCTCTGAAGGACCAAATGGCCCAAAAACATTTACCCAGCTACAAAAAATCTATACCAAACTCGATTATTCGCCGAATAGTCTATAAAGCGCGAGTTCTAGCGGTAGTTGTGGGAGTGGCGCGCGCGCAGTTTCAAGAAGTGCAGTGATAAGCTCTGCAAGCGCCATTGCATTGAGTGCTGCTCCCTCTTTGCCCGCAAGCGCCGTGAGTGCTGCAAGATCAGTATCACTAAACTGTAACTGTAGGTCTGCGCGCATCGCTGGTGCAAAGCGCAAAAGTAATACGCCACGCGCTTTTGCCAGAGCAAGGAGGATAAACACGCGTGGCTCCACACCAGAAGCATGCGCCTCATGAAAACTCCTGAGTGCCGCAGCAATATCTTTGTGTGCGATCGCTTCAAGAAACTGGTTGACTGTTTGCCCGCGCGGTGCCCCCACGACTGCAGCGACCTCCTCTTCACTCAACTTCACATCACTTGAAACAGTGAGTACCTTTTGCAAAATACCGAGCGTATCGCGAAACGACCCTTCTCCCATCAGCGCTATAAGCTCTGCTCCTGCGGGCGCTAGCGTTGACCCTTCCCTCTTGGCGACTTCAATCACCATTGCTTTGAGCACTTCGTGCGAAGGTTTTTTGAAAGAGAATGTCTGACAACGTGATTGGATAGTTTCAGGTACTCGGTCGAGCTCGGTTGTTGCTAACACAAAAATCGCATGCTCCGGCGGCTCTTCCAGAGTTTTCAATAGCGCCTGCCACGCCTGCGGTGTGAGCGCATGTGCTTCGTCGATGATATAAAACTTGTACTTTGATTCAAATGGTAGAGTTGCTACCCCGTCGCGCAGCTCCCGGATCTCATCGATGCCACGATTACTCGCTGCATCCATCTCATAGATATCGCTGTCTGCAGTGCCCAGTGCTCGCGCAAGGATACGCGCGGTGGAGGTCTTCCCGGTCCCACGCCCACCCGCAAAAAGGTAGGCGTGTGCTATCTTTTCTTGTTCGACTGCTGCGCGCAGTACACTGGTGATATGCTCTTGTCCGCGCAGTTCATCAAAAGCGCCTGGTCGGTATTTTCGGTACAGTGAAAGACCATGCCGCTGTTGAGAGTCGCTTTTCTCTGTAGCCATATGAGCAGTATACCGTGCGAGCTATGAGCTAGGAAGTCTTCTTTTTTGGAGCACTCTTTTTAGTGGTCTTCTTTGCTGCCTTTTTTGCAGGTGCAGCGCTTGACGCGGTGTCTCGCGCAGCTTTCATATGGATCCAGGCATTTTTAAGATCGCGACCCATCTCTGCCACCTCGGTAGCTGTCACACCCGCCACACCTGCGTACTTCTGAATAACCTTCTCGACAATAGCGTAGTACTTCTCTTTGTCGATATCTTTTACTCGCTCGACAGCACTAAGCACATCTGCACGTGCCTTGATCATAAAGCTCTTTACTTGCTTGCGATGCTTTGCCGCATCTGCAGACCCATAAAACCAGTAGGCACCCGCTGCTGCCGCGGCTGCTGCAGCTGCTGCTGCAACGCCGATGCCGGCATTTCTTGCTGTATTATTTTTCATGTCTCTATTCTACCAAATCACTCTCTTCGTCGTCCATCTTTGGGCGGCGATTTTGCGAGCGGCGAGGAGGCTTTGAAAGTCTGCTCACTAAAAATTCAAATAAGGTGAGGCCAAGCGAGCGCACTCGGGCCCCTCCTGAGCGTACCTGAAAGCGCAGCTCGTTGAAATCTTTTTCAATATTCTCACTCGCCTTAGAGAGTCGGCGGGCTATCGTGCGTACTTCGCGCACAATACCGATCACATACCACAAGATCACTATCCAGAAGATCGTGAGCACGACGACCGCGACTGCGGTGATAATAAAAAAGATATTTGCGTGGAGAATGTCGTTCATATAGTGCTAGTATACGACTTTGAAACAAAATCTTCGATGAGATCTTCGACTTCCTGTGCATTAGTCGTCTCCATCAGTTGCATGCGCAACTCTTTAGCGCCAGGGAATCCTTCAACATACGCTTTAAAATGCTTTTTCATGATAGCGAAATTTTTAATATCACCAAGCAACTCCTCAAACAGCTTAGTGTGCTCAATAGCGATACGAAGACGCTCCTCCAGTGAAGGAAAACTTTCTGCAAACAACCAAGGCTTACCAAAGATGGCTCGCCCCAGCATGACACCGTCAGCACCGCTCTCTTGTGCTTTTTGTCTCGCATCAACAAGATCGAGCGCATCACCATTACCAACAATGAGCGTTTTAGAGCCAAGTGCATTGCGAATTTCGACCGCACGCTTCACGCGCTCCCAGTGTGCCGGCACCTTCGACATCTCCTTGCGTGTACGCGCATGCAGCGTGAGCACTACCGGCTCAGCCGAAAGTATTTTCGACAGCCAACCGCCGTCCAGTCGGTCAGGTTCTTCCAAAATATCTTTGTTATAGCCTAACCGCGTTTTAACTGACACCGGAATGTCCGGTGCACCACGTTTTGCCGCAGCGACCAATTCGACAGCGCGCTCGGGGTTAAGAATGAGTTTCGAGCCCGCGCCTTGTGCTTCAACACTGCGATCAGGGCAGCCCATGTTGATATCGACACCATCAAACCCAAGCTCTTGAGCTAGGCGTGCCGCGTGCTCCATAGCTTCTGGGTCACTCGTAAAAAACTGCGCAATAATCGGGCGCTCTGTCTCGCTAAAAACGAGGTCGCGCATGAGCTTCGCTTTTCCCTCCTGTGTTGCACGCAAAAGCCCATCGGCCGAAACAAATTCGGTCCAGATAGCCTGTGGGCCGTGAGGCTTAGAATACTTCGCTATGATGCGTCGAAAAGCCGCGTCGGTCACATTCGCGAGCGGCGCCAATACAAAAAATGGCTTCGGCACATCATCCCAGAAGTTTTTCATGCGCTTTACCATAACATGACTTTTCAAAAAAAGAATAGCCGGCTAATTGCCGGCCACACAACACTCATTTTTAGCTTGCATACACAATATGCTCAATTGGCGCGATTGCCCTAGGCCTTTTTTGCCTCGTGCGCATTTCTTTAAACGCAACACCTGTTTCGTGCAACACTCGTACACCTTCTTGCGATAGGTACACACGATGCGATTTCTGTATCCTTGTATTTGTTTCTTTGCGAAGCAAGTTTATTTCTACAAGATAGCTTATTCCTTGAATAACCTTGGTACGGCTTAATTGAAGCGAGACAGCTAATTGTTCAACAGTAGGAGCTTCAGCTTCGGTAAAGCAAATCAGTATGATAGCCAATTGTTGTATAGAAACTCGACGTTTTTGTGTGCGCATAAACGCCAACAGCCAGAGTCGCTGTACGTGGAGCAAATCTGTGGCAGTTCTTTGCTCCTCAACAGATACCTCTCTCCTTGATTGAAACTCCACACGCTCCTCCCTTACCTGTGTCTCTAGACTTTGTAGTACACCCCCACACCCTAGTCAATGCGCCGCTTATTGTGATACCCCTCTGAGTTTATAGTACAGCTTATTACCAAAACGCAGATCAAGATACTCAAAGTCTGCAAAACCATGCGATGTAAACACATCCGCCGAAAGCGCGAGAGTGAAGCGCTGCAAAATATCTCCCGCCTTTGCATTCGAAGCAAATAGTAGCGTAAAGCCATTCGTAAAAGTTGCATGCACATCCCCTACCTCATTTATATATATAGTATCGAGTACTAGACTTTGCTTTTGGGCCACCGTCGCCAAAAGTATGGAGAGTGAGCGGAATGTTTCAGCGGGAAGATACTGCCACGGCAGTGCTCCTGTGGCACCACCAAAATAGCGCTGGTAGACATTATCTGAGTATATGACCGCCGGCGCATACACGATGCCGTCTTTATCAACGAGATAGCATGCGCCCGTGCTGGATGCGACCGAAGTGCCGCACCACAGCGCTGCAGGTGATCGTTCAGTTACTGTTATTGCAAGTGAGGTAAATGTTGCCGCCTTAACTTTTACCGTCGAAAGCGTTGGATACTGTGCTACAAGTTCACGCTCTATTGCATGACGCGGGTAGAGAAAGACATTGCTCTTCGCAAACACATGCAAATAGCCTCCGGCGATATTGCTGTATGCGACTCGCTCAATATGTTCACGCATAACGGTTTTCTCACCATCAACCGTTACTGCTTTGATACGCAAAAATGGTAGCCATGAAAGGCCGCACAGTATCGCTATAAAAATACCGAGCGTGCCAAAACCAAGGCCAACGTATACCAAACGGCGCTTACGTCGCCGCACTCGCAACTTCGACTCTACTCTGATAACCCGAGCCATCGCTCGAAATTATACCGTAGCTTTTATTATTTTCTCCTTCCCGCCCATGTAGGGGCGCAGGACTTCGGGGATGGTGATTGAACCGTCTTCGTTTTGGTAGTTTTCAATAATGGCGATGAGTGCGCGGCCAATAGCGATAGCGGTCGCGTCGTTCATATGCACTGGCTCGGTCGAACCATCAGCACGCTTCACCTTGGTGTTGAGACGGCGCGATTGAAAACCACCCATATAGTCTGAGGTGTGCGTTTCGCGATACGTGTTTTGGCCCGGCATCCATGACTCGATATCGAATTGGCGATGATCAGGAAAACCCATGTCACCGGTGCAGATAAGCACCACCTGATGTGGAATATTGAGGCGCCGCATAAAGTACTGTTGGAGCGCGACAAAGAATTCTTGCTCTGCCATGCCATCTTCCGGGCGCACAAACGATTCCATCTCTGCTTTATCAAATTGATGCTGACGCAAAATACCGCGTGTATCTTTACCCGCAGCACCCGCCTCGCGACGAAACGCTGGTGTGCAGGCTATATAGCGAAGCGGGAGCGCATCTTCTGGTAATGTTTCATCCATATGCAAGGGGCCCAGTGTATGCTCTGCAGATCCCACCAGCACAGCGTCATCTTTTTCAAAATAGTAGCGCTCTTCAATTGGGTCGAGGCGCGCCATGCGGTTCATCACCTGCGCACGCATCATGATAGGCGGCACGACAGGAATAAATGGCTTAGTTGAAACCGAGAGATTAAACTCCTCAGTAACTTTTTTTAGCGTCTCTTCAGAGGTCAATGTTGCGAAAACAAATTGCTGGAGCGCAAACTGCAGCATCGCGAGATCTCCTTTTATATATGCAAAGCGTGCACCAGAAACCTCAGCTGCCTTTTCCGTATCGATGATGCCAAGATCTTTCCCAAGATCCCAGTGTGCCTTTGGTGTAAATGAGAAATTGGGCTTCTCCCCCCACTGCGATACTACTTTATTACCCGACTCATCAGGGCCAATTGGAGTATCCGCCGATGGGATGTTTGGTACTTTTACTAAAAGAGCAACAAGTTCCTTTTCTGTTGCTTGATACTTTTCTTCCAAATCTTTTGCCTGGTCTTTAAGTTCGCGACCAGCTTCAGCATCACGGCTTGCCTGCGCTTCATTGCGCTTTCGGTTCAGCTCACTTACCTCACCCGCAAGTTTCTTGCGCTCATCGGCAAGTTCTAAAAGCCTATCAAGATCGACTCCTTCGCGATTCTTATTTTTAAGCGCTGCGCGGACTATGTCCGGGTTTTCCCGTATAAAAGTGATATCGAGCATGTCTAGAGCATACAACACTTCTTTTTGACAGAAAAGCTTCTTAAAACACCTTTTTCCTTATTCGCCTATTCGCGCGAATATGCGCATATCAAAAGGACGCGAAGGTCACTTGAGTATTTTCAAAATAATTTTAGTGACCGGATGCACCGGCATCTTAAGACTGTACAAAACTGTCAGGGCAATTTGTTCTTTTTCAAGCAACCCTGCAGAGTACAAAATACCTAAGTGTTTTGAGGTTGCTTTAAGTGAAAGACGTATTTCTTTTGCTATGTATCCAACGGGTGTTTTCCCAACACGATGTAAATATAAGAGAATAGCGAGTCGCCGGCGGTTTGCTAAAGCTTTGAGAACGCGTTCGGCACCTTGGATAGTTTCCATACAAAAGAATGGTTGCTACTAATGGCGTATTCGCGCGAATATGCGCCCTTAGCTTACCCACGTTTCCTTTTTTTGAAAAGTCGGTACTATAGCGGCACAGCTATGGAGTACCCGCCCCGCGAGCTCCGGAAAAACGAATTCCCGCCCCTCTTGCGGGAGATCCCCGATCGGCCTCTCAAACTCTACATTCGTGGCGAACTGCCACCGCCTGATTACTCCTTTTTATGTGTGGTAGGCTCTCGGCGCACCACGCAGTATGGCGAAAGGATGCTGCATAAGCTGATCGCTGGGCTCGCCAGCTACCCCATCGCTATAGTTTCAGGCCTCGCGTGGGGTACTGATGCCAACGCGCATAAGGCCGCGCTTGATGTAGGATTGTCTACCATCGCGGTGATGCCGTCGGGCCTCAATGACAATGTGATGTACCCAACCATGAATCGCCCGCTCGCCAAAAAGATTCTTAAAAGTGGTGGCGCGCTCATCTCAGAAAATGAACCGGATTTTAAAGCGATGCTGCACAGCTTCGCAGAGCGCAATCGTATAGCCGCGGGCATGTCAAAGGCGACCTTAATAGTAGAAGCGGGAGAAAAAAGCGGCACACTTATTACCGCACGCTTGGCACTCGATTATAATCGCGAGGTGTTAGTTGTACCGCACGAATTAGGGCGCGAGAATGGGGTGGGTTGCAACACGCTCATTCGCCAAGGAGCAACATTGGTACGTGACTCGAGCGATATTCTTGAAGCCCTTGGCTTTTCTTCGAAAAACTCGGAACAGGCACTACTTCCGTTTCCAAGCGACGCAACTGCAGAAGAATTGGCGATACTGCAAGCGCTCATTGAGCCCTTAGAGCGGGACGAAATAATAGAAGAGACGGGCCTTTCTGCCCAAGTGGTGGGGATCGCGCTCTCTTCGCTGCTTATCCGTGGACTCATCAACGAGCGACTAGGGAAGGTTGAGCGAGTATAATAGCCCCATGCCAACCGTATTTGTAGCTTTTGGGGTGACGGGAGATTTGATGTGGCAAAAGATTTTGCCTGAAATGTTTTCATTACACAGCCGAGACGTTCTTCCAGAACATTTTCAGATTATTGGTGTATCACGCAAAGATTGGAAGGATAATGATTTAAAAAATCACGTGCGTGAAGTATTGGCGCAAAAAAACGCGAGCGGCGACATTGATAGTTATCTTAATCGTTTTGTTTTTGTGCAGGGTGACGTGTCAGAGCCTGCGGTATTTGAAAAACTCGCCGAGATTATTGGTGAACGCGAGGCACTCCTTTATATAGCTCTCTCGCCTGTCTTATATAAGGATGCGTTTGAAAAATTAGTGAGTTCCCCACTCGTTACGCACGCAAATACATTGCGCTTAATTATAGAAAAGCCGTATGGCACCAGTGGCGCGGCCGCAGAAGAATTGAATACTATTTTATATAGAGCATTCAAAGAGGACCAGCTCTACCGTATCGACCACTATCTCGGCAAAGACTCGCTCACCAATATTCCCCCAATTGAAACAAATGGGCTGCAAAAAATAATCGTCTCGTTTTTACAAAAAGAAGGAGTGGAGATGCGGCCTCAATTTTATGAAGCGACTGGCGCGCTACTCGATGTCGGACAAAACCACATGATGGAGATGTTTGCACTCACGCTAGGACCCACACAGCGCGCAGCAATAGTTAGCGATCTTGCACAACTATCTCCCGAGCAGGTCGTCAAACAAACAGTACGCTCTCAGTGGAAGGGGTATCGATCGATTGCTGGGATTGCCCCTGATTCGCCGGTCGAAACGTATTTTAAGATTGAAACAACTTGGCGCAACATCCCCACCACTTTTGAGGGCGGCAAGTACATACAGGAAGAGAAGAAACAAATTACGTTTCAATATAGTGACCGCACGGTGGAAATTGCTATAGAAAATAATAGGGGCGAACATGAGCATGAGCGCCTCATACTTGCCTGCTTGCGCGGTGAATATGCGGCATTCATAAGCAACGATGAAGTCAGTGCACAGTGGCGCTTTATCGACCCAATTAAACGAGTTTGGGCTACCAATATCCCTCCACTCTTGGAGTACTAATCACACCCTAGACGCCCGAAGAGCTTGCAAACTTCATAATTGCATTGTATTAGTAGAAGCACTGTGAAGCTCGTTATTGTTGAGTCGCCCGCTAAGGCTAAGACGATAGAAAAATACCTGTCCGACATTGATGATTCGGACAAATTTGTCGTGCGTGCCTCTGTTGGCCATGTGCGCGATTTACCTAAGAGCAATAAAAAGGCTATCGATATTCCTGCAGGCTTCGTACCCCACTACGAGGTGGTACCAAACAAAAAGCAGGTTATTCAAGATTTGCGAGCGCTTGCGAACAAGGCGGACGAAATTATCCTTGCGACCGACCCTGACCGCGAAGGCGAGGCAATAGCTTGGCATATCCAAGAGGAGCTGGGCTTGCGCAAACCTGAGCGCATTGTCTTTCACGAAATCACCAAAGATGCGATAGCTGAAGCACTGAAGCACCCACGGCACATTGACGATAACTTGCGTCTCGCTCAAGAAGCACGTCGCGTGCTCGACCGTCTCGTAGGCTATGACCTTTCAGGCCTCGTATGGAAGAAGGTGCGCTACGGCCTCTCGGCCGGGCGTGTGCAAAGCCCCGCACTTCGTATCCTCATGGAGCGCGAGCGTGAAATCCGCGCGTTCGTACCAGAGACTTACTGGGTTATCACCGCAAACACCAAAACACCGAAGAAAATTGCACTCGCGCTCACCTGTGCAGAAGAACCACGCGACAAAAAAGTAGTCGACCATATTATTGCTGCGGTAGAAAAGGATGGACTCACGGTTGCTGATGTAAATGAAACAGAGGCAAAGCGCTCAACTCGTGCACCGTTTACCACTTCAACCCTCCAGCAAGCAGCGTCATCACGTCTTGGCTTCTCGCCTGCTAATACGATGCGTATTGCACAAAAATTATATGAGTCGGGCCATATCACGTATATGCGTACCGACTCAACTAATCTTGCAGCACCCGCACGTGCCACAATCCTTAGCACTATCGAGAAGAAGTTCGGCAAAGAGTATGTCGCCCCACACAATTTCAAAGTGACGAGTAAGAATGCCCAGGAAGCGCACGAGGCGATCCGCCCTACTAACCTCGGGAAGGAGTCACTGGGTACCACGCCAGAGCAAAAGAAACTCTATGATCTTATCTGGCGCCGCACTATCGCATCGCAAATGGCCGATGCGAAAATATTGCGCACAAAAATCGTTGCTGAAACTGTCGATAAAACCGTACCGCAATTTGTCGCGACCGGTTCGCAGGTTGTGTTTGATGGGTGGCTACGGGCTGACCCTGCAGCCCGTGGCGAGGATGTCGAGTTACCATCTGTACAAAGTGGCGATGTACTCAACGTAGAAGATATCTCGTCGCAAGAAAAGCAGACCACTCCGCCACCGCGCTATACCGAAGCAGGGCTTATTAAAGAGCTAGAAAAGCGTGGCATCGGCCGCCCCTCCACTTACGCGAGTATCATGAAGACGCTCGGCGACCGCGGCTATGTGGTCAAAGAAGGCCGTTCATTGCGCCCAACCGACACTGGGGATGTTGTCTCGACATTTCTTGAAGATAATTTCCCTACCTACATCGGCGATACGTTTACTGCTGAAATGGAAGATGAATTAGACGAAATAGCGCAGGGTAAGCGTGAATATGTTAAGACCTTGCGTGATTTTTATACCCCATTTCAAAAAGAGGTGAAGTTGCGCGACAAAGAAGCAGGTAAATTGACGGACCTGGGGCCCGCTCCAGCAGAGTTCCCGTGCCCTATTTGCGGCAAGCCGATGGTGTACAAACTTTCGCGCCAAGGAAAGTTCATGAGCTGTTCGACCTTCCCCGAGTGCACCGGAGCACGTACAGAACTTGGCGAAGTGATCAGTAATGATGATAAACCTATTGGTACTCACCCCGAATCGGGCGAACCTATCTATGTACTCAATGGCCGTTTTGGACCGTTTGTACAGTTAGGTGAGGCAAAAAAAGGTTCAAAGGTAAAGCCACGCCGCGCATCTATCCCGAAGGGCAAAGACCCGAGTACTGTTACTGTTGAAGAAGCAGTTACTTACCTCTCCCTACCGCGCGTACTTGGGAATCACCCGAAAACTGGGTTGCCGATCACTGCCTCTATTGGGCGCTTTGGCCCATACATCGTGCACGACACCGACTTCCGCTCACTCAAAACTGATGATGTATATAAAATTGAACTCCCGCGCGCGCTTGAAATCCTTGCCGAACCAAAAAAGAAGCGCGGGTTTGCCAAAAAGAAGGTTAGCTAATATCCCCACCCTTTCCTTCACAGCTACTTGACTTTAACCTATATTTATGGTTTTATTAATTTCAGCAGAAACTTTCAAGGGAGTGAGCAGTGGGACACCAGAACTATAGAGTACTGCGTCCGACGCATGCAGCCGGATCTGAAGAACCGAGTGCAGCAGCTCTACAGGAAAAACTTCTGATGGCTTGTATACATAGAAGTTTAGAGAATAGAGCGGATGCTGCCTATGTTACTGATCCAAGAGAGAGCGTTAACGAACGAATGTCATTAGTAGCGGTCTCTACCGTCCAGGGAGCTGGCCGCGGTTTCGATTGTGGTGGCAACATACCCATCGATTTCAAAGCGATGCTGCCACCATTTGTCGACCTCATACTTTCAGATGGAGTGCGGATACGTTTTGATTTTAGCTACGCCAGTAGATGTATTTAAGCCTCGTAACCCCTCGCCACACTCGGCGCGGGGTTCATTTTTTATGCTTCTTTTTATTCGGCTGCGTAGTACACTGTCTGTATGGATGTGGCAGATATTCTCAAAGTAATGCCTAAACACGAGCCTGGCGACGAAGCGCTTATTCGCAAGGCCTATGATTTTGTCGCTACTGCTCATAAAGACCATAAGCGCTTCTCTGGAGAGCCCTATTTAATACATCTGGTTGAAACAGCCAAAGGCCTCGCCAAACTTGGTATGGGTGCAAAAACCATCGCCGCAGGCCTCTTACATGACTCGATTGAAGATGTCGGTGTCTCTGCTGACACTATCGAAAAAGAGTTTGGCAAAGACGTGCGCTTTTTAGTTGAAGGTGTCACCAAACTCGGTCATTTTAAATACCGTGGTGCTGAGCGTCACCGAGAAAGTCTACGCAAACTGTTAGTAGCAACTGGGCAAGACGCGCGTGTCCTTATCATCAAACTCATGGATCGCCTGCACAATATGCGCACCATCGAGTTTGTCCCCGAAGAAAAACGCCAACGTATTGCGCTGGAAACGCTCGAGATTTATGCCGCCATCGCACATCGCCTTGGTATGGGTGTCGTACGCAAAGAGCTCGAGGATCTTGCCTTTCAGTATGCATACCCACAAGAGTATAGTGAGGCTAAAAAATTACTTGGCGAGGCAGCGAAAGAATCTGCCGATCATCTTGAGGAGATGGTGCGTACGCTCGGGAGCGAACTCTCAAAAGAAGGTATTACCCGTTTTGATATCGACCAACGCACCAAGGGCCTCTGGAGCTTTTGGCAGAAGGTAAAACGCAAAGGTGGCGACGTAGGCAGCGTATATGATGTTGCGGCGTTGCGCGTTATCGTCCCCGATGTTGCCGACTGTTACCGTGTGCTGGGTATCGTCCACAAACTCTGGCAGCCGCTGCCAAATAAAATTAAAGATTATATCGCCTTTCCTAAACCAAACGGCTACCAAGGGCTCCATACAACTGTGTTTTCAGGCATACGTAGCGCTCTTAATAGTAGCGGTATTGTGGAGATTCAAATTCGCACCCGTGAGATGCACCATGAAGCGCAGTACGGTATTGCTGCACACGTCATGTACAAAGAGGGCGCGACCAATGAGAATCACCAACAAGGTGCGAGCAGCCGCCAATCGAGTTTTGACTGGATAAAAAGTCTTATCCCCGGATTTCGTAAAACGGTTCGATCTGCTGCGCAAGAAGAACAAAAAGAAGTTGAAGATACTACTCGTCGTCTTCCGTATAACCTCAATGGCACTCCAGAATGGCTTGAAGACTTAAAAGAAGAGGAGGGTAACCCTGAGTTCGAGACGACACTGAAGACCGACATCTTTTCACATCGGGTATTCGTCTTTACCCCCAACGGTGACGTAGTCGACCTCCCCATCAACTCAAGCCCGATTGATTTCGCTTATGCCATTCACTCTGATATTGGCGACCACGTCTTTGGTGCTAAAGTAAATGGGAAAATGGTACCGCTCGATACGACGTTGAAGAATGGCGATATTGTCGAGATTCAAACAAAAAAATCTGCAACACCAAAAGCGAAATGGCTCGACTTTACTAAAACGACGCTCGCCCGGCGCCATATTCGAATCGCACTAGAAAAACAGCAGAGCTAGTCAGCCAAGTGTGCGTGGTCGTTCCAAACCCGTATGCCCCAAGGTGCGTAGGAGCCCCAACGTGATGGATCATATTCAAGCAACGTGAGCCCGGTATTTATTGTTTTAAATCTCTGCACAATTTTTGCCGCTTCTTGACCTGTCACTTCAGAACCAAAAATTGCTACAGCAAGTAATATGCGCAAAAATATACCGTGCGTTACCACTACGACACTTTCCTCTGTGCGCTCGGTTAAAAACGAGAGCGCCCGTAAAGCTCTTTCTTTTAATTCGGGAAATAACTCTTCGTCAGAGTGAACATACTGCTCGTCTCCAAAGCGCTCAATCATAAGCCTCTCAACTTCTTGCACCGAAGGATGCGCGAGACTTAGACCTAACCCCGAGCTTGGATATCTTCTCTCCCGGAATAATGGTGAGGTCTCAACCGATTTCCCTATCTTTTCAGCAATATGAGCCGCTGTCTGGCGAGCACGCAATAGATCACTTGAAATAATACTATCAACCTGTAGGTTACTTACACGTTCTGCAATAAACTCTGCTTGTTCGTGACCTTTTTGGGTTAGCGCGATCTCTTGCTCGTCTTTAATGATTCCACCAGCGTTAAATTCGCTTTCACCATGGCGCACAAAATAGACATACCTCATATAGAAAAACTACTTGGATCAAAACTATTTTCGTCTAATTCTTTCTCTTCTTTTGAGCGGTCATCGAGAGGAGCCGCATCCACGCTCTCTTCCTTCTGAAAAGATCCTTGGTTTTCCTCGCCCACCAGCTGACGGACTTCCGCTAGATCATTTTCATTTCGGGAATTCTGTTCCCCACCACTAACATGTCCCGAGGATCTTTGTACGGGAACCTGTTGTGAAGCCTGGACTTGCACAGCCTGCATCTTCTTAGCAGCCAACTGCGCAAAAAGCGTGCGCAGGTCGTCCTCGCTCATAAAATCGATGGAGAGTTTCCCCCCATGTTCTTTTGCCTCAATCGCTACGCGGGTACCAAGAATACTTGAGAGCTCACGCTCCATCTCGATAATTTCGGGCGCATACATGTACTCCTTCTTGCGCACACGGTCATACGCGATGCGACGTGCAATAGCCTCTGAATCGCGTACCGTAAGACGCTTGAGCATGATCTCGCGGAAGAGTGTATTTTGCTCTTCTGGCCGGTCGATAAGCATTAACAGTGGCCGCGTGTGCCCTTCAGTAATTTTGCCGTCGCTGAGCGCCTGCTGCATTTCCTGCGGCATCGTCAAAAGACGAATAGTGTTAGAAACATACTCACGGCTCTTTCCTACCTTTTCGGCGACTTGAGTATGTTTAAATCCAAACTCGTTTACCAAACGGGCGAATGCTACTGCGCGGTCAATAGGATTAAGATCCTCACGCTGCAAATTCTCGATGATAGCAACTTCAAGCTTAGTCTTATCATCATCATAATCGTCACGGATAATGACCGGCACCGAGATAACGCCAGCAATTTTTGCGGCGCGCAGGCGACGGTCACCCGCAGTGAGCTCGTATTTGGTGCCAATACCACCATCTGGTTTTTCAAATTCATTACGCGTAACAGTGAGTGGCTGGATAACACCATACTGGCGGATAGAGCGCGCGAGATCGTCCAGCTTACTTTGGTCGAACTCGCGGCGTGGTTGATAGGGGTTGGGCTCGATCTTGTCCACCTCGACCCAAAAAATTGCGTTGTTGTAAAACTGCGACATTGCGGCTATTC
>CAYRHY010000013.1:0-22958 GCA_964424235.1 uncultured Candidatus Saccharibacteria bacterium
TTCAATTTTTGGGGTAGAATGCGCGTGCTTGTCTATAGAGATAAGCGTTTGCAGTCGTAGCTCAATTTGGTTAGAGCACCCGCCTGTCACGCGGGAGGTTGCGGGTTCAAGTCCCGTCCGCTGCGCCCAGAACCAGAACGAATATCTTCGGATGGTATCGTTACCATCCTCACTCCAAAAACATACTAAAGTAGCGTATACTCCTTATATATGCAAAGTAGCGCTCGGAGGTGGTGGTCCCAGATAGTGGGCCACCCTTGGTATGCCGGTAGTATTGTTGTTCTTATTATAGTAGCCATTGTTGTTGGTCGGTTTATGTTAGGTGCGAAAAGTCCGGAGACAACCGCGGGGAGTGATACCCCCCATGTACGGGTTGCTACCGTGGGCGAGCTCTCACAGCAGACCGGCCCTTTGGTGGTCGTGGGCACCGTGACCTCGGTTGACCAGGCGACTATCCTTGCACAGTCTGCGGGTGAGGTAACGAGCCTGCGCCGTACTATTGGTGATCGTGTGGCAGCCGGCGAAGTCATCGGTTCGTTTGAAAATAGTTCGCAGCGCGCAACAGTGACCCAGGCTGAGGGTGCGTACGAGTCAGCACAAGTGGCGCTCGCCAAAGCGCAAGGCACGACCGCCGCAAATTCCAGCCTCACCTCTTCCCAAGCGCAGACCTCGGCGCAAAATAGCGCCACCGCGCTTGCTGCGGCACTCAGTAGTACCTACGCAGCGCTTGACGATGCGATACACACCAAAGCGGATGCTCTATTTGTGAACCCCCGTTCGAGCAGTCCTGTGCTTGTCGGAATACTTATTCCCAATAGTCGGCTGGTAACCACTATTATTGATGAACGAGTCTCGCTTGAAGCAACGCTCACGAAAGCCTCAGGCGCTGCAAACAGCACGAGCGATCTTGCTGGCAACACGCAAATACTTTTGCAGTCTGCAAAGACGACACAAAGCTTCCTTAATAATCTTATTACCGCGCTCAATGTTGCTATTCCTGATAGCACCTATACACCGACGGTTATTGCGGGCTACCAAGCATCGCTCGGGCAGGCGCGCACAGAAGTAAACAGTGCCATCTCGGCGCTTACCGCCGCTAAAAATACCTATGATGCGGCAGTGAGTGGTGCGCAGAGCGCTTCTAATACTGCTGGTACCGGTACACAAAACGATATCGCCGCGGCACAAGCGTCGCTCAAATCAGCACTCGGCTCTCTCAATGCAGCAAAAGCTGCTCTAGAGAAGACGATCATCCGCAGCCCTATCAGTGGCACTATTGTGAGCCTCCCTATTACGCGCGGTGACTACATATCATCCTTCGCGCAAGTGGCCGTTGTTTCTAACCCCGGCGCCCTGTATGTAGAGGTGCAGGTGACGCAAGACGAAGCGCGCACACTCGCCGTGGGGAATAAAGCGACCATCAATGGATCTACTACTGGAGTCATCACATTTGTCGCGCCAGCGCTTGACCCGACGACCGGTAAAATCGAAGTGAAGGTTGGCCTCACCGGAAATACGGCGAATCTCACCGGCGGCCAGGCAGTGACTCTGTCACTCAGTCGCGCGATTAGTGCACCGACGCAAAATACTGTTAAGCAAATCACCATCCCAATAGTCGCTGCAAAAATCTTACCGTCAGGCCCTGTAATTTTTACACTGAGCACCAGCTCTACATTAGTTGCGCAGCCGGTGACACTCGGTGCAATACTTGGCGACCAGGTGGTGGTGACTTCAAACTTGCCGCTTGATCTACCGATCGTGAGCGATGCGCGAGGACTATCCGCAGGGCAGACAGTGGCGGTCACGGTAGCATCGACTACTACTCAATAAAAACATATGTTGTGGCTTTGGAATTTTTTTCTTGAGAAAAGACAATTCAGCTACGTGCTGTTAGTAGCGCTCATGATCGCTGGGCTTTTTGCGCTGCTACAAATTCCAAAAGAAAACTATCCGCAAATAACCATTCCAGTTGGGTTCGTGGTGGTGACACTGCCGGGCGCCTCAGCCGCGGACATGGAGACACTCGTGACGGATAAGCTTGAGAATCAAATTTCCGGCATCAGTAACATCGACACGATGACCTCTATGTCAGGCGACGGCATCTCTGAAGTGTCGGTGCAGTTTGTGGCGAGCGCCGACCTCAATCAGTCGATACAGGATCTGCGCGACGCGGTCTCGCGCGCGGTGCCTGATTTGCCTGGGGACGCTTCATCGCCGCAAGTGGTGAAGGTGAACTTTAACGACATGCCTATTGTGGTTGCCTCTATCGCAGGCGATCTCCCACCGACTGAGTTTGCCGCCTTGGGGACACAGCTTAAAAATGAACTCACCAATATTAGCGGCGTATCAAAAGTCGATGTGGCTGGTGTGCCACCGCGCGAGGTGGATGTGGTGGTGCGTCAAGCCTCGCTCGCACAGTATGGTCTCACATTACCGGGAGTTGTTGCCGCGATAAGTCAGGCGAACGCATCACTCCCTGCGGGGAGTATCACTATGCAAGGGGTGAACTATGCGGTGAATTTTAAAGGAGGTATTACTGACCCGGGAGAGATAGCAAACATCGCGGTAGGGCAGAAGAGCGGCTCGCCTATTTATCTGCGGGATATCGCACTCATTTCAAATGGCCTTGCACCTGCAAGCACATACTCGCGCCTCTCAGTTAAGGGTGCTCCTTCGCAGCAGGCGATCACGCTTACGGTGTACAAGCAGTCGAGTGCGGGTATCGCTGCTACCGCAGATGCGGTGCGTGAAAAACTTACCGAGCTGCAAACAACATCGCTCAAAGGGTTGGAACTGTTTATTCCTCCTACCACCGACGCAGGCTCACAGGTAAGCCAGCAGTTAGGTGATCTGACCGAAACGGGGGTTATTACTGTGCTGTTGGTTATGGCGGTACTCCTGCTTACCATTGGCTGGCGCGAATCTATTGTGGCGGCACTCTCTATTCCTATTTCATTTCTTATCGCGTTTCTTGCGCTGTATCTCACCGGTAATTCGTTGAACTTTATTTCGCTCTTTGCGCTTATTTTGGCTGTGGGTATTTTGGTCGACTCAGGCATCGTGGTGACTGAGGCGATTCACGCGCGTATGCGGCATCACAAGACACCACTTGATGCTGCGCGTGCGGCACTACATGACTACGCCTGGCCACTCATTGCGGGCACCATGACGACGGTTGCGGTGTTTGCGCCACTCTTCTTTATCCGCGGCATAGTCGGGAAGTTTATTGCCGGCATCCCGTACACACTTATCTTTGTACTTATTGCGAGTATCTTTGTGGCGCTGGGTGTTGTGCCACTCATTGCCCTGTTACTTACTGCCGGTAAGCAAAATAAACTCGAGGCACTGCAGGAGCACTATACGGACGAGATAACTGTCTGGTATAAGGAAAAACTCCGCCAACTCCTTCAGAGTAAACGAGCACAGAGGCTTTTCTTGCGTGGTCTCGCGGTGCTGTTTGTGCTTTCACTCGCGCTGCCATTTACCGGCATTGTGAAGTCGGTGTTCTTTCCGCAGTCGGATGAGGATTTTGTCTATATTAATATCAAAAAGGCAGAAGGGACGACGCTCGCGCAGACCGATCTTACCGTGCGCGCGATTGAGGAGTTGCTCTACGGTGACCCTGAAATTAGCTCATTCCAAACAACGGTGGGCGCTAGCTCTGCACTCGCGGGTGGTGGCGCTTCCGGTTCGGGTGGGTCTCAGAATGGGAATTTAGCGAACATCACCGTCAATCTTCCTAAAGGGCACAAGCGCACCAGTATAGAGATACAAGAAGATCTTGCGAAACGGCTCACCGTCATCACTGATGCGCAAGTACAGGTGCTCCAGTCGTCTCAAGGCCCCTCTTCGGGCGCTCCTATTGTCATTCGTTTTGATGGTGATAATCTCGACGATTTGGTTACCGCTGCTGAAAAAGGAAAAGAGCTCTTGTTGAATATTCCACATGTCACCAATATCGCAGCTTCAACTGAAAATAATGGCACCGCATTTAACCTCACCATCGACCGGGCGAAGGCTGCATCGCTTGGTATCAATACACAGCAGGTAGCCCAAACACTGCGTGCGGCGATCAACGGTATGAAAGCGACCAGCATTAGCCAGCCGACACAGGATATTGATGTGATGGTCAAACTCGACCTTAATCAGGCGTTTACCACTCCAGCCACCACGAATGAAGCAAATATCGAAGCAGTCAAACACATTACGGTGCAGGGAAGTGGCGGCCCTGTGCTTTTGGGTTCACTAGTGAGCGATTCTCTAGGGCTCAGTAACGCAGCTATTAATCACTACAACAAGGTGCGCGAGGAGACCGTCACCGCATACCCCGATTCACAAACAACCGCTACAGAAGTAACCAAAGAATTCCAACGACGCATCGGTGAGCTTAACCTCCCTGACGGCGTAGTGGTTGCGTATGGTGGCGAAACAGAAGATGTGAATCAGTCGTTTACCGATATGTTTATCTCACTTATTGCGGGGCTCTTGCTCATGTTTATGATCCTCATTATTTCGTTTAACTCGATTCGCTACACGCTCTATCTCCTGCTTATCGTGCCACTCTCACTTATCGGTGTACTTGATGGATTAGCGCTCACGGGGCAGCCGGTGTCGTTCTCTTCGCTCTTGGGTGTCATTGCACTGGGTGGTGTTATCATCAACCACGCGATCATTCTCATGGATTCTATGATTCACCATCTTAAAGCAGAGCCACAAAAGCCACTTATTGATGTGGTGGTGGATGCAGCGGCGACACGATTGCGCCCAATTGTGCTCACTACTATTGCAACTGTTATTGGTATGGTGCCGCTCTCCTTTACCAACGCGATGTGGGGGCCACTGGCGTTCGCTATTATGTTCGGCCTTTCCTTCGCGATTATTCTTACTTTGGCACTTGTGCCGGTCTTGTTCTATCGCTACAACAGCAAACTGCGCGCACGCGGTGCCTAGCACATCATGCGGCTTTCCAGGACGCTCGCTATACTTCTTACGATACTGGTACTGATAACAGCGGTACGTTATACCCAAGACAGTTGGCTACTGCCGCTGCAAGAAGTGTTCCATCTGCGCGCCATGCCGTGTGCTGAGCCTATTTCTTACTCGATAGAATCTATTGACCCGCGCTTCGATATTTCTTCAACTACATTGCGAGATGATTTAGCACAAGCAGCAGCTATGTGGCACAAACCAGCACAGAAAACTCTTTTTGCGTACAAAGAAAAGGGTGGCGATGTTATGGTGCGTCTGGTGTATGATGAGCGACAAGCAACCACAAAGCAGTTGGCGAGTGATAGCACAGACATAACGGTGGGGAAGACATCGTATGATACGACGAAGATGCGTTATGACGCTGTGTATACGCAAGTAGAAAAAGAACGAGCGCAGTATGCGGCACAGCACGCGCAGTATGAGTTGGCGCTCAATGCGTACAATAAAGAAGTTGCGCAGTGGAACACGCAAGGCGGCGCACCATCTTCTCTGTACACGCAGTTAGCACAGCAAAAAGAATCTCTTACACGCCAGAAGCAAACGCTCGAGGTGGCGCAAGCAGCACTTAATGCGGATATTGCTGAGCTCAATACACTCGGCACCCAATTGAATACACAAGCAAAGACAGTGAATGGAGATGTGATGCACTACAACCAAACTGGCGCGTCACTCGGTGAATTTGAAGAAGGTTTATACGAAGAAAACGAATCGGGCCGCACCATAACGATCTACTCTTATGCAAGTAAGACGAAACTCTTGCGTGTATTGGCGCACGAAATGGGCCACGCCCTCGGGCTGGAGCATGTCGATGATCCTACTGCTATTATGTACAAAGTTAATAGCGGCTCGTCTCTTTTTATAACCGCCGCTGACATACAAGCACTTAATACTCTTTGCAATAAATAGGCCTCACTAAAAATTCACCCCCTAGACGCTACGGTATGCCAGGTAAGCGGGGCTTTTAGTAAATAATTTTTTTGAAGCGTATGAAACGCGTATTTTTATTTTTGAGTGTGGTGTGTGTCAGTATGGTGCCGCTGCATGTATCGTTTGCGGCAGTGTCGGTGCCAGCAGGATTTCAAGTCCAAACAGTGGCATCAGGATTTTCACTCCCGACCACCATGGCGTTCGCGCCTGATGGGCGGATTTTCGTTGGGCAAAAAAACGGTGTTGTACGGGTGATAAAAAATGGGCAAGTGCTCGCCACGCCTGTTGTCACACTCACTGACGTGAATGACTATGGTGACAGAGGACTCGAAGGTATCGCGCTTGATCCTAACTTCGCCCAAAACGGGTATCTGTACATTGCGTATACGTATGAAAATACCCCAGGGCAAAATTATGATGGAAATAAAACCGGACGCATCGTGCGTGTGACTGTGTTAGGGGACACCGCGAGCTTGGCTACGAAAATAATTATCTTAGGCAGTGTGGGGGGAGATGCTGCACACCCTTCCTGTAGAAATTTTGCGACGACCTCTGACTGTGTCCCGTCCGACTCTAACACGCACAGCATGGGTGCGCTGCGATTCGGCCCTGATGGTAAATTGTATGCCGCACTTGGTGATGGCGCAGGATATATTACGGTTGATCCGCTTGCGCTCGATGCACAAGATCTCAATAGCTTAGGCGGCAAGATTATACGTATAAATACGGATGGCACCGCGCCTGCTGATAATCCGTTTTATGATGGCAATCCCAACAGTAATCGCTCAAAGGTATGGAGTTTGGGACATCGTAATACCTTTCGATTTTCCTTTCGCCCGGGAGATAACAAATTATTTTTTGGTGATGTTGGCTGGGCTACGTGGGAAGAGATTGATGTGGGAGCGCGAGGCGCAAACTACGGGTGGCCGTGTCGAGAAGGCTTTATAGCAACTTCGTATAACTGCACACCTTCAAGCCCTGCAACTGATCCTATCTATGTGTTTGATCATAGCTCGGGCACGGCGTCAGTTATTGGTGGCGTTATAGCGCCGGCCAGTACGTACCCAACGTACGCGGGTAATTATATCTTTGGTGATTACAGTAATAACAGTATAAAACGCATGGTACTTACCAGTAGTGACACAAGCGCCTCGGTTGAAAATTTCACCACCTCAGACGCGGGTGGTCCTGCAGACTTTGTCTTGGGCCCTGATAATCTTATCTACTACGTAGCACTTAACGCAGGTGAGATTCGTAAAATTGTATACACCTCTGCGAATCGCCCGCCAGTGGCGGTTCTGAGCGCTGCGCCACAAGCGGGCCCCGCACCCTTGACGGTGCATTTTTCAGGATCACAGTCGAGTGATCCTGACGGCAACCCTATTACGTATCGCTGGCAGTTTGGTGATGGACAGTCATCCACTGCAGCAGTAGTAGATCATACGTACACTACCAATGGTACCTATACGGCGACACTCACCGTAACCGATACTCAAAACGCTTCCGCGAGCGCGAATGCCACTATCGCTGTTGGTCAGACAACAGGAGATGCTAACCCACACCATGTATCTACGACGGTTGCCCCCTCACCGGTTGTAGTTGGTCGGCAAGAGACTATAACAACCACGGTGCGCAATGATGGAGCGGCAAATCCATTCATTGTAGATATGGAGATATACGACAGTGCGAATCACCAAGTGGCGCAGCAGGTGTATGACAATCAAACTATGGCCACCGGTGCTTCGGCAAGCTATGCACTCAGCTGGCTGCCACCAACGATAGGAAACTATGTGGTAAAGGTTGGCCTGTTTAAGGCAGGATGGGCAGGGCTGTATGAGTGGACTGACACGGCTCTTGCTATAACGGTGCAAAATCGTGCACCCACTTCCACACCGGCGTTTACTCAATCAACCACACTCTCTTCACCAACGCCAGCGCAGGGAGGCACTGAGACCATCACTACGTCTGTGACCAATACTGGAGGGGCTGGTAGCGCGCTTGTTGATATTGAAGTGTATCGAGATGGTACGAAGGTGGGTCAGCAATTTTTTGACAATCAGTCATTTGCTGCGGGCGAGACAAAACAGTTTGCCTATGCATACCCAGTGAGTGCCCCTGGCACGTATACAGTGTCAGTCGGTATCTTTCAGCCGGGATGGGCGGGGCTATATGGGTGGTTTGATGGTGTGAAAACATTTTCGACCGCTGCGCCTAGTGTCTCTATATATCAAAACGCACTCGCGACAGGTTGGGAAAATTGGTCTTGGAATTCTACTCAAAATTTCTCGGATACGTCGCTGGTCGCTCCCGGCTCTACAAAAGCGCTGAGTACTACGTATACTGGGGCGTGGGGAGGATTATATCTCCACAGCGCGGGGGTAGGGACAAGCGGCTTACACACACTGACGTTTAGTATCGCGGGTAAAAACGCCGGAGGGCAACAGATACAAGTACAGCTGTATGATGCAAACGACCAACCGCTTCCAGCAAAAAATATAAGCAGTTATATAGCAGGAGGAATTAGTGCTAACACCTTCAAGCAAGTGTCGATACCGCTGACAGACCTGGGTGCGAGCGATCGCACAATACACGGTATTGTTTGGCAGGATGTGAGTGGAAGTGCGGGAGCGACTATTAATCTTGACGCTGTTTCGCTTACTCCCTAGACCTCTATAAAAAGATGCTACACTACAAGCATTAGTTATTGTCGTGTAGGTATGGAAAACACCATCAAAATAATCGCTGGGGTAGCAGTGCTAGGGCTTCTTGGGGGCGGGGCGTGGTGGTACTTGCGTATAGCGGCGCCTACTGGAGGGGTGCTCCCCAGTATGAAGAAAAGTACCACTGCAGGGCCAGAGGTTCCACTCGTGTATCCACCAGGGGTTGGAGATAATACGCTCCCTGATCCTAGTACGGTGCGCTAACGCTCTTTTCTGTAGCAAAAAAACCAATACGGTATACTGGGTGCCATGAGTACATATCCAGAAAAAGTTCCCGAAGTAGTGTTCAAGACTCGTGTGCGCGACGAATCAGTTGGAGGCGATAATCCATACCGTTGGCAAGATCGAACTACCGCAGATATTTTTGCAGGCAAAAAGATAGTATTGTTTGGCTTACCAGGCGCATTCACACCCACTTGCTCCTCAACCCACCTACCTGGGTACGAAGCACACTACGATGACTTCAAAAAACTAGGCATCGATGAGGTGATATGCCTCTCAGTGAACGACGCGTTCACCATGTTTCAGTGGGCAAAAAATCTTGGGGTGAGTAAGGTCTTCCTGTTGCCAGACGGTAACACCGATTTCACCCGAGGTATGGGTATGTTGGTCAAGAAAGAAGATCTTGGTTTTGGCAAGCGCTCGTGGCGCTACAGTATGTACGTTGAAGATGGTGCTATCAAAAAACTCTTTATAGAGCCTGGCTTCTCAGACAATTGCCCAACTGATCCTTTTGAGGTGTCTGATGCTCAGACTATGCTTGCGTATCTCAGAGGCCTTCAAACAATGTAAAGCCTGTGGACAGTGGCTTGTACAACACCGCGCAAAAACGCTACTGTAAAGGTGTTCGTACTATACGGTAAATAACTCTAAAAATATGCAACGCTATAAACAAGTGCTTATTGGTGTTTCTCTTGTGTTGGCGGTGGGAATGGTGTCTATGCCTGCTCGCGCGGCAGCACTGACGACTAATCAAGTGAATGCTATTCTCATGCTCTTGCAATCTTTTGGTGCAGACCAGAGTGTTATAAGTAGTGTCCAAGCAACGCTCACTGGCGCTGTGGGCACCTCAACACCAGCACAACCGACACCATCGATAGGACAAGGCGGCATGTCTCCAGGTCAAGTGGGGAAAATGATCTGTATCGCGCTTACCCGCAACCTAGCCCTTGGTGCAAAGGGTGATGATGTGCGCAAGTTGCAAGATGTACTCAGAGAGGATCCAGATTCTGGTTTCACCGCATCCTCAACGGGTACGTTTGGCCCTATGACTGCTAAGGCAATGGCTCGCTTCCAGATGAAAAATGGTATCGCATCTTCTACAACAGGCGCTGTTGGTCCAATAACTCGAGCATTCTTTGAGCGTGCTTGTGGCAAGGGTCTTGATGGTGAAAGAGGTAAACCAGAGCAACAAGGTAAGCAAGAGCGAAATGAAGGCACTATGTCGCAAAAAGGTGAGCAGCGCATGTTCTTTGGGACGATACAGACTGTTACGAGTTCAGCTCTTACCTTACAGCTGAAAGGTGGTACTACGACACCAACAATAGCGATAACCTCTTCAACGATTATTAAAGTTGCAGTTGCATCTTCAACACCACGCACTGGTACCACAGCTGATCTCACTGTTGGTGCGCAGGCGGGCGTTGAAGTTGCTAAAGGTCCCAATGGTTCGCTTACTGCGCTTATGATAGGGGTGGGTATGCCTATGCCACAAATGCAAACAATGCCGATGATGCAAGGGCAAGAAAGAGGTTCACGTAACGATCGATAAGTATGCCATCATTTTCTTCCATAGCGCAGGCAGCAACACCCTTCTCGACACTAGCCGCAGCGGCTAGTGAGGTTGTGCATCTTGACCCAACAATGATCGCAGGAATTGTACTCGCTATACTGGTGGCTTTTGCTATTGGGCTTGTACTTATTGGGCTCATTATTGCTGGACAGTGGAAGATATATCAAAAGGCGGGGTATCCTGGTTGGACAGCGATTGTGCCATTTTACAACTGTGTCATACAGTTACGGATGACAAACCGCCCTTTGTGGTGGGTAGTGCTTTTGTTTGTCCCAATCGTAAACATTGTGCTGTTTGTGCTCATGACGAGACGCACCGCGGGGGTATTTGGGAAAGGGACTGGCTTTACACTCGGGCTTATCTTTTTACCATTTATCTTTTATCCAATCTTAGGGTTTGGGAAAGCTAGTTACCACAATGGATATCCACCGGCAAAGCCAATGAGCGAAGAAGTAAAATGGGCTCTCATCGCAGCACTCGCGTTTGTTCTTACACAAGGGTTTTTCTTTAGCGAAAGAGACCCACAGCAGCACACGCACGTTTATACTCCTGACGCTGTAGATACCACGAGTGCAACAGGGACACCGACCACATCGTTTATGGAAGATGAGGCGATACCTTTTAGCACTAATCCTCTCTAAACTGAATTACACATTTTGCTTCATGAAGCAAAAATAGTAAGCACTGTAAGCACATTTCATCCTCGGTTCATCCGAGGATGTTTTGCTACTTGTGGTCAATACGAGACTCCCTAGTACAATTTTTTCGTGCGTATATATAACGACGCACGAAATTATGCATAAAAAAATATTGCCAGTGCTCGGCGTGCTCGTATTCTTTGTGTTGTTCCTTGGTATGCGCGGTGTACTTACTCCCTCGTACGCGCGCGCGGCGGGTGGGACGAATGTTTGGTGGCCAAAAGATGGAGTACCTGTGCAAGGAGTGCAACCGTTTAAAGCAATGGTTGAAGGTGTTTCGGTTGAGCAGTATCAGATGTACTGGCAAGTGGACGGCGGTACCCTTAATTGGATGGAAAATAATTACCAGGATTATCCGCACAAAGAAGCGAGCGTTGATCTTTCGGGGTGGCATTGGCGTGGCGTGGGGCCATACACCATAACTTTTGTTGCAAAACAAAACGATACTATCATTTCCCAACAGTCGGTGCGTATCACTATCCCCCAACCAGAGCAGCCAACTGTGCAAAAGGAGGTAGTGATGCTTCCAGCACCTGCAACCTCGGCACCTGCTGCAGTGCAAGAGTCTTCGTTGTATGTAAACCATGACTCTGCTGCTGCGGCACAGGCGGTGGCGTGGCGCTCCTCGCGACCGCAGGATGCCGCGGTTATGGATATGCTTGCTCAAACTCCAACAGCAAATTGGTTTGGTAATTGGAATAGTGACATCTATACAGATGTACACACTGTTGTGCGTGCTGCAGCAGCACAGAGCGCCACCCCGGTGTTGGTTGCCTATGCTGTTCCCGGTCGTGACTGTGGGAGTTATTCTGCGGGCGGTTCACAGTCCGCACTCCAGTATCAGTCATGGATACAGTCGTTTGCGCAAGGTATTGGAAATGATGCGGCTATTGTTGTGCTCGAACCTGATGCGCTCGCCCAACTTACTTGTCTCTCAGACACTGATCAGTCGACACGGCTCTCGCTTTTGAGTTTTGCTATCACCACACTAAAGAGTAATGCACATACGAAAGTGTATCTTGATGCCGGACATGCAGGGTGGATAGACGCAAATACCATGGCCGCTCGTCTGAAGAGTGCGAATATAGAGGCGGCAGATGGGTTTTCACTCAACGTCTCCAACTTTGACTCGACGAGTGATTCTGTGTCGTATGGTACTCAAATCAGTGCGCGTATTGGTAACACTCATTTTATTGTCGACACGAGTCGTAATGGTAACGGTTCAAACGGACAGTGGTGCAACCCCATGGGTCGAACTATTGGCCAACTGCCTACCACCAAAACAGATAGTGCACTTGTTGATGCATACTTGTGGGTTAAAACGCCAGGAGAAAGTGATGGTTGGTGTAATGGGGGGCCTGGTGCTGGTCAGTGGTGGAGCGAGTATGCGCTTACCTTGGTGCGTGGCGCTGGTAAATAACTGAGAGTCGAGCTCGCGTGTGTGTTTGGATGTGTGTCGTAGCGCAGTTGGTACGCATACACCGCAAGTCCAGGCGAAAAATGCACCTCTATGGTTCGAGTGTAGTGCATATCGAAGTACCATTTAATGTCCTGGTTGTAGCCTTGGTCATACGAGAGCACCACCCATGCTGTCTGTGCAGCTCCGGCGTCATCACTAATCTGGGCCGGGAGCTGTTCTGCATTAAATGAGGGGATCGGACCATAGGCGTAGCGGTCCCATATGGGCAAAGTGGTGATTGGTGCTGTGCCGCGATAGTAATATTCGATCGGATAGACCGTGAATGGTGCGGCGAGGATGATGGTGTCTTGCGCGGTCGCATGTGTATTAAGATATAGAGCGACTTCGCGGTAGTTTTCTTTCACCGGCGTCTGTGTACTCACTATCTCTATGATGAGCATGGCCCCCATGAACCCAACCAATCCAGCGCGCATGACAAAAGCGATGCGCGGCGTATAGCTATAGAGCAAGCCGCCAATGAGTAGGTAGAGCGCCGGTACAGTAAAAATAAGATATCGACTCACAAATACTGGCACAATAAAGCTCACGCCAAACGCGACTAGGGGAGGCACTATCGCAGCAAGGAGTAAGTATTGACTCGTGGGGGCGAGGCGCTTGTTGCGCTGCAGAGTCACATACGCAAACAATAGTGTGATCGGCCAGAGGGAGAGAAAGACGGTATTGATTGCGTCATTTTGAAATCCGAAAAAATACTCAGAAAATGCACTGAACAGGTTGACGGTGGTTGGTGCGGTAAGCTGCGGAGCTTGAAACCCAGCTTGTCCTTGTGTGTATACGTACCATACCCATGGTGCAAACACTGCACCAACCAGCGCGGCTATAGTGACAAATGTACGTAAGGCGCGGCGAGGGAATAATTCTTTGCGCAGGAAATAAAAGAGTGCTTGAGAAAGCAGATGGAGGAAAAAGAAGTAATGTACAAACACTCCAATACATGCGGTTATGGCGTATCCGACCCAAGCACTTCGATGGGAGTCTTCAGTCTCGTGATAGAGGCGAAGAAAAAAGTAGTGACTACATAAGACGACGAGGGTGAGCAGAGTATACATGCGTATCTCGTTGCCGTACCAATTCATAAAAGGCGAAATGCTTATAAGGAGAGCAGCAAATAACCCAACCGAGGGAGAATACACACGAGCACCAATAGCGTATACCAGTGGGATGCAGCATATATACAGCAATACAGATAGTGCACGAGCGCTGGTGACCGAGTCACCTACGAGTAAACGCCAAAAATGAAGCAACTCGTGGTAGAGCGGCACATGCACGTCTTGGGCTACGAGCGTAATGATGTGGGTGGGGCTGCGACTACTTTGCCAAAGACTCTGTGCTTCATCGAGGCGGAGACTTTGGTTCATAAAAAATGCATACGAAAGAGCCAGTACGAGCGCCATCATTACACTCAACCATAGCCACTTGCTATTCATGTATGTCATATACTTTTTTGGTCGCACGGCGATACGTTTTGGAGCGTATGAATGTGATAGGGGTCGGCACCGCAGCCCAAATGATGGGTGTGAATACGGCAATATTCAGTAGCGCCCATGCAGTGTTGTTGATAAGAGATGCAGAAAAACCTTCGCGCATAAGTGCCACAACTATGCCCACCCCCGTAGCTACGATATAGAGGCAGTGCCACAAGATGAGCTGGAGCGCTGGACCGGTGCGATGGCCTCCTTTTTGAGTAATTTGAAACGCAGAGCGTTCGCCACGCGCCGCAGCCCAGAGGGCGCGTAGGTGGATATGCCACGCACCCATAGAAAATCCGAGTGACTGAAAGGTGAAGGTGAAGTTTGAGGTGCGCTGAATAGTGTAGAGCGTACAGAACATGTAGGGCAGAAAGACCGCAGCAAGGAGCATACCGGGGGCGAGTACCGGAACTGCGCCGGTGTAGAAGAATATGAGTGGTAAGAGTATGTCGAAGAGCACCACCAGCCCCGAGACATAAAAGCTAGCAGATGCTATGTACTGTATGCGCTGCGCCCATGAAAGTCCTCGGTAGCGCAGCGGGTTGTAGCGAAAGAGCACATCAAGTGCGCCGCGCGCCCAACGGAATTGCTGTTTGGAGTAGCTCAGTAAATCCTCCGTCGCCAACCCTTCGGCGAGAACCTCGGGCACATACACCGACTTCCAGCCGCGCGCATGCATGAAGAGGCCGGTGACAAAATCCTCAGCAATTGAGTCAGTACACATACCGCCCACTTCGCTGAGCGCTTTGCGCGAAATGACCATATTCGTGCCACACATGGTCGCAGCGTTTAATCTATTTTTACCTTTGCAGATGGGGCCAAAGAAGAGTTCTTGCTGCTCCCAGGTTGAACGGGTTAAAAAATTTTCACCGTAGTTTTTATAAAACTGTGGCGTTTGCACAAAGCCAACTTTCTCATCAGCAAAATATCCTACCGTTTTGCGCAAAAAATCTCTATGCGGCACATGGTCGGCATCAAAGATTGCTACAAGGGGCAGTGTGGTGAGTCGCAGCGCATTATTTATATTGCCTGCTTTTGCACCGCCAGCGACGGTGCGGGTGATACAGTGCACGTCTAGACGAGAAGCGAGTGCTTCGATGTCGCGCCAATTATCTTTTTTAGCCACATACCCGTCATTGAGGATGTGTATAGCAAATGCGGGATAGTCCATTCGTTTTGCCGCTGCAATAGTCTCTTCAACCAGCTCGACTGGCTCACCGGCCACAGTAATGAACACATCAACAGGTACGGTGTGCGCGTCATCGCGCGCTGGCATATACGTCGTATCCCAAACGGTATATATAAAGGTATATACCTGCCAGAGATGAAACACTTCTCCTGCTACGAGCAAATAAAAAAGTAGCGTATTACCCACAGGAAAGTACATAACAAGCACCGCAAAATAAACGAGCGCTGTCAGGGTGGTGAGCAGCATCAACCCACGAGGTGACTCGGTTTTCAAAAACTCTTTTCGTACGTCAGTGTCGTAAGTCATAGGCGTTAGGGGTGAGTGCTAAAAGCGCTTGGTGGTAATTCAGCTGCGAGGTTGGGGAGAAGATTGTTATAGAGTGCTATGCCAAACCACGCCCAGTTGTCGTCATAGTAGGAGAGCGACTGTTTCCAATTGTTGAGGTTGGGATCATAGAGATAGGCGAGTTTGGTGGTATACACCGCCTCCGCTTCTTTTGGGTCAGTGACCAAAAAGTAACCAATAGAGCCGCCGTACATTGCTGGTGATTCGTAGGCACCTACTGATACGCCCGTGTGTGCATACACTGTGTCGAGCTCTTTATTTTTTTGCCATGCCGCGCCTAATGGCGAGAGGAGGCTGAGTACTTCTTTTGCACGCTCATCATGGTTCCACTGCCAATCGAGAGCGATGCGCCAAGGAATACGCATCGCATCATAACCATAGTTAGTATCCTGACCGGTGCTATGGGGAGCGCTTAGCTGGCCCATGGTATTGAGAAGTACCCAGTTTGGTGGGAGTGAACCTCCAGCACCACCTCCGAGGGGGTCGGTAATACTTTCTTTCAGTAGCGTGTAGGAAGAGTCGACAAGCTCTTGCCATGGATGCACTGGATCAACTTGAGCAAAGAGGCGATATGCGTATGGGGCGAAATACGAAGGGTTAATGAGTATAGATTCTTTTCCAAGAGTCTTCTCTTTATTGTCTGCTGCAAGATACGGTACTCCATCTATCACGACCACCTCTTTCTCCCAGATGGAATTGATAATGCGCTTGGATTCGACAAGGTACTGGGGGTCTTGCCAGCGTGCGTACCCAAAGAGGAGTGCGAGCGCTATGTCTGAATCAGCATCGCTCGCCGCGGTACCACCATCTTGAGCGATAAGTACACCCATGGTGCCGTCAGCGCGCTTACCATAGAGCCACGCAAAAAGAGCATCAGTGGTGTGTTGTAAATTTTTTTTGGTAAATTCCCACGTTGCATCGAATGTGTCTTTATCGCCCATCCAAACAGCGCGCAGCATCGTGTAACTCTGGCTTTCAGAAGTGGTTTGGTTGTTGCGGCTTGGGTCGATGGTGCGCGGTGTTGAGGAAGAAATGAAATTGAGTTTGTAGGTATGCCACGTGGCACCCAACACCTGTGTTGGGCTAAAAATGAGCGGCGTATTTCCTATATTGCTGTTGCGGTATATGACAAACATAAGGATCATGAGCGACGCAGCGATAAGCACTACTCCTACCCCTCTCATCCCCATACGCGTGAACGCACCCGCAACAGGCGACCGTGCACTAACATAAACCCGACTGTTCCCAACGTGAAGGACAGTACAATGAGCCCCCAGGTTGCGTCAGCTGGCAGCGTACTAGAGAGGTCATAGATATTTGTGGGCGGTGGAGTGGTGGTGGTAGTCATGTTTGTTGTGCGAGTTCCGGTGATCGTGTGCTGCGAAACACCCAAAATTTAGAAAGGATAAAGTTAAAGCAGAAGGTTGCGAGCGTGGTTGTGGCAAGTGCGACGAGGTCATACATACCGGCGCTTACTAGGAAGTTCATAATCACCACGTTAAGTACGATGCTCACTGACGTAACCGCATAAAAACGAACAACTTCGTCAAATGCAAGTTTTGTGCGCATGCCAAACGTCCACGATCGATTGAGCAGTAGGCTGGAGATAGTGCCGAGTAAAAATGAAAAGAATTTTGCTGCGACGAGGTGTTCGGCAAAAAGGATTGTCCCGCGGGTCAGGGCCACATAGGCCACAAGGTCTAGTAGGGTGTTTATAATGCCTACACTCATGAACTTCAGCACTTCTTTGTTGGTTACTAAGCCTAATTCATTCCAATAGAGTCGCATCATTTCAGAAAATGCTCGTAGAATGACTGATGGTTTAGCCCCGGTCGGAGAACCCGCTTTGCGCGGTAGGTGCGAGACGGGCACTTCTTTAATGATGATTCCTTGGCGCGAGAGCCGAATGAGTATCTCGGCAGAAAGCATAGCGCCATGCGATCGCAGCGGAAGCGCTTGCAGAAGCTCGCGACGAAACACCTTAAACGCGCAATCGATGTCTCGTATTTTCAGCCCAAATAACAGACGGTTAAGTGCGTTCCATCCCTTAGCATTGAGGAGTCGCATGAACGGGTCGCGCCGCGGTGCGCGATAGCCAATGATGACTGCATAGGAAGAAAGATGTATAAGAAGATTTTGCAGTTCGGTTATATCAAACTGCAAATCCGCGTCAGTAAAAAAGATGTAGTCTTTACTGGCCGCCGCGATACCACTTCTAAGCGCAGCGCCATACCCGCGGTTAGTGCCATGGTCGACCACCATAACCTCTGTATATTGAGAGGCGAGCGTTTGGGCTATAGAGAGGGTGGCGTCGCGACTCCCATCGTTCACGATGATGATTTCAAAATCTTTAATATACGGTGACTGTTGGCACACACGAACCGCTTCGTCGACTGCCTCGCGGATATTTTCCTCCTCGTTATACGCAGGGAAAAACACTGAAAGTGTTATTGGTTTTAGTCGCATATCTACAAGCTACCGGGACACAACTTAAGCTAGGCTGAAGACGCCACAGACTATCTCAAGCGAGAGCGTGGAAAAATTTGGGTTTTTGGTGTAGGTTAGAGTATGTTGCCCATCGGGCAGCGCGCCGAAGTAGCTCAGTCGGTAGAGCAACTCCATGGTAAGGAGTAGGTCGCCAGTTCGATTCTGGCCTTCGGCTCTCGGTAACTAATGTGTGTTTGAGCGGGTTTACAATAAAGAAGCGGCGCTGTTGCGCACTTTTGATATGGAAAAAAACAACAATCGCCCCTGCTCAATCGGCATTATCATGGATGGCAATCGCCGTTTTGCGCGTGAGCGAGATATACCCAAAGTAGAAGGCCACCTTTTGGGATACGCGAAAGCTATAGAAGTACTGCGCTGGTGCAGAGAGGAAGGTGTACAGTATGTGACCCTATACGCTTTTTCAACTGAAAATTGGCGACGATCGCCAGAGGAGGTTTCCTACCTCCTAGAGCTGTTTGCCACTAAATTGCCAGAATTGAGTGAAGTCCAAAAAGAGGGTGGTGCAGTGGTGTTTATAGGAGATGTGGCGCGTTTTGGTGAGCCGCTTGTTGGCGTGATGCGTTCAATTGAAGCAAAAAATCCAACACATCCGACTGGCACAGTGGTGGTGGCACTCTCGTATGGTGGACGTCTTGAAATTGTTACAGCGATAAATAAGTTGCTCGCTGACGGAAAAACTGAAGTCTCAGAAGAAGATTTTTCAAAAGAGTTATGGACCGCGGATATTCCTGATCCCGAGCTCATTATCCGCACCGGTGGTGAACAGCGCCTTTCAAACTTTTTGCCCTGGCAGAGTGTCTACAGCGAACTCTTCTTCACTCCGACCTACTGGCCCGAATTTTCAAAAGAAGAATTTATATCCATTTTGGATGATTTCGCTGCTCGCGAAAGGCGACAAGGGCGCTAGTGTGGGCCGTTGTGTATATCGCTGAGTCATATTATAAATAGAGGCGTCAATATGACGCGCCAGAGTAGCTCAGTTGGTAGAGCATCTCACTCGTAACGAGAAGGTCGGCGGTTCGATCCCGCCCTCTGGCTCCAAAAGGTACAATATAATTGCTGCTTGCGGATATGGAAAAAGAAGAGATACAGCAAAAAATAGAAGCGCTTGAGGCGGCTATGATGGCGCCAAATTTTTGGAGCGACAAAGCAGGGGCCCAAGCGGCTATTAAAGAACTACAAGATCTAAAAGCAGCGCTTGAAGGCGGTAACTCGTATGACCGCGGTGGCGCCATACTTTCTATTGTGGCCGGTGCGGGCGGAGATGACGCAGAAGATTTTGCTTCGATGCTGCTTTCGATGTATCAAAAATTTATTGAGAAGCGAGGATGGGGCTATAAGATGCTCCACGATAACCAAAATGACCACGGTGGCTACCGCAACCTTTCTATAGAAATTTCTGGTAAAGGAGTGTATGGCACACTCAAACGCGAGTATGGGGTGCACCGACTCGTACGCCTCTCGCCGTTTAATGCCAACCAAAAGCGCCAAACATCGTTCGTACTCGTTGAAGTGCTACCGGTGATTGAAAAGGTGTCGCATATTGATCTTCCTGAAAGTGATCTCGACGTTTCAGTTGCGCGCTCTTCGGGCCCGGGCGGTCAAAATGTAAACAAGCGCGAGACTGCGGTGCGTATTGTGCACAAGCCCACGGGCATCTCGGCACATGTTGATGGTGAGCGCACCCAGGGCGCGAATAAAGAGAAGGCGCTCGCTATCATCAAAGCAAAGCTCACGCACTTTCTTGAGGAGCAACGCAAGGAAAAAATCTCTGACCTTTCAACGGACACGAATAAAATTGAATGGGGGAGTCAGATTCGCTCCTATGTGCTCCATCCCTACAAATTAGTGAAAGACCACCGCACGGGGGTTGAGGTGCATGACGCCGAAGGTGTCCTCGACGGTGCTCTTGACCCGTTTATCGATGCTGCATAAGGCTGTTTTGCCAAGAGAGCTCCTGGGAGTACAATGAAGCAGTTGCTATATGATTTACTACGACCGCGTTTCTAAGATCTACCCAGACAATTCGACCGCGCTTGAAAACGTCTCCTTCTCGGTAGAGCCAGGTGAATTTATCTCTATTGTTGGCCACTCGGGGGCAGGGAAGACGACACTCATTAAAATGCTTCTCGCTGAAGAAAAACCCTCTTCAGGTTCTGTTTTTTTTGAGTCGATTAATATCCATGAAGTGCCGCTTTCGCGTATGAGCCACCTGCGCCGCAAGATCGGTACGGTGTTTCAAGATTTTCGCTTGCTCCCAAATAAGACCGCGTATGAAAATATCGCTTTCGCTATGGAAGCGGCAGGGCGGGATGAAGAGGAAATTCGCTCCGACGTGCCTCACGTGCTTGAACTGGTGGACTTGGCAGACAAGATGAATAATTTCCCCGGCGAGCTCTCCGGCGGCGAGCAGCAACGCGTCGCTATAGCGCGCGCGATCGTGAACCAGCCAGATGTCATCATTGCTGATGAACCTACCGGCAACCTCGACCCAGTCAACACGTTTGAAATCGTTCAAATCCTCAAAAAGATTAACGACCTGGGCACCACTATCATCCTGACGACGCACAACAAGGGCGTTATTGATGCACTCAAAAAGCGCGTCATCACCATGGACCGCGGCCGCGTCATCCGCGACGACCGCGAAGGCAAGTATATTTTATAAGTCAGTTGCTCTTTGGGCCCTGGCGGGGGTATACTAGTGAGCATTGATGAGTTGGGTAACCATTCGACGTGTCATACGCACAGGACTCCTAGATTTTTCTAGGAATGGTTTCGTCTCCTTCTCCTCGGTGCTCATCATGGTTGAAACCCTCTTTATTTTGGGTTTTATGCTGTTTGTAGGCATTATTCTCAATACGACGCTTACCCAGCTGCGTGACCTGGCAGATATCAATGTGTACTTCACTACCGATGCGCCAGAGGACCAGATCTTCTCTCTGCAAAAATCACTCGTAGCGCTTCCTGAAGTGCAGTCAGTCGACTATGTGTCTTCTGATGAGGCAGAGCAGCAGTTTCGCGCGCGTCACCAAAACGATCAACTCGCACTACAGGCCCTTGATGAGTTGGGGAGTAATCCACTGGGGGCGGTGCTCAATATAAAAGCAAAAGATATTGCTCAGTATGAGGCTATTGCAACCTTCCTTGACCAGCAGCAGTCGGCCAGCACCATAAGCGGCATCATCGATAAAATAAATTACAACAACGAACAGCACCGCAGTGCTCTGGAAAATCTCAAAAGTATCACCAACTCGGGTGGTCGCTTGGGGCTCATCATTATCGCAATATTTATTATTACGACGGTAACGACGCTCTTTAACATGATCCGCCTCACGATCTACACCAGTCGTGATGAAATTCACGTTATGCGGCTCATGGGAGCGGGTCAGTTATATATTCGCGCGCCGTTTATGGTTGAAGGAATGCTCCAAGGGCTCATCGCCGGACTCGTGACCTTACTGCTGTTTTACCCACTCACGTGGTGGCTTGGCGCCTCGACCGCAAACTTCTTTGGTGGTGTCAACATCTTTTCCTACTACCTCAGCCATTTCGTCCTCTTCTTTATCATAATCGTGGGGACCGGCGTGGGGCTTGGCGCACTCGCTAATTTCTTGGCGACGCGCCGCTATATAAAAGTTTGATATGACGAATCCAAAATATATTTTTGTCGTAGGCGGAGTGATGAGTGGCATCGGCAAAGGGATAGCAACCTCCTCAATCGGGAGGATTTTAAAATCCAAAGGTTTCAAGGTAACCGCCATCAAGATAGATCCGTACATTAATGTCGATGCGGGCACTATGAATCCCACCGAGCACGGCGAGGTCTTCGTGCTTGATGACGGGTATGAGACCGACCAGGACATGGGTAACTACGAGCGCTTTTTAGATGAAACGCTCCCTTCGATAAATTACATGACCACTGGCCGCGTCTACCAAGAGGTTATTCGCCGCGAGCGTAATTTAGAGTATGCCGGGCGCAATGTGCAGGTGGTCCCTGATGTGCCTATGGAAGTGCTGCGCCGCATTAGCGAGGCCCAAAAAACGGCGAGCGCCGATATTACCATAATTGAGGTGGGCGGCACTATTGGCGAATACGAAAATATTTTGTTCCTTGAGGCAGCGCGCATGATGAAGCAAAAATTCCCGCACGATGTGGCAGTCGTGATGCTTTCCTATGTGCCGATACCCCACAATATTGGCGAGATGAAAACGAAGCCAACGCAGCATGCTAGCCGTGAGCTTAATAGTGTTGGTATCCAAGCTGACGTTATTTTGGCGCGTGCCACAGTACCGCTTGACCAAAAGCGCAAAGAGAAGATAGCAACGTTCTGCAACGTACTCCCAGAGCGCGTCGTGAGTGCGCCTGATGTTGATTCTATTTACGACGTGCCCTTGAATTATGAAAAGGATGGCATGGGTGACATTTTGTGCGATGTCTTGGGGCTTGAGCGTCGACCAACTGACCTGTCCCAGTGGGCTGCATTTGTCGCTAAAACAAAAAATGGTGGCAAAGAGCTGAGTGTTGCGGTAGTAGGAAAATACTTTATGTCAGGGGAGTATGTGCTCTCGGATGTGTACATATCGGTCATCGAAGCGCTCAAGCATGCGGCCTATGCAGTTGACTGTAAGGTGCGCCTCTCGTACCTCGACTCTGAAGTGTATGAAAAAGACCCCACGAAGTTAGAAGAGTTGCGTCAGTTTGATGGTATCGTCGTGCCCGGCGGCTTTGGTTCGCGCGGGGTAGAGGGTATTGTGAGCGCTATTCAATTTGCGCGTGAGCAAAAAATCCCATACCTCGGGCTGTGCTATGGCATGCAGTGGCAAACTATCGAATATGCCCG
>CAYRHY010000014.1:0-22751 GCA_964424235.1 uncultured Candidatus Saccharibacteria bacterium
CGATCCTCCTAGGAACACTGCTCGATATCAATGATCTCCTCCACGAGCTTGCTGGTGAAAACCAAGAGGCAAAGCAAATGCTTGAGACAAAGATAACCGAATTTGGTGAGGAGCCGCTCATGGCTGCGATGCGTGGTGCTATTTTGCAGACCCTTGATATGCTTTGGGTTGAACATTTGGAGTCAATGGAGTATTTGCGTGGCTCGGTTAACTTGCGTGCATACGGCCAGCGCGACCCACTGGTTGAATATCGTAAAGAAGGCACAAGGATATATAAGGACATGGAGCTCATGCTTGCTGATCGAGTATTTCAAATTCTTGATGGTATTACCAAACAGGTAGTAGACCAGGCGGTGTCGCTTGGGGTAACCGAACCGGGGCCAAAAACAGTTATCGATCTTTCATCGGAGACCTCCGGTGAGATTGGCCGCAATGACCCCTGCCCATGTGGTTCGGGTAAGAAGTGGAAGAATTGCGGGCTGAAGAATACCCCAGAACATCAAGGACTCATGGTACAAAAGAAGGGATGATCCCCAGCGTGCCAAAACGCCACTATCTTTTAGCCGGAATACTTCTCGTGTCTATAGCAGCTGCTGGCGCGGTGAGTGTCTATGCTCGTCGTGACAGTAAGACAGAGGCTCCCGCACTTGTTCCTGTTACGACGCCAAACCGCGAAGCTACTACAACCCCGCTGTACATACTGTTTGTGGGCGATATGTTTTTTGATCGCTTTATACGCTATCAAATGAGTACGCAAGGGCTCGACTATCCGTTTGCGTGTATTGATCCGCTTTTCAAAAGTGTGGACTTTGTAATTGGTAATCTTGAAGGTCCTATTACCACTAACGAATCTATTAGTCTTGGCTCACTGCCAGGCTCGCCGCATAATTATGTCTTTACCTTTGCTTCTACCACTGCGCAAGTGCTCGCACAGCACAATGTACGAGCGGTATCTTTAGGGAATAATCATATTCTAAATTTTGGTCGAGATGGTATAACGCAGACACACACATACCTCGATCAGGCAGGGGTTGGTTATTTTGGTGGGGTGACTGGGGATGAGCCGGTGTATCGAATGGACGAGCGTGGCGAACATCTTTCTTTTATCGCCTATAACCAATTTGGTGGTGCCTCCGCAGGTGAGGTGGCACAGCGCATCCATGAGGAAGCGCAGCTAGGGCGCACGGTGATTGTATTTTCACACTGGGGGACTGAGTACTCAACATCTACCCTAGATACTAAGCCAATCGCCATACTATTTGCCGAAAGTGGGGCTAACGCAATTATTGGGTCACACCCACACGTGGTGGGGCAGCATGAGATGCTGGGCGATACGCCGGTATATTACTCGCTCGGGAATTTTATATTCGATCAATACTTTAGTAGTGCTACTGAGCACGGGCTAGTGCTCTTGATGACTATCGATACAAATAAGAGTATTTCAATACAAGACTATCCGGTAGAACTCAAACGAGATGGGCAAACCTGCCTTGCCGATCATTAGCGCGTAATTAGATTGGCGTTATATATGCCACCTTTTACAAGAACTTCTTTTTGCAGCACCGCAGCATACTCGTCTTCTCCCACACGATCTTTCACAGTGAGCTGATACGGGGTGGTCTTTTTGTCGGGGAAGAGTGCTACATAGCGACCTTGTGCATCAAGTACTCGAGTTTTTACTTCCATACCGAGCGTATTTCTAAAGGATAGGACACCAAAAGAGAGAGGAGTACCATCGGTCCTGACGACTGAGCCATATAAACGAGAACGACCGGTGTAGCTGTATAATCCCACCATCGCGCCATAGATACTGAGAAGGAAGAGAGAAGGAGCACTAAAGTGTGTGATGCACTGCCAGAGCGAAAAGAGAAAACCTGCTATAAAAATAGCTATACCAAGGGCGGCAAAATAGCGGTCGATATAGCTCACAAAATGCGTTAGGTGCGCACGGCGTTTTGCCAGTTGGTTCCAATCTTCTGCAATAGGATCAAGAGGGATATTGAGGCGCACGGTGCCCTCGGGACCAACAACAACATTCCCGCCAGTGTAGAGGTCGTCGTAGATAAGGTCGTGTGTACTGGTGAGCCGCTGTGAGGGGAATTGGTAATTTGTTTTCTCCACGACCACACGATACGTGCCCGGAGCTACTAAGAACCCATAACGACCATCCAGGTCAGTAATGGCGGTCGAGATCTCCCTGCCTTGTGCGTCTAAGAGGCGTACCTGTGCTGGGTCGATTGGCTCTTTTGTCACCGAGTCATACACGGTACCCCATGGGAAGGAACGCTTGTAGAGTGGTGTGACGAAATAGGTGTAGTGATAATACAAACGACTGAACATCCGCTGAGGCTCTACTATTGAAAACGGAATACGTGCAAAACCTAATAGAAGAATAGTGATACCAACCATAAGACCTGCCGCTTCAAGGGGGGAAGGGAGTTCGGCGGGTGTCGCAGATTTGAGAGTTCTTGTCAGTGGTACAGAGACAGCCTGCAGTACTGCCGCTGCACTCGTGCTCGTAGCAAATACTACTCTGTAATATGCATTTTCAGGTAATACATAGTTATATTCGCCAGTGGGGGTAGTGAAGCTTAGGATGTTTCCGGCTACAGCAACTGGGTAGGTGGTATTGGTGGTGGTATCCCACAGTACGGTGGGCACAGAAGGGTCGCCGGTGGTGCTAATAAGCGTACCTTCAGGCACTACTGCGACCGCAACTGATTGGCCGCTAGTATCCTGGTAGACGCCATTAATACTTTCTTGCACAACACCATTGCCCACTATATCTTTCACCACAATGAGGTCGGCTGAACCGGTGCTTGAAGAGGGTGTGGTAGGAGTGGTAGAGCTTGCCGCAGAGGTGATAGTACACGCAAGCATCTCGGTGGCACTAAAAGTTTTAGAAAGAGTTGTAGGGCCGATGGTGAAGTGATAGGTTAGGTCTTTTGAGCCAATATCTTCAGTATCGATATACCACGAAGCAAGATGATTCACAGTAGCAAGTTTTTTGGTGGTGTCTGTGACAGTACGGTATACGCCAACCGAGGCGTTACCGTCGGTTGTCCAATTAAATGCTCGGTAGCACTCCTTCGTGAGTGCGCCAGAGAGGGTGTGTGTGGGTGGGGTGGGGGGGGTGGAGGTCGTAGGAGTTGGCGTTGTTTTTGACGGGGTAGGGGTTAGGGGCGGAGAAGGAGTGTGGGTGGGTTTTGGCGCAGTGCTCATAGGAGTCGGTGTTTCTTTGGTTGGTTTTGGCTTTGTTTGTCCTGGGGGAGGATTGCCATTTGATGGATTATTTTGAGCGGTCGTACTGCCAACGCCATTGGAGAGTACTTGCAGCACTGTCGAGCAAGTGACTTTTTTACCACTGCCTGCAAACGTAGCGGTATATGTTGTTTTTCCTACAGGTGCTTTAACAGGCATTGAACCAAATGCGGATACTGTGCCAATACTGTGATTAATAGTGCCGGTTGCATTCTCAAATGAGGTCCAAGTAAGTGTCGCTTTGCTACCTGCGTGCACAACAGATGGATTTGCATTAAGTGTGCAGGAATAGGTTGTGGGCAACGGAGGAGGAGTGTTCCCGCCAGAACCACTTCCCGAACCGGCAGTGCCTCCGGAAGTCGTGGGGACGCTGGTTGTCGCATAGTATGTACTTGAAGTGGCGCTATTACCCAGAGCGTCTGTTACATTCACCACAAAGGCGTAGCCGGTACCGCTCGTAAGACTCGAAAGGGTCCAGGAGTTAGTAGCACTACGGGTGCTCGAGGCATTTGTGGTGAGCTCGGTGAACTTATAGGTACTTACTCCTGAGCCCGTGTCACTAGCGCTGCCTGCAATCGCCGTAAGGCCCGTAGTGGTAATACTACCGAAAGTGAGTGCTCCTGCGGAAGGTGAGGTGGTATCAACACTAAAGGCCGCTAATCCGCTGTTGGCGGTGGCATAGCTTGAGGTTGCTGTGGTGTCTGATGCAGCAACGCGCCAGTAATACGTACCATCCGAAAGTTGCTGTCCGGGGGATCCTACAAGATAGGCGCCACTACCAGCGCTTTGCCCCACTGTGAATGTGGTGGTAGCGGCGGCTCCAAGCGCTGAAACATAGTTAATGACTGGGGTGGTAAACAGAGGGGTGGTATCTACTTGGAGTTGGTAGCGTATCTGGTTACCGTCCGTGTCTGCGGTCGTAAATGTAAGGCTGGGTGTCGAGGAGGCGATAAACGAGCCATCAGTTACATTGGTGGGGGTAAGTGACGATGAGCTGACGGTCGGTCCGTTAAAGCTCCAGTTGGTGTTGTTTAGTGAATTGGTAACTGTACCATTCGTTGCTAATATTTTTGACGCATTGATGTTATTTGAGTCTTTTACATCTAGGTAGGAGATAGTGCGGTTCCCTTGTGGATCGATGCTCCACTGCGAACCGTTAGATGAAGAGCGTAGTGACAGAAGATTGCTTGCCGCCCCCGTGAGTGTGAGGTCGTGTGTAATGGTCTGTGTCACTCCAGCAGGGAAGGTGATCGTGTCGGTGGTAGTGGTTGCTTTGGTGAAGTTATAAAAGGTAGTTGCTCCAGTAAGCGATTGGCCACTTCCCGTAAAAGAAACGGTGCCTGTGCGCGGTGTAAAAGTGCTGCTATTTGACCAATTGCCCGCAAGAGAGATGTTGCAAGAAGCGCTCGAGCAGTTTACTGCGGAAGCGTCCAACGTACCTGAGGTGAGCGTAAGGTTACCAGCGAGAGAGAGGCCAACACCATCGAGCGCAACGGTGTTACTCCCTTTGGTGATAGTAAGGTGTTTAAGGTTGGTGCCGCTGCTTGTGGTGAGGATTGAGGTGACGGATGTACTCGCTACAGTAAGTGTTCCCGTATGATTAAATGTGCCGCCTGTCTGTGTAAAGTTGCAGTTTACCGTGAGGTTTGAAGAGGTGGCGAAGGTGCCAGAACCAGAAATGAGGAGGCTCTGGTAGGTGGTGGTGGGCATGGTATAGCTACTTGAACCATATAATTCAATCGTGTAGCAGAAGTTTGGGGCGGGGGAGGTAAAACGTTCATTGCCAAGCAGACGCAGCGTACTGCTCGCGGTTGCAGTGAGCGCGGTTGCGGTGACGTTAAAACCATTGAAATCGAGAGAGCCATTGACCACGATTGGGTCGGGAATGCTCACGTTGCCGGCTAGGGTCACAATACAGCCAGTACCTATAGTGAACGCTCTATCCGAAGCTCCGTTCATGGCTATGTTGACGAGAGGGGGGAAGACCCCAGTGCAGAAGATGCCCTGGGCGGTGGTGGAAGTGAAGCTCACTGTCTTACTTGTGTCGCCGTTAAATGTACCACTTGCAGCAACAGTCAGATCTGCTCGGTTAATGGCTAAAGTGCTGCTCGCTAAGGTGACCGAACCACCACTGTTGACGGTGAGTGCGCCAACGATGCTTGAGGTGCCAAAGGTAAGAGCTCCGTTGACGATGAAACTCCCGTAAAAGTTATTTAGGCTGTCTATTGTTTTGACGGTGCAGCCAGACGAAACGGTGACTGAGCCGTTTGAGCTACCGCCATTGGTAATCGAGAGATTAACAAGACCATTAAAGGTGCCGCTACACGTAAAACCGTAGGAGGAGAAGTTCGTACCTGCAAAGTTGATGGTGTTGCCGATACTGTTGTATGTTGCTGTAGTACCTTGGCTAAAGGAGACACTCAGGTTAAAGGTCGTCGAAGTCCCGCTCAGCAGAGTCCCACCATCATTTATGGTGAGATTGTTGAGTGCTACCGATGTGCTCGAGGCAAAGTTAGCGGTGCCACTTGTGGTGAGACTGCCCAGTGAGTTGTTTATGTTCGACGCCATAGTTACCGTGCATCCAGACGACACAGTGACGACACCATTTGAACCACCGCCATTGGTAATAGCGAGGGTAAGTAAGCCGCCAAAGGTGTCCGTGCAGGTGAAGCTATAGGAGGAGAAATTGCTGCCACTCATAGTAATGGTCATGCCGGTGCTGTTAAATGTAGCGGATGACCCTTGTGAAAATGATCCGTATACACTAAAGGCTGCGGATGATGATGCGGTCAATGTAGCTCCGTTGCTAATGGTGAGATTATTAACCGCCACACTGGGCCCGACATTAACCGTCCCGTTTACTGTGAGGCTGCCCAAGGAATTGTTGATTGTTGCCTTGGTGGTAACAGTGCATCCCGAAGAGACGGTGACGGTACCATTTGAACCACCACCGTTCGTAATTGAGAGGTTGAGTAATCCTGCGAACGTGCCCGTGCAGGTAAAGCCGTACGAGGAGGTATTATTGCCACTCATGTTTACCGTTATCCCCCCACTATTAAACGTTGCGCTTGCTGCCTGAGAGAACGATCCGTACACATTAAATGTTGCGGAGGTTGAAGCGGTTACAGTGCCGCTGTTATTGATCGTGAGATTGTTGACGCTCACTGTCGGGCCAAAGTTGACTGTGCCATCGATACTGAGACTCCCGAGCGTGCTATTGATAGTTGCAACCGTAGTGACTGTGCATCCAGAGGAAACGGTGACGGTACCATTTGAACCACCACCGTTAGTGATAGAGAGGTTAAGTAATCCCGAGAAGGTGCCACTACAAGTGAAGCTGTAGGAAGAAAAATTATTTCCACTCATGTTTACTGTTTTCCCCGCGGCACTATAGGTGCCTCCCGATTGGGTGAAAGAGCTGTTTACATTAAGGGTGCTGAGCTGTTGGGTGATCGTACCGGAATAGGTACTTGCGATGCTCATATTGCCAATAGTGCTCGTTGCTGCTGAATCAATGGTCGAATCCTTTACCGATGTATTGTTAAAGACAATGTCATCTCCGGAGTTAGGGCATACACCCCCCACCCAGTTAGCACAGTCTGTCCAATTGTTAGTCACACCACCGCCACCCCAAGTCTTGGTGGCAGCATGAGCGAAAGAGGGCATCATGGTGAGCAAGAGACAGGCCATAAAAATTGACCCAAAAAGAGTCATCGAAGAAAGTGATTTTGCCTTTAAAAACAAGGACATATTTACAGAATATTGTATCAATAATCGACCGTATTTTTACATTGTTTTGTGTGTATAAGCGGCTATAATTTTTCACTTCTTGTTAGTTTATTTTTATTTGTACAAAAATAAAAATCTCGGATAGCCGAGAAACACTTACGTATAAACAAATCTCGAAATTATCCATTAGAGTTATACAGGCGCATTCTTGTTTAGGGCTTGTGTTGGTGGTGTTGGAGGATAGACTTACTTATATGCCAAAGCCCGGAGAAAAATATCGACATTATAAAGGAGGCGAATATGAGATCGTATGCATGGCAAAAAACGAGGCAGACGAGAGTGATGTTGTGGTATATAAAGCGCTCTATGATGGAGAGCATATTTGGGTTCGACAATTAAGCGTGTTTCTCGAAAAAGTCGCTAGTAATGGCGTAGAAATGCCTCGCTTTGCTAAGATTGGGTAGTATGACGCCACTTGAGCCGCTTGTACTAATTCCAGGGGCTTTTGTAGCGGGTCTATTGATGTTTTTGGCCCCTTGCACATTGCCCATTGTACCTGGGTACCTGCTCTATATAGCAGGAGTGCCACAAGAGGAGATCTCAAGAGAGAATAATAGAGGCAGAAGGAGAATGGTGAGTAACGCGATAGCGTTTGTAGTAGGGTTTTCAATTGTTTTTATAGTGCTAGGGCTTTTTGCGGGAACCCTTGGAGTTTTTTTGAGTCCGTATAGAGATGCACTGGCGCGTTTAGCAGGAGCACTGTTCATTGTTTTTGGTCTGATACTTACCGGAGTAATTACATCGGTTATTGGAAAAGAGTGGCATGTTAAAGCGCCGTCATATTTGAAACTTGGAAGTTGGCAAGGATCTTCTCTTATCGGAGTCCTATTCGCCTTTGGTTGGAGCCCATGCATTGGCCCAATACTAGGCAGCGTGCTTCTTGTTGCATCTCAAAGCGCTACGGCGCTGCAGGGAGGGCTGTTATTGGCCATATTTTCTCTTGGGCTTGGGGTACCCTTCATTCTCACAGCGCTCATGATTGAGCGCATTAGCGTATATATCGTGCGTTGGGGTAGATATACACCGTATATAAGTAGAGTGCTTGGAGTACTACTGTGTATTGTGGGAGCTCTTATTTTATTAGGATCAATGGCAATTGTAGTAGATTGGGGGTACCGACTGTTTGATTGGTTAGGATACAATAAGCTCTATAAATATCTGTAACGCATGATCAGATTACTCGCAAAGTTAATTTTGGTTGCTGGGGGGCTGCTCCTTATTGCGCGCTTTGTCCCGGGCATTGAAATCACCAGTTTTTATATAGCGTTTATCGTGGCGGTCTTGTGGGGGATACTGAGCAGCACGCTCCGACCGCTTCTGATGGTACTCACACTCCCGGTTACCATCATAACGCTTGGACTGTTTACGTTTGTACTCAACGCACTCCTTTTCTGGTTTCTTTCAAGTTTCATTGCAGGGTTCAGTGTGCAGGGGTTTATCCCGGCGCTTGAAGGATCATTCCTTTTGGGCCTCATATCGTGGCTCTCGAGTATCGCTCTGAAAAATAGTAACGACTAGTTTTGTTCGCTTGATGCGCTGTTGGCAGGGGCGGCAGTGGAGGAATCTGCTGGCGCACTATCAGCTGCTGGCGCTTGCGTATCAGGAGGAGTGCTTGGGGCAGGTGTGCCGGTGTCTGTGGTGCTTGTTGGGGCCGCAGAGGTGCCTGTGGTTTGAGTGTGTGTCATTTGAAGGAGAGCTCGTATATCATCTTTGTTGAGACATTGATCGTCGATGCAGATAGAGTCTTTTGCGTGGAAGCTCTTTGCAAAGATGTCACCAATGCCATTTGCTACATCGCCAAGCCACGCTGTTATATGGCTAAAGAATCCAGCGAGCACACTGCTGTTTGTCGGTGCGGTTGAAGTGGCAGGAGAGAGAAGAGCTGCAAGCGCCTCAAATTGAGGATACCACACCATCTCAAAAAGTTTATTAAAATAGTATTTAATTAAAAAACCTGCTTCATGCAAGTTGTTCGTGCGTAAGGGAGAATAGAGGGCAAATAGAGAATAATTTAAAAATATCGGCTATCCGAGAAAATGTTTAAATACAACAATAATCAGATTTTGCTGCTTCTTGGTTGTAAAGCTAAATCCTTCCGAAACTTGGCATAAAATGCTACAGTGGCCCTATGGCATTTGTTGATGACATAACAATTGAGGCTAAAGCGGGAAAGGGCGGCGACGGGGTCGTCCGCTGGCTGCATCTCAAAGGAAAAGAGTATTCCGGTCCAGCGGGAGGTAACGGGGGAGACGGCGGGGACGTCTACGTTCGCGGGGTGCGCGATGTTATGCTCCTAGCTCGCTATCGTGGTGAAAAGAAGTTTTTTGCTGACAACGGTGTAGATGGGGAGAATCAGAATAAAGCCGGTAAAAACGGCGATGATTTGGTAATTGATGTCCCAGTAGGCTCGCTGGTGCGTAATACTAGCACTGCAGAGGTATTTGAAGTGACTAAAGAAGGTGAACAAATTTTAATACTTAAAGGGGGTCGTGGTGGAGCAGGTAATGCCGTATTTAAATCATCAGTCAATCGTTCTCCCGAGGAGTCGACTCCTGGTCAGAGAGGTGAGGAAGCACAGCTTGCTATAGAATTGCGACTTATCGCTGATGCCGGACTTGTGGGCCTGCCTAACGCGGGAAAGACATCACTGCTTAATGCGCTCACACGAGCAGATGGAAAGGTGGGGAACTATGCGTTTACTACACTCGATCCAAACCTTGGTGTGCTGTATGGCCACGTACTCGCAGACATTCCTGGGCTTATCGAAGGTGCTTCTGAGGGAAAGGGTTTAGGTATGAAATTTTTGCGCCACGTCTCTCGCACCAAACTACTCGTTCATTGCGTTTCGCTCGAAAGTGAGAATCCGCTTCAGGACTACGAAGTAGTTCGCAAAGAGTTGGAGTCGTATGAGAGCGGTGCATTGATTGGAAAGCCTGAAATGGTTGTCTTAACAAAATCGGATAGCCGAGATTCTTTTGAAATACAACGTATCTCGGATGATTTTCGAAGAGCTGGGGTGGTAACCCAAATAGTTTCTGTTTTGGATGATGCACAGCTTAAAGTGTTAGGCGATAGCGTTGTTGAAAGGCTGCGTGTACTATAGTTCTCATGAGTGCATACAAGGCGACCATAGGTCTTGAGATTCATGCGGAGCTTGCGACTCAAAGCAAGATGTTTTGCGCGTGTAAAAATGCACCTGATGAAAAGCGTCCGAATGTTACTATTTGCCCCGTTTGTATGGCGCACCCCGGTTCTCTACCAGTAATCAACAAAGACGCGGTACACAAAGTGCTCCGAGTTGGGGCTGCTATAGGAGCCCAGCTGGCCGATTACACTGAATTTGATAGAAAAAACTACTTTTATCCAGATATTCCAAAGGGTTTTCAAATAAGTCAGTATGCGTACCCTCTAGTAAAAGGAGGTACGCTTCGAAATGTAGCGATTACGCGCATACATCTTGAAGAGGATACGGCGCGTTCCCAGCACGAAGGAGGAGAGAGTCTGGTTGATTATAATCGTGCAGGACTGCCGCTTATGGAGCTTGTCACCGAGCCAGTCATACACGATGCGGCTACTGCAGGAGCTTTTGCTCGAGAATTGCAGCTCTTGCTGCGCTTTTTGGGAGCAGGGGAGGCAAATATGGAGAAAGGCGAGATGCGAGTCGAAGCAAACATTTCTGTTTCAAAGACAGAGCAATTTGGCACCAAGGTTGAGGTAAAAAACCTTAACTCTTTCCGCTCGGTGGAGCGGGCAATCGCCTTTGAAATTGACCGCCAAACAAAGCTTCTTGAGGAAGGGGGCTCGGTTATCCAAGAGACTAGGGGGTGGGACGAGAGTAAGCAAGAGACCTTCTCGCAGCGTAAAAAGGAGTCTTCCGAGGATTATCGCTACTTCCCAGAACCGGATTTACCCAAGCTCATGGTCTCTGAAATCCAAGAGTTTTCAATAGATAACCTCAAAAAAGAGCTTCCAAAACTCCCCTGGGAGCTCCGAGAAGCCTATCTTTCCCTTGGTTTGAAGGCGGAAGATGCTGAAATGTTCGTCCGAGATAGAGTTTTTGGAGAATTTTTTGATACCGCCCGAGGCGCAGCAGACCAGGAGAGTACTCTTTTGATAGCAAATTATCTTGCGAGCGATGTTGCTGGTAAGCGCGAAAGCGGTGCATTACCTGAAAATTGGCTTACAGCGGCTAATGCAGAGCGTTTTGCTGCCCTTATTTCACTTATACGCAAAGGCTCACTCTCTTCCCGCGGGGCAAAAGACACATTGGCACTCATGTTTACTTCTTCTGACGCTCCAGAAGCGCTTGCAGAGGCACACGGGCTTATCCAAAAGAACGACGAAGCCTTTTTGAAGGGGATAGTTACTGGTGTTATAGCTGCGCAGCCCGCGGTTGTGGCAGATTATAAGGCCGGCAAAGAGGCCGCGCTACAGTTTTTGGTTGGCCAAGGTATGAAAGAAAGCAAAGGTTCAGCAAATCCGGCAGTAATTCGGTCTCTGTTCATTGACGCATTGAAATAGTCAAAAGCTCGCGTATACTAGACGCATGGATGAGCTAGAGATATCGGGGAAGCGATTTATATCGTCGAAGCGCGCGGCAAAGGAAAATCGTTACCATATGGACTACATTGGTCAGCTTATTCGCAGCGGCAAGGTGGTCGGCTCAAAGGTAGGCAGGACGTGGTATGTCGATGCGCAATCTCTCGCAACCTACCTTGGTAAGGAGTATAAAGCTCCGGAAAAAGCTCCTACACCCTATACACCAGCATCAAAAACAGCTACTCCCGCTCCTAAAAATACCTCGCACACATATACCACCTATGTTGAGCCTATTCAGGAGGCTCCAAAATTGACCTATATCACCGAAGATGAGCCTATTGTGGCTCATAAAACGCATCAGATACAAAAAGTCGAAGTACACATTCCTGAAAAAAAGGCGGTAGAGCAGAAAAGCGCATGGGATGAACTTGAACACCCGCTTATTAACCCCTCCGTGTCAGCTAAAAGGCCACAATGGGCATTTATGGCGACAATGGGCGTGGTAGCCTTCCTCGGTGCTTTAGGTGCTTCAGCCCTCTTCTCGTACACCAACCTAATAGCTGGCAGCGCCAATACCGCTTCAGTTACATTTACAGGTATATCTACTAAATAATCCATCCTTTACTAACGGATATCAGCCGGATTGCAATCCGGCTTTTTATGTCCAAGAAAGTCACAAGACTTCATATATTTATATATGTCAAACAGTAACCAGTATATGGGTATAGTCAAAAAAGCCTTATAAAAATAGGCAATAGGGAAGATTTTATACAGAAAAAACAATCTCGGATAGCCGAGATTGGTATAGATATGGGAGAAATATCAATATATAGAGTCGCAAATTGATAAACCGATATTTATAAAAACTGAATAGAGGTTTTATGAGTGGTTTTTGTGTGAGTATTTTTGCATCCTCAGCTCAATTTTGAAACGGCTCTGTGTATGAGTTTCATTATTTGCTTGCGTTATAAGTCAATTTTGAGGCCTATTTTTGTGATAGTGACAGGTAGATGAAAAGTTTATCCACAGGTAAAACTTTTTTCTCATATATATAGTAGAAAAGTGATTACAATATGAATAACGATATCTTCGAACTAACCGTTCAAATAAAAGATATTTCGGACGCATGAACCAAACGAAAAAAATTCTTTCACATGATGGAGTGGTTATGCTCAGCGCACGTAAAGTCGCTGCTCGTTTGGATGTTGCGCCGGACTATGTCACCAAGTTGTGCCGCGAGGGCCGACTCGATGGGGTGCGAGTACGCAACGCATGGTATGTGAAGGAATCATCAATCGCTCGTTTCGAGAAGGAGCGTGAGGCAGCACGCATCGCGCGTTCAGAGGAATTGGCCGCTGCACGTCGCCAGGAGCAAGAGGTATTTAATAAGCTAAACAATACTATTTTTGACCGTTTTGCTCGAGAAGCTCGCCAGACGGTCGGAAAGCCTTTGGTTGCTGCATCATTTGCGCTAGCGCTTTTCCTTGCGATTGGTTTGTCATATGTGCTTCCTGGCACGAACACTTTTTTTGCAGTAGGGTCTGACCAAAACGCAGCGGTAGCACAAATCGAATCACCGTTTTTTGGCTTACAACCACCACATCTTACGTTTTCATGGAATGATGTCCTCGCGTATTTCTTTGGATCAAAGCAACCAGTTGTTGCTGTAGAGACACAAACTACACAGCCAGTAGTGCAAAACACCGCAACCTCAACAACACAGACAAAATCACCGACACCAGTTGCTGCACAAACTCCAGTCCAAACACCAGCACCAGTCGTCGCTGTTGAGCAGCCAGCAAAAACCCAAACAAAGTCGCAATCTCAAACTGTCATCAACAACAATACGTACCCAGTCATTGAGCGCACAACAACCGTCATCACCCCAGCTACCACCACTGGCGTTACATTGGCGCAGCTGAATGCAAAAATTGATGACGTATACACCACGATAGCGAGGGTCTTGTCGGGCTACGGTGTACAAAATGGCTCCAGTAGTGGCGGTGGTGGAACTACAATAATCAACAACACAACCAGCGCAACTCCTGCCGGCAACTCCGGCGAATTGCAATTTAATGCGAGCGGTAGTTTTAGCTCGAGCGCATCGCTGTATTTTGATTCGACAAACACTCGTCTTGGTATAGGAACAAATAATCCGCAAGCAACACTCTCACTCGGCACGGGGGGTATCATCCGCCTCGCGTCAGACTCAACTTCTGCAAGTGGCTGCTTTGCCATGATCGGTAATACGCTCGAATATTCAAACGATTGTGTGACGTTCCAGAGCTTCACTGCATCGTCTGCAGGTGGTTGGACGGATGGTGGCAGCGTCGTGACGCTCTCAAGTAACCTTGCAAATGTTGGTCTCGGCACAACGAGTCCATATGCAAAACTCACCGTTTGGTCTCAGTCAAGTAGCTCCGGCGTAAAGGCGTTCGAGATAGTAAACAGTGCATCAACAACCTTATTGTCAGTTGATAGCGCGGGCAATACGACACTCACGAACCTCGCAGCATCTAACGTGGTTGCAAGCGCGCTCACTATCGGCTCATTCACGGGGCCATTACAGGCGGTAAATGGTGTTGTTTCAGCAACCGGTACTCTCTCAGTCGCCTACGGTGGCACGGGGCTTTCGACCGCGCCAACATTTGGCCAGGTACTCGTTGGTAACAGCACTGGCGGCTATACTCTTATGTCGACCTCGTCGCTTGGTATCTCGGCAGGCGCTGGCTCTATCACGGCAGTAGGTCCCGCTAACCAGCAAGTCTCCTCAGGCTCAGTACTCTTCGCTACCTCAACCACGGGCAGTGACTTCACGATCACCGGCTCTGGTCAAACGATCACCTTCAACATCCCAACCGCAGCAAACACTGCACGTGGTCTGCTTTCATCAGCTGATTGGACTACGTTTAACAACAAAATCTCATCATCATCACTCTCAGGTGGCGCTGGCATCGCCTACAACTCTGCAACCGGCGTCATTGCTAACACGATTGGTTATCCATTCCCAAATGACGCAACATCAACCACGCTGACATTCACCGCAGGATTGGTCGCAGTAGGTTCAACCACGATCAACGGCAATGCAACAACCACTGGTAATCTTGCTGTAGGTTCGCTCACGCTCAACGGCACTCGCTTTACGAACGCAAATCTCTCGCAGTGGATTAATGATGCAGGATATCTTGCAAGTGTTATTGCGGACGCACCGCTCTCTGGTGCGGGCACTAGTGCATCGCATCTCACTATTGCACAGGCAGGATCGTCACAAAGCGGGTACCTCTCATCTGCAGATTGGGTGCTGTTTAATAACAAAGTTTCAAGTTCTTCGCTTGCTACTGCGATCAATAGTGCTTTTGCGTTTACTCCAACAAATTATGGCAACGCAACATCGACAACGCTCGGCTTCCTCAATGGGTTTGTTGCAAGCGCTTCATCAACGATCAACGCTTCAACCACCATTACCGGCGCGCTCACCCTTGGCACTGCAACTACTACAGCACAAAACGGTATTAACATTTCAGCGGGCTGCTTTGCGGTTAATGGTGTATGTGTTGGCACAAGCGCAGGTTCTCTAACTGCCATTGGCCCAGCTAATCAGCAAGTTTCTTCAGGCTCAGTACTTTTCGCTAGTTCAACAACCGGCTCAGATTTCACTATCACCGGCTCTGGCCAAACTATCACCTTCAATATCCCAACCGCAGCAAGCACTGCGCGTGGCCTCCTTACATCAGCAGACTGGACCACGTTTAACAACAAAATCTCATCATCATCACTCTCAGGTGGCGCTGGCATTGCTTACAACTCGACAACCGGCGTCATTACCAACACTATTGGCTACCCATTCCCAAATAACGCAACCACAACAGCACTTACGTTCTCTTCGCTCACACTCACTACCCTTATTGGCGCAAACGGTACTACCACGGTAACCGGGAATCTTATTCCGAGCGCACACAACACGTACTCACTTGGTTCGGCAAATTACGCATGGAAGGATGTCTTTGTAGGCCCCGGTTCGTTGTATGTAAACGGCCAAGAAGTCATTCACACAGACGCGTCACAAAACGTTATTGTTTCATCAGACATAAACGAAAATCTTGAACTTAAGACCAGTGGTACTGCGAATGTAGTCATCAACCCTTCGGGCACCGGTCAACTACAAATTGCTGGTCCGGTACAAATTTCTGGCGGTAAAAATGTTACAACGAGCGATAGCTCAGCACTGCCGGTACCATTTGGTGTCGCAGCCGGCAATATCACCGTTTCAGGTAATGCAGTGACAGCCACAAACCTCAACGGTGGTATCTCGCTCACGCCGGCGGGTAACGGTGGTGTGTATGTCACGAATGGTAATTTTGGCATTGGCACCACGAGCCCAACCTTCGCGCTTTCAGTTAACGGTACGAGCTACCTTAACAGCACACTCTCGGTGGGCGGCATACTTTCACTGCTTGGCGCAACTACGACCGCAGTAAATGGCATCAATATCGCAAGCGGCTGCTTCGCGGTAAATGGCGTATGTGTCGGTGGTGGAAGTGCAATGGGATATCCGTTCGCGCTCGCCGGCAACGCAACCTCAACACTCACACAATTCAATGGCGGACTTACTGCATTCGCATCAACCACCATCGGTAATAACACGCAGAACGGAGGACTCACTATCCTTGGTGGTGCAACTACAACCGGCAACGCATACTTCGCAAGTACACTCGGCGTTGGCACGCAAACACCAACGAAAACCTTTGAAGTAAATGGCACAGGCCGATTTGCAAGCACACTCACACTTGGCTCGGTCACTTCATGTGCCGGCGCGCAGGCACTGCAAACCAACGCATCAGGCGACATTACTTGCGGCACTATCGCAACTGGCGGCGCATCCAGTGGCGGCGGTTGGACGACCGACAACGTTGGCGACATCACCATGTCGACCACCACTGATCGTGTCGCAATTGGTGCAACCTCAACCCCATACGCAAAACTCACCGTACTATCGGGCGCAGCCGCAACAACAACCCTCGCGCTCATCCCAGCAGGTGGCCAGACTGCAAACATTCTCGATATTTACAACACCTCTGGTGACCTCTCAACGGTGCTCACCGCAGCAGGACGCTTTGGTCTCGGGAGTACGTCGCCAGCACAGGTACTTTCTGTGATGGGTAATGCGCTCATCTCGGGCAATCTTTCAGTCGCTAACTTCACTGCAACTGGTACCATCACTACCGCTCTTGCTTCAGGCATGGTCGCCTCAAACAACGGCGCTCTCTACTCCACAGCCACCTCTACTCTCTACGGTACCGGAGTGGGTGGCCAAATCCTTACCTGGAGTAATGGAGTACCACAGTGGGTAGCTTCAACCACATACACCTCAGGTACGGGTATTTCAACCTCATTTGCGAACGGTCAACTCACCATCAACAACACGGGCGTTACCTCCGTCGCAATTCCTGGCAGCTCACTCACTGGCGCTCTTACCTTCGCAACCTCAACCACCGGTACTGACTTCACCATCACCAACACCGGCAACACCATCAACTTCAACCTTCCAGTCGCATCAGCTACTGTCTCAGGCAAGCTCTCATCAACCGATTGGAACACCTTTAACAACAAGATCTCCTCCTCTTCACTTGCGTCTATCTTCCCATTCACCCCAACCACCGCCTTTGGTTCAGCTGCTAACGCCACCTCTACACTCATCGGATTCACCAACGGTATCTACGCAACTGCGTCATCAACGATTGGTGGTGGCACCCAAGCGACCGGTCTTACTATCAACGGTGGTGCAACGACGACGGGAGACGCCTACGTTGCTGGCTATCTTAATATCGCATCAACGTCAGCAATACAATTTGGCGGTCTTACCACGCTGACCGTTTCTTCAACGACCGGCAATATACGCTTAGGTGGTTATGCTGGCGCTTCTGACACCTATGGAACCTCATCATCACCACTGAGCTCAATCGGCGCAAGAAATCTTGCAATTGGCTGGCAAGCGTATCAGTGGGCAACCTCGAGTATGGACAACACCGCGGTTGGCTTCCAGGCGTTTCGTGGTGGAACTACTCAGTCGACAGCGGAATACGGTGTACGCAACACCGCCTTGGGTAGCTTGACTCTCTATTCAAATACAACTGGTGGATACAACACAGGTGTCGGATACGGTGCACTCAATTTCAACAGCACAGGAAGTAACAACACCGCAATTGGTGCCTATGCTGGCCTGCAAAATACGTCAGGTTCATACAATGTCACGATCGGCGGTTTCGCACATGGCTCAAATTCGACAGGGTCAAACAGCACACTTATTGGGTATGGCTCTGGTAACGCAGGCAGCAATATTACCGGTGTTGGCTTTAACGCACTCTTTAGTGTGACGGGTACTACGAACACTGCCTTGGGTTATCAATCGGGCTTTAATGTAACGAGCGGCTACGGCAACCTCCTTCTCGGTGCATCCACAACACCAAACCTCACCACCGGTAGCAACAATATTGTCATTGGAAACAACACATTCGCTACCTCCTCGACCATGAGTAATGCGCTCAACATTGGCGGCTTACTTTTTGGCCTTCTCCCTGCAACCTCTACACAGTTTGTACTTCCAACAACAGGCACTTTTGGCGTCGCAACCTCATCACCATTCGCGAAACTTGCAGTACATGCAAACAATGGCTCTACAGCAACGACACTCTTCGCTATTGGTTCGTCTACTGCGACCGCAACCACAACTTTGTTCTCAGTCTCCAACACTGGCTCCACTACTATCGGTCTTTTGGGTACAGGCCTCGTTGCGGCAAACAACGGCACCCTCTACTCAACAGCCACCTCTACTCTCTACGGCAACGTAAACGCCAACACCGTACTCGCAAATGCCACAGGAGCAGCAGGCACTCCATCATTTGTCGCTACCTCAACCTTCTTCGGCACCGGCACCGGTGGCCAGGTATTGGCCTGGAGTAATGGTGTTCCAACTTGGGTAGCAACGTCTAGTATTCAAAACGGTATTGCATCAATCGCGCTGCCAGGCTCGACACTCACTGGCGCTCTTACCTTCGCAACCTCAACCACCGGTACTGACTTCACCATCACCAACACCGGCAACACCATCAACTTCAACCTTCCAGTCGCATCAGCTACTGTCTCAGGCAAGCTCTCATCAACCGATTGGAACACCTTTAACAACAAGATCTCCTCCTCTTCACTTGCGTCTATCTTCCCATTCACCCCAACCACCGCCTTTGGTTCAGCTGCTAACGCCACCTCTACACTCATCGGATTCACCAACGGTATCTACGCAACTGCGTCATCAACGATTGGTGGTGGCACCCAAGCGACCGGTCTTACTATCAACGGGGGCGCAACGACGACGGGGAATGCGTACTTCGTTGGGAACGTAGGAATTGGAACATCCAACCCAACAATCCCACTGGATGTTGCGGGCAACCAGCGCATACAGGGTTCTTTCAGTTTGATACTCGGCAACGATCAAAAGTCGAGCATACAAGCATCTGCATCTACTAACGCTGATATTAAATTTAATACTAATAGTATTGAATCTGCTCGCATTACATTCGGTGGCAATTTTGGGGTGGGAACTTCCTCGCCATTTGCTAAGTTTGCTGTACATGCAGCTAATGGCAACACAAATACTTCTCTCTTTGTTATTGCATCATCGACCCAAACCGCAACCACGACACTCTTCGCAGTTTCGAACACCGGCTCCACCACCATCAGCAATGGTGTAAATATCACAGCAGGCTGCTTTGCAGTAAATGGTAACTGCCTCGGTAGCGGCACCGGCACCATCACCGCGGTTGGTCCGGCGGGTCAGCAGGTAAGCGCAAACGGCGTCCTCTTTGCAACCTCAACTACCGGTTCTGACTTCACGATCACCGGCTCAGGCCAGACGATCACCTTCAACATCCCAACTGCATCAAGCGCCGCGCGTGGCCTCCTTGCAACAACCGACTGGACCGCCTTCAACAATAAGATTGGTTCAACATCACTCTCTGCAACCGGCCCACTCAACTACAACTCTACGACCGGCGTCTTTACTATCGATGTGGCGACCGCAGCACAAAACGGCTACCTCTCTTTAACTGACTGGAATGCATTCAATAATAAGGTTGGCTCATCATCACTTTTGACCACGCTTGGCGCATGGTATCCATTTGGCCTCGCCGGTAATGCAACCTCAACGCTGACGCAGTTTAACGGCGGCCTCACGGCATATGCATCATCGACGATTGGTAGCGGTACCCAATCGAGCGGTCTTACTATCAGCGGTGGTGCAACAACCACCGGTAACGCATACATCGGCGGTACTTTGGGTATCGGTACACAAGCTCCAACCAAGACGTTTGAAGTAAATGGCACCGGGAAGTTCGCAAACACACTCACTCTTGGCTCTATTACTTCCTGCACCGGTAGCCAAGCACTCCAGACGAATGTGTCGGGCGATATTGTCTGCGGTTCAGTGAGTGCAGGCGCATCAAACTCTGGCGGTGGTTGGGTGTCACAAGGTGACTCGACCAATGGTGCTATCACTCAAGCGACCACGACCTATCGTGTCGCGATTGGTGCAACCTCTACGCCATATGCGCAGCTTGCGGTTATCTCAGGCGCTGTTGGTACGACGACACTCGCTCTGTTGCCAGCGACGTCACAGACTGCAAATATTCTCGACATCTACAATACCTCTGGTCGACTCTCTTCAGTACTTACTGCAGCAGGACGCTTTGGTCTGGGCAGCACCACGCCGGCTGAAATCCTTTCAGTAATGGGTAACGGCCTCTTCTCGGGTAACCTCACTGCTGCCAATATCACCGCAACTGGCACCGTAACGGTCGCTGGAAACTTTGGTGTCGGCACCACCTCGCCTATGTCGAAGTTTGCTATCGCAGGAGGCAATATCACCCAGGTTGCACAAGGCAGCTCGACACTGGCGGCTCTCGCGTCAGTCGTGGCCGGCAAGCATACCTACGCATCATATGTATCGGGTAACTATGTCTATTCAGCAGATTATGAAGGTGGTTTGCGCATCCTCGATATAACCAATCCAAAAAATCCAATCGCAGTGGGTAGTTACACCGCAGCAAACTCGGTTAATAACGTGGTAGTCGCTGGCAAGTATGCATATGTCACTGACTTCAACACGGGCCTCCTTATCCTCGACGTCTCTAACCCCGCAGTGCCAGTGCTCGTTGGCTCGTACTCGACGCCATCCAGCGGCCCAACAAGTGTCGCTGTCTCAGGTAAGTATGTCTTCATAAATGACCAGGCGGGTGTGGCGGTACATGTGGTCGATGTATCGAACCCTGCAGCGCCAACACTCGCTGCTGACTTCGCGAGCGGTTTAGCGGAGCCACACGGCCTCGCGGTATCAGGAAAGAATCTTTTCATCACAGACTTCGTCGGCTCAACCTTTATCGTCGACATTACGAACCCAACGCAGCCAAACCTCGTTGGTACTATCGGCAGCCTTTCATCGCCAAATGCGGTGAGCGTTTCGGGCCGTTACGCATATATCGCAGACATCGACTCTGGGCTCTTGGTCTATGACGTTAGTGATCCAACGACGCCGGTGAGTGTTGGTTCATACCACAGTGGTGAGCAATTCTATGATGTGAAAGTTGCAGGCACCTACGCCTACCTTGCAGATCGAAAGGGTAATCTCTCACAGGTAAATATCAGTAACGCTGCAGCGCCAGTATTGATCGGCACATATAACGCCGGCAGCACGCCACGCAGCGTATTCGTCGCTGGTAAGTACGCATATCTTGCAGATGATGCAAACGGTCTCGCCATTGTTGATATCAACGGTATCGAGTCTCCGGCAGCCAACATCGCTGCGCTACAGGCAGGGAATGCAAATGTTTCTGTCAATCTCAATTTTGTTGGTGATGGATATATCGGCAATGGTCTTAGTGTAGGACTCTCAGGTATCTTCTCGCGCGGCGCGCTTTCGGTCCTTGGTACTACGACGCTACGAAACTTCACTGCGCTTAATGCTACGACGACGAGCTTTGGTACTAATAGTCTTTCTATCGGTTCGCTCAATGGCGTACTTCAGGCGGTCAATGGTTTGGTCTCAGCAAGTACGACGCTTTCAGTGAAGTATGGTGGCACTGGCTCGACCACACTCAGCGGCCTTTTGGTAGGTAACGGGTTGGGGAGTGTACAGACCGCAATTGTCTCCTCGCCACTCACGATCACCGGCAACACACTCGCTATCCAGCAGGCAAATAGCTCACAAAACGGCTACCTCTCTTCAACCGATTGGAATACCTTCAACAACAAGATCTCCTCCTCTTCACTCGCATCTATCTTCCCATTCACGCCAACTACCGCCTTTGGTGCAGCTGCTAACGCAACCTCAACACTCATTGGATTCCTTAATGGTATCTACGCTACTGCCTCATCAACGATTGGTGACGGTACACAGATCGGTGGCCTCACTATTAATGGCGGTGCAACAACGACCGGTAGCGCATACATCGCTGGGCGATTGGGGATTGGCACAACCTCTAATGAGGCAGTGCTTCAGACAGGAGCAGGTGATGTGATCTTCGGCGGTAACTCGTCAACTACCGGATCGTTTAAATATCACTACGATGCAAACATCGTATCGCAATGGTTTGGTATCTATGATGGCAATAATCAGCGCTACTATGGTATCTCATCAAACCTCCCAGCACCTGCAGGCACCGCGACGGTTGGTGGCTACTACTACGGCATGGGCATTGGTGGCGCTACCTCAACGGGGGGTAACCCGATCTTTGGTGTTCTTAACTCTGCACAAACAGGAAATGGTATCGGTAGCACTGCGTTGACCGTATATGCTAACAACACCGTACACACCTTCAATAACGTGCTCGACAACGGCGTAGGTCGCATGGGTATTGGCACCACGACACCATTCGCAACTCTTTCAGTACGTGCACCAAGCACCAGTACAACGACGACACTCTTTGCGATCGCATCATCTACCGCGAGCGTTACCTCAACTCTTTTCACCGTCTCCAACACCGGCTCCACCACCATCTCACTCTTGGGTTCAGGCATGGTCGCCTCAAACAACGGCACCCTCTACTCAACAGCCACCTCCACTCTCTACGGCAACGTAAACGCCAACACCGTACTCGCAAATGCCACAGGAGCAG
>CAYRHY010000015.1:0-18061 GCA_964424235.1 uncultured Candidatus Saccharibacteria bacterium
AGAACCGCAATAATTTGTTGTTTCTATACAATATTTTTTACCTTCCACTTACACAGAGCTGAAAAGACCCAGATGGGAAATTTCTCCGTGCAGTGGCTTTAAGTTGTCAAAAATCAAATTTCTACCGAACGTTTCCAAATAAAAAGCCGCCTTCTTGCGAAGCGGCCGATACCCTCAGTCGGGTTACCGTCCTACTTCTCTATGGGTGCTTTACCGTTTTCAACATATCGGTACTAGGGAGTATATAGGAGTACTACTATGGTGTCAAACGTCGATTTTCTGGGGACAGGAAGCCCAAAAAAACCTGTACAAATAAAGAAAAAGACCCCATTTTTAGGGGTCTTTTTCGGGCGAAAAATCGAGCAATTACTGCCTACGGCGAGACTGCATCTCTTCGCGGGTGCGCTCAATGAAGCGAGCTGCTGCTTCCTGACCCCCCAAGCCAAAGGCGAGGCCAAAGGCAAGCGCGAGTGCGACGACCACGCCCGTGAAAAGGGTCTGGAGAATAGTCGTAGCGATCTGAAGTTGGGTCAGTGCGGCGAGTACCGCAAAGATCCAAATCGACCAGCGTGCGAGCGTACCAACAAAACCTGCCGATACGATACCTGCTGCGCGAGCCGAACCAGTGATAACACCTTCAGCGATTTGCGCGATGACTGCACCAACCAAAAGGATAAGTACCGCGACGATAACGTTTGGCAAATAGCCAAGCACGATCTGCTGGAGGAAGTAACTCACCTGCGAGAGACCCATCACCTGGAGTGATGCCAAAAGGAAAACGAGAATAATAAACCACTTCACCAGCGCACCAACGAATGCGCCTGAGTCGAGGTGGTATCCCGCACGTGCGACAACTTCATCAACACCTGCTTGCTTCAGCGCATGATCAACACGCACTGCGCGAATAGCTTCTGCTACAACCCAACCGAGCCATGTAGCAATAAACCAGCCAATAAGAAAAACAATAACCGCGAACAAGAACGCAGGGAGAAAGTTCACACTGTTCCACAGCAGCTGATAAAACGACTGCTGTAGGGCACTCACTCCGTTTGACACAATCATAGACAAAGCGAATAAATAATGGCGTTTAAATCGACACTACTATTGTACCAAGCTACTACTGTGCCGCTAGTTGCTGTGTGGATAGCAGCTGTGGTGTTATTTCAGCCCGATGTTGAGCCTATCGAGCACGATAGAGTGCGGGTAGTCGATCACATCGCGTACCAACTTGTCGTTCATATTGAGACGATAATAAAAGTTCTCACTTGTAAGAAGTGCGTAGCGAATCTCTTTTCCTATCTCTGCTTCGAGCGCGCGAATGCGTTCGCGTAGTTGACGCTCTTTTATCTTGTCGCCGATAAGGAGAATGTCGAGCCCCTCATCCCACTCTCCCATGAAGATACCTGCGAGAATAATCATGCGCAGTGTCCCAACTCCACGAAGACGCTTCACAATATCGTTCGCACGTTTGGGCGCATTTAAGAGGAGGTTTTGCATAGCTGCGGTGTATGCAAACTTAGGACTGAGAATAAATCGTACCCCTTTGCCGCGAGTAGAGCGCTCGACCATATGCGCATGTTGAAGCGTCGTTATTTCGCGACGAACTTCGGCCTCACCCACTCGGCTACGCTCTGCTATATCCGCTAGGGTAAATGATTGGCGCGGATTAAATAAAAAAAGTCGCAGAACTTTTACGCGCGCTGCGCTGCCAAAAATTTTTTCCAATCCATCCATACCTGTCATACCGCGATAATCCTGTGCATTCTACCAAAAGCCTTTGTGCCGCCTAGACTAGACAAGGCAAAAAAGAAGATGCCCGACACTAGGTCGGGCAAGATGCGGGGGAAAGAAAGAACGGGGAATGAGAACGGAGGGGGACGGAAACTGAGGTAAGAAGAATAAAAAGAAAGAACTGTTTGGAAAGACAGTGGGGTGTGAGCGTGTGTGATGATACAGAGGCTCGAAGAAGGTAGTGCCGTTTGGAGTTGGCACTCTTGTAGGTTTTACCCTCAGACCTCCGCTGTCAGGCCGTCCACTTTCTATTACTTCCCCACCTAAACAAAAGTTTCTTACAAAACAAAAACCCGTCGAGTGACGGGTTTTTGTTTTGCGAGCTTGTATGTTCGCTAATGCGAATTATTTAAGCTCAACCTTACCACCAGCTGCCTCGACTGCTTTCTTGAGCGCCTCAGCATCTTCCTTCTTCATGCCCTCTTTGAGCATAGATGGAGCCGCGTCGACGAGATCCTTAGCCTCCTTGAGACCAAGACCAAGTGCGTCTTTGATAGCCTTGATAACCTGAACCTTTTGTGCGCCCGCGTCAGCAAGCTGCACGTTGAAGGAAGTCTTCTCTTCAGCTGCTTCACCAGCTGCTGCTGGACCTGCGACTGCAACTGCCGCTGCAGAAACACCCCAGTGCGCTTCGAGTGCCTTAACGAGCTCGTGGAGCTCAAGCACCGACATCTTCTCAACCGAAGCAACGATGTCCTTGAATTTTGCAGGGAGCTCTGCCTTTGCTTCTGCTGGAGCAGTTGCTTCAACCTGAGCTTCCATTACTGTTTCATCTGCCATATATTTTTTCTATTCGCCCTTCTCAGCTTTCGCGTTGAGTACCACCGCGAAGCGCTGCAAAGGACTATTAATAAGTTGTACAAATTGTGCACGCAATGTTTGCATGCCAGGGATCGCCGCTATCGACTTGATCTCGCTTGCGCTCACATACTTGCCTCCAAAAACACCACCCGCAAAGGCGAGTTGCTCTGGAAATTTCTTAACGAAAACTGCAAGCTCGCGCGCTGGCGCCAATTCATCAGCGCTATACGCGACAGCAATTTCACCATCAAGCTGTGGCATATTGCCTTGGAATCCAGCTTCACTAAACGCACGCTTAACCAACGTCTTCTTAGCGACTGAATACCCGACCTCCTCAGAGCGAAGTACTTTGCGCAACTCACTCTGCTCGTTTACGGGCAATCCCTTAAATTGTGCGAATACGATTGTTTTAGAATCGCGAGCGATACCGCTCATTTTCGCGACAATTTCTTCTTTCTTTTGTCGTGTAATTGCCATATGATTTTGTTGAAATCATGTCGCGTCTACCTCGATTGAGACGCGATCTAATTTCTTTTCTGTTTGTTAGGGCGTGCAGTTCGACCTGCCTCGTCTTGACGGTGAGTCAAGGCGGGCCTCAGAAGGCTGCCTTTTGGACAATTAACCTCTTCAACTTTCGTTTCAGAGTACCCTCTTTCTTTGGCCCTAATGGATGAAAATTACCGTGGTTGAGCAATATTGTCAACTGGCGAAACTGCAGGCCCCACCAACATAGCCACCGTGAAAGCAAGGGCAATAATCATGCAGAATGCAAACAGAAACATCGCAAAGGTTTTCGTGAAATAGCGTTTCATATTATAGACTGCGCTCGTACGCCTCCATGACGCGCACAAGGTCTGGGTCATTAGCTAGTATAGCAGGGTCTGTCTTGCGCAGGTCTGCCACATAGACCTCTGCACTCTTCGGATCGCCGATAGTGAGATATAGCTGCGCGAGCACCAGCTTAGGCCGGCTGAGCGCCGGCACCAATGTGTGATATTCCTCCATCACTCCTATCGCGTCTTTAAAATATAAAAGTGCTTCGTTACCACTTTTAGCTTCAGATGCAGCCACAATGTCTGCGTTCACCAAAAGGTACCACGCTTCCGATCGCAGCGGTGAGAGTTGGCGCGCGCGGTTCGCTACGGTCGCTTGAAACACTACGTTTTGCTCGACTCCTTGTGGGGCCAAATCGAGTACCTGTGACAAATCGAGTGCGCTGCGCGCGTCGTAGTTATACCGATTATAAATATCAACCAGCAGGTTCGCATTTACTGCATACACTGCCTTTAGCGTATCGCCTGTCAGTATGTGTTGCTGCTGATTCACATACATATCTTCAATCTCGTGCCCATATTCCAAATTCATATAGGTGTGCTCGTTGAATCCGCGCTGTAGTGCCCCCAGTGAGCGGTTCACATCGCTGACATGATACAGATACGCTTCGATGAGTGCTCGGTTAGCAACAAACGGCTTATATACCACCGGATATAGTGTGCATAGCACGAGAAGAGCGAGCGCGAAACCGGCTGCCGCGCGAATACTAGTGAACGAAAGACTGCTCGTGACTCCCTCAGTACTATGCACTGCTGCATAGAAAAGGAGCAACATAAAAAGAGTGAGTGGGATGTCGAAGGCAAAGAATACTTGCACGGCGTACGCCAACCCCGCGAGCGCTATATAGGCATACGCTCGAGTGCCGCTCTGCCATCGGCGATATGCGCCCAAAACAAGCAAGGCGACAATTGCGCCATACAGCGCAAAGCCCGCTATGCCAAACTGCGCGAAGTGGTCGAGGTATGCATTGTGTGATCGATCGAACCACTCCTCGGTAAGTTTCGTCGGGTCATAGATACGATCAAACAATTGGGTCACATGCTCTGCCCCGACACCAAGAACTGGCTGCTTGAATGCTTCAGTTGCAATACCATTCCAGACAAACAAACGACTCGCTACCGTCGCATCAGTAAACGAAAGTTGCGCTAAACGTTTTACTGGCTCGAAACTTGAGTGTGACAGTGGTCCGCGCAGCGCCACTCCTCCAACGAATAATACTACCAACACCGCGAGTGCTACGCGCGCATAGAGTCGTGTGCTAGCACCTCGAGCAAATGCACCGTATATAAGAGAAACAAACGCAGCGGCCAAAAGACCAAGCATAACGCCGCGCGTCGCAGTAAGGAGCGCTACGACAAATTGCAAAGTGGCGAGGCCAAGCAGCACGCGCGCATAGATCCCGCGCATATAATACTCTGCTCTCAGCCAGAGTGTTGCAAAGCCTGCGAGCGCTAAAAACGATGCCAAATACTCAGGGTTACCGAAAAACGCACTCACGCGTACGCTCGACTGGGGTAAAAATGGTATAGCAAAACCCGACACTCCCCCAACCCACTGCAAAAGGCCCGCGAGCGCTGAAAGTGTCGCGGCGCTCGTGAGGACCAACAACACTCTTTTCCAGAACACCTCATCTGCCACCAACATCGTTATATAGAAAAGCGCGATGAGGATGGTGGACATCAAGAGCCCATCGCCGCGCACCATTAAGCCCCAAAAGCTTTGATAAAAATCTATTCCAAAAAAGGAGGTTATGTACTCGACAGCCAACAACCCACCCGGCAGCCACACCTGCCAACGCTTGAGTCGTGACCAATAGAATTCTGCTCCCCCGAGCGCGCTGCATACAAAAAGCGCCACCGCAACGATGCTAATTGTTTCAATAAAAAATGTTTTAGGCGCAACCGTTGGAAAGTAGAGGCCGTTTATAAAAATAAGTGGCGCGACACCTATAGCTGCGACAGCCCACGGCAAAAAGCTGCGCGCCCAGGTGGCGGCAGTGTGTAAAAAATGTTGCTTCTTCATGGAGCTCACTATAGCACCACTCCCCCTCACGTGCTACGCAGGAACACAAAAAACCCTCTGCCTTAGGCAGAGGGTTTTTTGTTAGGTTTCCCTACTAACCGAAACTCGTGAGAGTCTGATTAGAAGTTCGCCGTGTAGCTGTATGAACCGTCAGTAAGGTTCTTGAGCAAGTAACCGTTAGTCCAGTCAGATGACGAGGTGCTGTGATTAGAAGCAGACTTGTCAGACCAAACGTAGTTGTTAGTTGCAACAGAAGCTGCTGAACCGTTCGTAGTTGCACTAGAGTCAACTGAAGCGAAGCGGACAGAGACTGACGCACCAGTTACCCATGCACCGATAGTGGTTGCGCGAAGAACAAAGGTCTTCGTTTGGCCAGCACCGACTTTGATAACCTGGGTTGGGGTAATCGCGAGAGTACCACCGTTGGTGCTCGTTGCGGTGTTAAGCGCAGTCGAGGTATCAGCAGTGTCATAGAGTGACCAGTTGTTGATTGCGAGGCTCGAGGTCGAGACTGCGAATGACAACTTGTTGATCTCGATGTCACCAGCTGCATCAGCCGCAACCGTGAAGCGGAAGAGGTCTGAACCACTTGTTGGAGCCGCATTTGAAGAGTAGCTCTGACCAGCAAAGGTCGGAACTGACTTGCGAACAACCAAGAGGCCGTAACCACCTACGTTGTTTGAGTTGAGGTCAGAAGCTGCGAATGCAGAAGTTGTTGCGCTACCTGATGAGTCAAGAGCCTGGAAGCCGTTAACACGATCAATGTATGCCTTAACTGCTGAACCCGAGATGCCGTTCTGGCTGTCTGCTGCTGCAAGAGCTGCGTTGACATTAAGATCGGCAGAGCTGTTCTGCGGAACGTAGAACGAAAGACCGGTGAAGGTTGCCGTTGCATACGGATCCGTAGCTGGAGTTGAGAGCGTGAGAGCTTGGGTCACTGTCTGTGTAGTACCGTTGCTGTCCTTGTAGGAAAGTACAACGTTATTTACAGATGAGACAACACCGTTTGGAATCTTAACAAGAAGCTTCGTCACCGTGTAGGCAGAGTTGCTTGCTGAGAAGGTGTAGTTACCAAGCGGAAGCGCTGCACCACCACCAACAATGTTCTTCGCAACTGGGTTGCTTGAACCGTTAGCACCGAAGAGTGAGCCAGAACCAACTGTCATAGTCTGGAGGGTAACATCACCTGCTACCGATGCAGTAATACCAGACTGTGCGCCAGTTGCAGAGGTCGTCGTCTTAAGTGTGCCCGTAACAGTTGCTGCGTTTGAGAGCAGGTCTGCGAACACATTAATAGTCTTAGTCTGCGAAGCTGCAAGCGTGAGGTTCACCGAGAAGGTGTTCGTACTTGCTGCTGGCGAAGTGATAGGCGTACCGATGGTTACACCATTCTCATCCTTAAGGGTGAGGTTGGTGATACCAGTGTTCGATGAAAGGCTTACGGCAATCGTGTTGACGTTAAGACCTTCAGTTGCACCTGCTGCGAGGGTGAATGCACCAATCTTAGCGCCAGAAGTACCAGCGATAAGGGTTTGGTTACTGTAACCAGTGTACTTCGTTGCCGTAAGCGCTGAAGATACGATGCTTACAGAGTTTGCACCAACGTTTGCTGATGGAACATTTGCTGAGTTAAGTGACGACTGACCCTGCGCATTGCTGCTACCTGCGATAAGGTAGATGATTGCGGTCTCGTTGTTCGAGAGGTTAGTCGAAGTTGAGGTCTTAGCATCAGCGTAGATGTCAATGTGTACAGTCTGACTTGCAGGAAGGATCAATGAAGAGCCGAGGCTGAAGTCAGTTGCACCTGTGTAAGAAGAACCGCTGGTACCCTCAGCGATGTCCTTGGTTGAACCAACCTGAACACCGTTGACGAATACTTTACCGTTCTTAAGACCACCGTTGTGCATGCTAGTGTCAGCGATAACATAGAGGTCCATGACCTTCGTTGCTTCGCCTGAAGCAAGCATGTCGAACGAAGCCCACTTAACGTTAGTTGCACCAACTGACACATCGTTAACCGGAGAGCTTGGGCTCTTGGTTGAAGATACACCAGATGAACCACTTACGTAGTTAACCGTGATGGTACCAGCGTTAACTGCACCAAAGGTCGTAGCATTCTTCGTTGGAAGAAGTGGCTGGTTGAGCTGTGAGTCAACAAACATCGCGTCGCTTGAGCGCTGGAGAGAAAGCTGAATAGTGCGATTAGCACCACCAACGATATCACCGAGCACCTTGATGACGTGTGACTGTGTTGAGAGCTTGAGCGGATTAGCTGAAAGGTCGAACGTAATGCTGCGATCTGCAGAAAGCGAAGCGACCGATGAACCTACCTGCGTACCGTCAACATAGAGTGCGAGGTTTGCAACTGCTGATGCGTCGATAGAACCGAGGTTCGTAAAGCGCATAGACTTAAGCCATACCGGATTTGTTGAAACAGACACATTGTTCTGCCAGAGTACGTAGCCAGCCTGTGGGCTTACTGACGTGTCAGCTGGAAGAGTGGTGTTGCTGAAGTCAACGGTTGCGAGCGTAGCCTGTGAGATCATCTGGAAACCAGAGTTGATCGGGAAGGTGGTTGCGCTGTTAAGCGAACCTGATGCTGCAACATTCGTGAGGCTTACGCCAAGCTGCTGACCTGAAGTACCACTAGCAATATCTGCGCGGACTGCGACTACATACGTCGCACCTGGCTGAACAGTGAAGATACCTGCTGCGCTCGTGAACGAGAACTGCGAGTTGCTGATACCTGCTGAGTCAGTAAGGCGTACTACACCGTTGTAGAGGTAGACGTTGTTGATAGTCTGGTCGTTGCTGACACCGATGCGGTTAAAGGTAAGACCAGTAACCGTGATAGGTGCTGACGATGGGTTTGTGAAAGCAAACTCACCGATATCACCAATGGCCTGACCAGTGACGAGCACTGAATTCATTGGTGAGGTTGCTGCAAGCATGACCTTAAGGCCAGTACCTGAAGTGACCGGACCAGGATTGGTGCCTGGGTTCGTGCTGCCACCTGTGCAGAGGCTGTTAAGCTTTGCGCGAGTAGATGGGCCAACGAGACCAAGAGCACTGATACCATTTGCGGTCTGGAAGGCCTTAACAGCCTTTGCAGTAGCCGGACCAAAGGTCATCGTCTCCATACCAGGAGAACCTGCGCCTGATGCTGCAACCATAGTTGCTGCATTCATGTTAAGGAACTGTTGAAGTGCCTTAACGTCAGCACCGGTTGAACCAGTCTGAAGTGTGCGAGACCAAGTGAATGGGCATACGCCGCCAGTAGTGGTGCCCCCTGTCGAGCCACCCGTTCCCGGGGTAGCCTGACCGTTGAGAGCCGCTGAAACATTGTTGATCGTTGCTTGATCAGCACCGAAAGCCGTCAGCATGCCCAGAATGCTCTGGATTTGCGTCTGACTAAGCGCTGCTGCGCGAACTGGCATCGTTGCACCGAGCATAAGCACGAGTGCTACTGCAACGCCAGCTGCGACTGCGACGAGTCGAGATGAACTCTGAGTAATAGTCATAATTAAGAATTCGAACGAATAATAATTACTGATAAACAAGGTTAGTAATTACGAACAAATTCTACCTGCATACTCTGATCGCGCACTGAGGTGTGTGTCCTCTGTATTTCGTAAAGAAATTGAGGAAGGCACACGACAAGCGGTAGTAGATATGCGCTGGTAGCCAAGAAAGGACGTGGAGTATCTGTCATAAGCAACCGTAGAGGGACAAGGAATTTCTGTATGCGTGTAATAGAACATATAGACGCGAAAAGCACACGCTTCTTTCAGCGCCTTTTTGAATCCACAACGGACGTGTTATTCGATTGTCAAAGATCGTTTCGTGCTGCCCTGTCGGTCGTTTCTGTATTCCTATTTAGTATAGGTTGAGAGCAGCTATAACACCAAAAATCCCCTGTGGACAACGGTAAATTGCCACCCCCACAACCTACACCATAACCCCCCTCTGGTCAACGCTATAAGATGTATAAAAAATGAACTATGCAGGGGTGTATTGGCTCCAGCGGCGCTCCCCTATCTTCTTGATAAGACCTTGGCGAATAAGGTCCCCTAGCTCCCTCTGGATGGTCTTTTCGCTGCATCCCTTAATTTCGACATCTGGCAGTTGGCAAATGTCCTTTATGGAAACGCTTAGTTTCGCTCGTATAAAGGCTAAAATAATGGCTTGTCTGGTTTGTTGTCCTTTAGAAATATTTTGTCCTTTTTCAGTATTTTTGTCTTTTATTATCGGCTGAAGCTGGTGTACCTCCGAAAGGGCGCTTGCCACAGGAGTGAGTGTCTCGCTCGAAGAAAGCGGAATGGCAAAGTCGCTCGCGCTCACAAACGGCGAGAGTCGAGCTCCTGCATCGAGCTTTTGTGCCAATTGCTGATACTCGGCAATAAGAATCGCGGTCGTCTCTTGGGTAATACCATTACGAGTCGCCAACAAGCGAGTTTGGGTAATGAGTGAAAACACTAGTGCGAGTACCTCCTGCATCGTGGCAATATCAGCCACCATATTTGCAATCATACCAGGCAGCACGGCCGCTTGTTCGCGCAGCATATAAAAGTCATCGGCTACATCTTCTGGTGTGTGTTTGGCAAGCACGGCGAGCACGTGTGCGATGCGCTCGCCCTTAAGGAAACAAAAGTACCAATCACTACGTCCTTTAAAAAGACTTGATTTTAAAGCAAAATTATGGAAGTTGTCAGATCTTTCAGACATATATTTTGTCCTATGTGAGTCTTATATTGTCTTAAAGATTCTATGCGACACGCGTATAAGACGTATGTCGTATAGGGTACCATGCGCACTGCCACTGTAAAACTACCCTGCACATTGGGACTATCTTTGGTATGATTGTAAAGAAAAAATGGCTAAGAAAAACGCTAAAAAGGATAAGGATCGCAAACCCGCTCTCCCACAAGAAACGAAGCGTGCCATAGTCGTTATTATGTTAGCCATCGTGGGCGTGTTTCTCCTGCTCGCTGCATTTGGTGCTGCGGGTGTTGCGGGAAGCGACACGTACCATCTCTTTGAGTATCTACTGGGTATTGGCTACTTTTTGCTCCCGGTACTTTTTTTCGTACTTGCTGGCGGAGCACTGAAAACAGAATCGACTGGTTTTACACTCACCAAAGGAGTCGCTAGCTTCATCTTTTTTATTGCAGGACTCGGTTATGTAGATATTGTCGCAGGGCGTGGCGGACTTTTGGGCGATCTTATCGCCCATCCGGCAACACACTACTTTGATATATATGGAGCACTCGTGCTGTTGGGCGGGCTCTCGCTCATCTCACTTTTAGTACTACTGGAAGGAAAAATATCACTCGAACTCTTTGCACTCATTGGCCGTGCAGTACTCGCGGGCCCGCGCGCACTGTGGCGCCGCTGGTACCCCCAAGCGGCTACTGAACCTGCAGTAAGTGGCTTGCCAGAGAATGACGATGAAGAAGAGGACGAAGACGAAGAAGAGACTGAGGAAGAGGCAGCAGACGAGCGCCACGAAGCACCGCAGCGCAGCACGCCGGTAGTCGCCAGCACTAAGGAAACACAAGCGAAGCGCTCAGCCGAAGCGCTTAAAGCGCTCTTGGGCCAGTACACTCCCCCACCACTTTCACTCTTAGAGCGCGACAAGGGGCGCCCAGGCGTCGGTGACATCAAAGGCAATGCCAACATCATTAAGCGCACGCTCGCCAACTTCGGGATCACAGTGGAGCTTGATGAAATCTCTATCGGCCCCTCAGTTACGCGCTATGCTATCAAACCCGCCGAAGGCGTACGCCTACAAAAGATAGTGTCGCTGCAAACAAATCTCGAGTTAGCGCTTGCTGCGCACCCAGTGCGCATCGAAGCGCCGATCCCAGGCAAGTCTCTCGTTGGTATTGAAGTACCTAACTCGGCCAAGGTAACGGTTGGTCTTGGGACACTACTTGAGGCAGCAGAGTTTTCTAACTCACCCAAGCCGCTCTTGGTCGCTCTTGGTCGCGACATCGCCGGTAGCAGTCACTTCGCTAACATCGCTAAAATGCCGCATATACTCATCGCGGGCGCCACTGGCTCAGGTAAGTCGGTAACCATCCACGCAGTCATTAACAGCCTTTTGTATCGCTGTGGGCCACAGCAGCTGCGCTTCCTCATGATCGACCCAAAGCGCGTCGAGCTCACACTCTACAACCGCCTACCACACCTCCTCACGCCGGTCATTACTGATCCAAAAAAAGCGATAGCGGCATTGCGCTGGGCGGTTAAAGAAATGGAACGCAGATACGCAATCCTCGAGGAAGAGCGGGTACGTGATATTGAGTCGTACCACCAAAACGTCCTCGCCCCTGCACTAGAGAAACTGCGCACGCAGGGCATACCAGAGGAGGGTGACTCGCCAACTGGCGCAGTGCCAGAAGCTATGCCGTATATTGTTGTCGTTATCGACGAGCTTGCCGACATTATGCAGACCTTCCCGCGCGAACTTGAAGCTGCGATCGTACGCCTAGCACAGATGAGCCGCGCGGTCGGTATCCACCTACTCCTCTCAACACAACGCCCGAGCGTAAACGTTATCACTGGCCTCATCAAAGCAAACGTCCCGTCACGCTTGGCGCTCCAAGTTGCCTCTCAGATCGACTCGCGCACCATTCTTGACCAAGGTGGTGCAGAAAAATTGCTTGGCGCCGGTGATATGCTCTATCTTGGAGCAGAGATGGGTAAACCGGTGCGCTTACAGAGTGCCTTCATTAGCGAAGGAGAAGTGAAGAAAGTGACCGACTTTATCTCGAAAAATAACGATGCGGAGATACCGATAGATATTGGTGCACAGGCTTCAGGCCCAGTAGCAGGACTTAGCGGCAGTTCAGGCGGCGGCTTGGGTGGTGACGAAGAAGAAGTTGATGATGATATGTACGACGCAGCACGCCAAGCGGTTGTCGAGGCACAAAAAGCATCAACTTCGTATCTCCAACGTAAGCTGCGCATAGGCTACGCACGCGCCGCGCGCCTCATCGATATTCTAGAAGAGCGTGGTGTCATAGGCCCTGGTGATGGTGCAAAACCACGCGAGGTGCTTGAAAAAACAGGTGGTGTTTCAGAACCTCAAGGCGAAGAGGTATGAGGCGGCTCATCGTAGTCATCATCGCACTTGTGGTTCTTGGGTATGCAGGATTTGAAGCGCGGCGCCTCATAGAAGGACCGGTTGTTGAGATCATCTCACCAAAAAACGGCTCAGCAACCTCAACAACACTTTTGGTTATCTCGGGCAGAGCGCACGACATCTCTTTTCTCACCGTTAACGACAAGCCCGCATTTACTGATGTTTCAGGCCATTTTTCGGTCACCCTTTCGCCGCCCCCAGGGATTGCTATAATCACGGTGGCTGCGGTGGACCGCTTTGGCCGGCACGCGCGCCAGGAGGTCGAGATAGAGGTTCGCAATTATTGTCCTATCAGCTAATTTTCATACCTATGGCAAAGAAAGATATAAAGACTGCAGCACCTGCGGCAGCAAAAAAGGACACTTCAGCGATCGATGCGGCCATTCGCGAAATAAAAACAAAGTTCGGCGACGAAGCAATCATGAAATTAGGCGAGGCGCCAAAGGTCTCGGTCGACGCTATCCCCTCTGGCTCTATCGGGCTTGATTGGGCGCTCGGCATCGGCGGCTACCCCCGTGGGCGTATCATCGAAATTTTTGGTCCGGAATCATCCGGCAAGACAACTCTCTCTCTACACGCTATCGCTGAGGCGCAAAAAAAAGGCGGCGTCTGCGCGTTTATTGATGCTGAACATGCACTCGACCCTGAGTACGCGCGCAAAATTGGCGTAAAGCTCGACGAACTCCTCATCAGTCAGCCAGACGCCGGTGAACAGGCCCTAGAAATCGTAGAGAGTCTCGTGCGCAGTGGTAAGGTCGACATTATTGTCATCGACTCAGTCGCCGCACTTACTCCAAAGGATGAAATTGAGGGTGATATGGGCCAGTCGCATGTCGGTAAGCAAGCGCGTCTCATGTCTCAGGCATTGCGCAAACTCACCGCAATCACCGCTAAGTCTAAGACGGTGGTTATCTTCATCAACCAGATCCGCATGCAGATTGGTGTCATGTTTGGTAACCCTGAGACGACCCCAGGTGGCAAAGCGTTGAAGTTTTATACCAGTGTTCGGCTTGATATCCGCCGCATTGCACAAATTAAAAAAGGTGAAGAGGTGGTCGGCGGCCGCCATCGCGTCAAAGTGGTGAAAAATAAAGTAGCGGCCCCCTTCCGTACCACAGAGTTTGACCTTCTCTATAACGAAGGCGTTTCAAGCGAAGGCGAACTTTTGGCGCTGGGTGAAAAGTTTGGCTTGGTAAGCAAGAGCGGTGCTTCGTATAGTTACACCACTAAGGGCGGCGAGAAAGTGGCGCTTGGCCGTGGCTATGATGCGTCACGCACCTTCCTGCGCGAGAATAAAAAAATAGCGAACGAGCTTCTACACGGCATCCGTAGTGCGTTTAACAACGCAACGGCGGCCAAAATGCCTGCAAATGACTCGAGCGACGAAGAATAATTAGACGAAGCGTGGGGTGCTGCGCAGCGCGCGGGTGAGGTCGGCGAGCATAAAAAGGAGCGCCACAGTTGCAAGCATCACTATCCCCTGCACCACATGACTCGTGTTGGCAAATGCAACGAGGAAGAAGTTAAGGGTATTAGTGACACCCCCTTCCGCCACGGAAACAAAGTTACGCTCCACACTAGAAACTGAGACGAGCATAGTCAAACCGAAAGCACTCATAAAAAGTGCGTAGCACTGAAGTGCAGTGCGCGAGAGTATTTTGCGTGCAAAGTATATACCCGCGCCGCCCGCCATGACCTTGTTTTCGATGTTTGTCATATGTGTGTAGTAATATTCTTGTAAATGCGTTCGAACTCTTGCTTAGCGCGATGTACACGCGTTTTGATTGCGCCCACCGAAACACCCTCTTCGCGCGCTATTTCCTCTTGGGGCTTGCCATCTATAAAGAAGGCTTTGAGCGCTCGCGCAAACAATGGTGGCATGCGAGTAAGTACCGATGCCACCTCATCCTCAAACTGGCGACGCTCAAATTGGCGAAGATTTTTATCGGGAATAAGCTCCCAAACCTCTTCATCCAGCACCGTTGTCTGTTGTCCCGCCCGTTTTCGCTTCGCGTAGTGTGTGAGTGCTGTGTTGATGAGGATACGATAGGCCCAGGATGAAAATTGAGCGCCTTCTTGTTTTTTGAACTTCGGCGCATTGAGGTAGATCTTCATAAACGCCTCTTGGACGATATCTTCAGCCTCTTCCTCCTCGCGAATGATGCTGAGCGCCTTACGCAAGAAAGGTGCTTCATACTTCTCCACTAATTTTACAAAGAGCGATGGCGCCTTGATGGACGCAGCCAAGATCTCCTCATCTGAGGCATCCGCAACAGAGGCTTCACTATCGGTGAGATACTCCTTCATGACCACACTGTACAACATTGCTCGTGTACCCACTAGAACTGGCCAAATGCCCGAAAGTTTCATAGAATGGCTTGCATGTTGGAATACAATGAAATTTTACCCAAAAAGGTCATTCTTTTGGAGGGCGAGCCGTATGAAGTGCTCGAGGCACACGTTTTTCGCAAGCAGCAACGCAAGCCAGTGAACCAAACAAAGCTACGTCACCTCATCAGCGGTAAAGTAACTGAGCAGGCCTTTCACCAAATGGAGAAAGTGAATGAAGCAGACCTCTCAACCCGAGAGGTAAAGTATCTCTACCACAATAAGGGTGAATATTGGTTTTGCGCTGCGAACAATCCCTCTGATCGCTTTGAGCTTGATGATGCGATCATCGGCGTCGCAGGACAATTTTTAAAACCAAATACTGTTATCGAAGCGGTTGTATTTGATGAAAAAATAATCTCAGTACGCATTCCGATTAAAGTAGAACTTGTCGTAAAGGAGGCACCGCCCGCGGTGCGCGGTAACACCGCCCAAGGTGGTACCAAGCAGATCGTGCTAGAGACGGGCGCTACCGTCAACGCTCCCCTGTTTATTAATGAAGGCGATATTGTTCGAGTGAACACTGAGCTAGGAGTTTACGTGGAACGCGTCGATAAGAAATAATCGCACAATAAAAAGAATAATCCCCCGCAAGCGCTTTGTGCTTGCGGGGGATTTCAGTATTTAGAGAACAGAATGTTTAATGAGGCATTCTATAGTGTAACGATAGAATCTTATGGAAGAGACTACCAAAAACCAAAGCCACTCCAAGCAAGAACACCCCCAAGAAGAAGCGGGCACGCAGCGACTCACGATCGCCAGTGAGTAGCTGGTAGAATAGTCCAGTCATTGCGATTGCAGCCCCAAGAATCATCAAAGGGATAACATTTCCCATAAGGAAGCGGTCTGCTTGAAAAATAACTTGGTAAGCTGCAAGTACCAACAAAAACACCACCAGTGCCAAAGCCAAGAATATCTCAAGAGCAGCACGCCCCGTTAAATTCCTTTTCTGTAAGAACGATTCCACAAAATGCAGGATTGCTTGCCCAATGCGTTCCATTAAACGTATCTCCTCTTGTATCCCGAGCCGCACGTTACCATACGTTTGCGTGTTTGGTAAGGAACTATAATTGTTTTGGGTACATGTAGTAGTAGATGATTGGCACAAATTCGTACAAAATCACCCCCACAAACAGTACTACGCCCCCTACAATAAACACCCAGAAAGAGAGAAATGCAGGTAGAGTACTGCGATTCCCGGTGAGTATTTGGAACACGAAACCAATGACCGCCATTGTAACACCACCAAGCATGCATACTTCTTGAGGCTCTAATAGCCGACCCGCAACATAGATCATGCATATGACCGTAAACGGTAACATCAGTGCTACGAAACAAGTGAGCGCCTCCAACAAGGTCACTCTTTCACGTGCGAACAGCAACTCAGCAGAACGCTTAATCATCCGCAGTAGGATTTCTAGCTTAGTCACGAAGCTTCCCTTTCTCTTTTTTCAATGCGCAGTAGCACGCACTGGGGCAGCGTACCCTGATTTCCATGAAAGTATTGGGAAGAAAAAAGAAAAACCCCGCCTTGCGCGGGGTTTTCCAGAAAACGTATCGAATGATGTGGGGCTATACCGCTTGCGGTCGCCCGATCATACTACCGTATGATATAGGGCAAAAGCGCCATGTAGCGTGCGCGCTTAATTGCGTCGGCAAGTGCGCGCTGGTTGGCTGCCGTGAGTCCTGTGCGACGACGTGGCAAAATTTTGCCGTGTGGGTTGATGAATTTGCGCAGCGTCTCAACATCTTTGTAGTCGATGCGTTGCAGCTGGGTGTAATTATCTTTTGGCATACTACTAACGTTTATTACTAATTATTGTGTCCTAGGCACATCTAGAACGGTATATCGTCAGGGTTGATGTCCTCTTGCGGATAGTCTATCGCGTCGTCCTTGGGAGCGCTCTGTGGAGCTTCGTAGGCTCCCTCGCTTCGCTCGGGGCCTCCGGCGCTAGAGCCGCCTCCGGCAGCGCGTGGGCCAAACTGGACCATATCTGCGACCACCTCAGTACGGTACTGCTTACCTTTGTCTGAGTCCCAGCTGCGGGTTTGCAGGCGCCCTTCAACATAGACCGAGCTTCCCTTCTTGAGATACTGTGCGCAGGTGTCTGCCTGCTTACCAAAGACCACAATGTTGTGGTATTGCACCTCCTCTTGTTTGGAGCCGTCTTGCTTGCGGTAGACGCGATTTGTAGCGATTGAGAATGAACACACATTACTCCCCGACGGCAAAGCTCGGACCTCTGGGTCGCGAGTAAGGTTGCCGAAGAGCATTACCTTGTTGATATACATGTATAGCGTTAGTTAACCAAAGCGTCGATCGACTTATCGAGCTCTTCCTCTGAGACCTCTGCCTTTACTTCGGCTTGGACCTCGGGTTTATGAATCACTTCACCCTCCAAACGTGCCGAGGTAAATACTGCGCGGCGAGGATTAGCAATATCCTCACGCTCGGTGTTGATCACCAAATAGCGCAACACCTGTGGCATCGCACGCAACGCCGCCTGAAATTCAGGCATAGCGTCACGCTCGGTGGCAAACTTGATAAAACCAAAGTAGCTTTCAGTGTACTTCTCGCGCTTACCCTGCACAGAGCGCTCCACCTGGTAGGCAAGCGTCATGCGCACAGGAAACTGCTCTGAGATGATCTCTGCGTCCTTCAAAAGGCCGTGGATCTTCTCAACCACTGCTGCTACCCCATCCTCAGGGATGGTAGGAACGAGATGAAACCCGACTTCAAAGACGGGGGTCGTGCCTGCCTGTCCGGTAGGCAGGCTCTTCGCTTGGGATAACTCCGCCTGTGCGGAATGCGACTTTTCAGTCATGGGCACACCTTACCACACTGAGCAATATTTGCAATCGGGGCGGCAGCCCTAGAATCCAAAGACTTTAGCGGCGTTTTCGACTGTTGCCTTTGCAATCTCCTCTTCAGGAAGGCCTTTAATGGCGGCAATTTTGGCGACAATGTGCGGGATGTAGAGCGGTTCGTTGCGCTTGCCGCGGTTAGGGACTGGCGCCGCAAACGGTGAGTCGGTCTCACTAAGCATGCGGTCGGTCGGGCACACACGGATAGAGTCG
>CAYRHY010000015.1:18071-18914 GCA_964424235.1 uncultured Candidatus Saccharibacteria bacterium
TGGCACCTGTTCGCACGAACCAAGCGTTGTTTCCGCAAAAATTACCTGGTATATAGTCCACCCGTCAGAGCCTTTAATAGGTAATAAGCTTATGAATGAATCAATACCAAGAACAAATACCGTGAAAAGGATGGGCCAAACCCACAAAGGGTCAGCTTCATAAAACATCAGCAGTGCAAAGAGGTATAGCAGACCTCCCCAACACCCAGCTGTTTTTATCCAAGCCTTGGTCTGAGGACATAACCACATGTCGTAATACGACACACCACTACCAACTATTTTCAGAAGCGGCATGGCGCAAGGCACCTTATATAATCGGAGCATGGCGTAGTATCCCATTTCGTGAGCAAATAGCGCCCCTGTAAAACAGACAGCACACCTGATACCAAACCCGAAAGAATACACAAGCGTGGTTACCAAAAGCGAAGCCAGCGAAATGATTGGCCACCACTTCGTCCAAAGTGTGGCTTCTATCAGCTTTTCAAGTAGGCGCATTAGTACCTCCCGCGTGACACCTGCGAGAAGTTAAGCATTTCAAACTTATAGCGTCAATACGCTATATGCTAAAAACCTTTATTGCGTTTTTTACCGTTGCCTGTGCAATCTCATCTTCCGAGAGTCCTTTGATGAGGGCGATTTTGGCAACAATGTGTGGGATGTAGAGCGGCTCGTTGCGCTTGCCACGAAATGGCACAGGCGCTGCGAATGGCGAGTCGGTTTCAGAGAGCACGCGGTCGAGCGGACAGACGCGAATAGAGTCGTCGTAGTCGGTCGTGTAGGTGATGGGCCCGGGGAACGAGAGGTAGCAGCCGAGGCTCAAATATTTCCCCGCCAACTCACCTG
>CAYRHY010000016.1:0-15047 GCA_964424235.1 uncultured Candidatus Saccharibacteria bacterium
ACTTTGCGCACATATGCTACAAGACTTAAAAAAATTTTACGAAAAAGAGGGTAGACATAAGCTGCCATGGCGGCTAACTACTGACCCATACAAAATTTTGGTGTCTGAATTGATGCTCCAACAGACGCAGGTTGATCGGGTGGTACCGAAATATCGAGAGTTTTTACGCGCGTTCCCAACACTGGGTGCGCTCGCCAGAGCGCCACTCTCACAAGTGCTATTTCATTGGCAGGGATTAGGCTATAATCGCCGCGCAAAATTTTTGCACGAAACTGCCAAAGTGGTCGTACGAGACTTTGGCGGCACATTGCCCAGCGATCCGCAAGCGCTTGAAAAACTGCCCGGCATTGGTCCATACACTGCACGCGCCGTAGCTGCATTCGCATTCAATCAACCAGTGGTTTTTATTGAAACAAATATTCGTACGGTTTATTTGCGGCACGGTAATTTGCTGGAGAAAATGATCTGGAAGCGTACAGCACCATCGGCGCTGACGCGGCCCGAGGACCTTTTCGCAGGCAAACTACCGTTAAGCAAACCCGCATCCAAATCGCTGCGTACAATTGCTGATGTCGAATTACTGCCATTAATCGCAAGAGATTTACAACGCTCCAACATTCAGCCGCGAGAATTCTACTGGGCGCTTATGGACTATGGTTCCTACTTAAAACGTCAAGGGGTGAAGCTTAATCACTACAGCAAGAACTACACCAAGCAGTCAAAATTTGAAGGCTCACCGCGCCAGCTGCGAGGTGCGATACTCAAACAGCTACTGGTTTCGCCCAGTACCGCAGCACAGCTGCAAAAAAGTACTGGGCGAACGCTGCTCGACGTTGAAAAAGTACTCAAACAATTGCAACAAGAAGGCCTCATCTTTAAACAAGGTATCCGGTTTGCTGTGGCGAAGTAAAAACAGTATTATCGCTGAGGTTAGCGTAATGGAGAGGTTGGTATGGTCGTAACAAAAGTCGCCTTCACCTTTAAGGGTATGAAGGATCTGGTCGTTCAATTGCAAGGGACTTTTGAGGGCGCACTAGCTGACGCCCTTGATGCCTGTGGAATACCAGAGGAAAGCTGTAAAATCACTTCTACAAGTTTTCCAGAGGAAAAGGGTGGTCAGCGATGTTCTGTAGTCATCTACGTTACAGACGGTATGCCCACACAAGCCAGTGAGAACATCGAGAACGCAATAAAATCCGAGGTAATGAAATACCTTCCCGATGGCGCTATTTGCGAAACGGTTTGCCTCCCGTCTGCTATTACTTCATTTCAGTAACCTTATTTGAGCAATTTTGCCCCTTCGGGGGCTTTTCTTTTTACACCCCTAACACCACCGGGATGACGATTGGGCGCTTGTTGGTTTTCTCGAAGAGGAAGCGGGCGACAGAGTCGGTCACATTATTTTTGACGAACTCGAAGTTGACCGGCTGCATGCCTTTGGTCGTGTCCTCAATAGTCTTTTTGATGAGCAAACGTGTTTGCGAGAGCAACTCTTGGTTTTCCCGCAGATACACGAAACCGCGAGAGATGATGTCCGGGCTCTTGCGCAACTTACCAGTCTTAGGGTTCACAGTTGCGATAATGACGAACATGCCTTCTTGTGCGAGGACGTTACGATCGCGGATGACCACCTCTTGGATATCACCAATCGAGAAGCCGTCGACAAGGCGTAGGCTGTTTGGCGCGGTTTCTTTCAAGCGGGTGAAGGTATTGCCTTCATCGCGAATTTCAAGAATGGCACCGTTGTCAGGAACGATGATGTCATTCTCTGAGCGGCCGCAGGCCTTCGCGATGTCCGCGTGTACGCGCAACATGTAGTGGTAGCCGTGCAGCGGCATGAAGTAGCGCGGATTAATTTTGGAATGGATCCAAAATGTTTCATCACGGTTAGCATGGCCAGAGGCGTGCACATCCATGGTTTCGCGGTGGATAATTTTTGCACCTTGGCGCGAAAGATTGTCTTTGAGTTTCTGTACGGAGCGTTCGTTACCAGGGACGACCGATGAAGAGAGGACAATAGTGTCACCTTTTTTAATTTTGATGTACTTGTGAGTTTTGGTAGCGATACGCATGAGTGCGGCGAATTCGTCACCCTGAGCGCCAGTTGCCAAGATGACCACCTTGCCGTCGGGTAAATGCTCGAGCTGCTCGGCAGTAATAAACGTCTTTTCAGAAACTTTCAGCATACCGAGCTGCTTCACGATCTCGACGTTTACTTTCATGCTGCGGCCTTCAATGAGCACTTTTTTACCTGCGCGCTCTGCAGCTTCAAGCATGCGCATGATGCGCTCAAGTTGTGAGGAGAAGGTGCCTATGATAAGGCGGCCGGTTGACTGTGAAATAATATCGTCGAGATTTTTCTGCACGACGCGCTCCGGGATGGAGAAGCCTGGTTTTTCACAGTTGGTAGAGTCTGCGGCGAGGAAGAGCACGTTGCGGTCTTTAAAGAATGCGAATTCTTTGTCTTCTGTTTCGGTCGGCACACCATCGATGTGGTCGAGGCGCAGGTCACCGGTAAAGACGAGGTCGCCGTACGGTGTTTCAATAACGATACCCATGGAGTCAGGAATGGTGTGGAACACCGAGAAGAAGCGCACACGCAAATCACCGACGCGAACCACTTCATCTTTCTCTACCTCATAAATATCAAGCGGCTTGAGGTGTGGGAATTCTTCTTGGCGCTTGCGGATCATGACGCTCGTGAGGCGGCGCGTATAGAGCGGTGGATAGCCGATTCGGTCGATCACATATGGAATCCCACCGATGTGATCCAGGTGGCCGTGAGTGACGAACATTGCGCGAATTTTATGCACTCTGTCTTCAAGATATTTGGTGTTCGGCAAAATGTAGTCGATACCAGGAGTCTCTTCTTCTTTAAATTGAAAACCGCAGTCAACAATGACAATGTCATCGCCAAACTCGATCATGGTCATATTGCGACCAATTTCTTCTACACCACCCAACGGGATGATGCGAATATTCCCTGGCTCTACTGGCGGGATCGTTGCGTCCTCGCCATTTTGCTGTGCCCCCGGTTCAAGCTCGGGACGTGGGGGTGGTGTTTGGTGTGGGCGAGGGCCATTATTGCGGCCACCGCGTCTATTAAGTGGACGACCGCCGCGCATACCGTGTGGGCGTGCAAAACCGCGCCCTTGTTTCCCTTTTTTTACTTCCATACAAAATTACGTATTAATTAATTTTTTAGTGATTCTTTGTGAAGAATGGCCAGACATAGTCTGTCTCAAGATGCCACTGAGCGACACTCAAGAAGCGGTCACTAGGCTCCTCTATGAAGCCTAAGTTAAGCCCCTGTACACTGTTAGGAACAATATACACGAAATCAGGCGCATAGAGAAATACCGCGGGGATGTCCTTCTGAATGTCAAAGGAGAACTGTTTGAAGAGCATGGTACGCAGCGTTTCATCATGCGAACTGCGTAGCTGCTCCACGAGTGCATCTACCGCCGGGTTAGCATACTGCGCGATATTGAGTCCGGGATCATTACGCTGACTAGAGTCCCAAAAAGCAAAGAGGTCTGGCTCACGACCAATAACTTCGCCAAACAAAAGTGCGTCGAACCTGCGTGGGCGAATAACCTGCTGTGCGAGATCTCCTTGGTCATAGACTGAAACCGCGACATCTGCGCCAAGTTTGCGCCAGGTGGCCGCGACATCCTGTGCTGCGGCGCGCAGCTCGGGCACATTGCCAGTCGAGAGTGTAAAACGCAGCGTTTGTGTAGATGCGTTTTTTCCACTGCCGGTTGTTTTAGTGAGGATGCCATCAGAGCCAGGCTGCCATCCTGCTGCAGCGAGCGTATCTTTCGCTCTTGTGAGCGCGTCGGAAGTACTGGAGCTACTGTTGCCTATGGTGCTTGGTGGGATAACGCTCGGTGGGAGTGGCCCGCTGAGTGCCTGGCCATATCCATGCAGCACCGTGTTGATAAGCGCGTTTCTGTCGATAGCGTCACTGAGCGCTTGGCGCACCTCCTTGTCGCGCAATACCTCCGACTGGTTTTGATTAAAGAAGACGCCAAATATGCGATTAATAGGCGCGCGTTCGGTATGGAATTTTGAGAGCTCGCCAAGACGCTCAGGCGATATGCCACCTGCAGCAGAGACCTCGCCACGTCTGAGCGCATCAATAAGATCGTCCTCGTTTTGATAAAAAGTAAATTCTAGTGAGCTGAGGTATGGCTCACCTAATGCGTATTGTCTAAATGCTTCGAGTGTATATAGAGCGGGTCCGCTGCCGGCTGCCCGTGTAGTGTGTATTTTATAAGGACCAGAACCTACCGGAGATACATTGAGTTCGCTCGCAGCAAACTCTTCATCCGAAACACCCTTCCATGCATGTTCGGGTAAGATACCAATACTGAGATTTTCAATAAACGGCGCGTACGCTTGTTTGATGGTGAAGGATATTTGCGTATCAGAATTTTTTTGTACTACCACGCCGTTCCAGTTTGCGAACTGCGGACTTTTGAGAGCGGGGTCTTGGGTTTTTGAGATAGTAAAAATAACATCATCAGCGGTGATCGGTGTGCCGTCATGAAAGGTGAGGTTAGGTCGCAGGGTACAGGTATAGGTCCTCCCATCTTCTGAAATATCACAGCGCTCTGCCAGGTCAGGGACATAGGTACCCTCAGGTGTTGCTTTCATAAGGCCAGCATATATAAGCGCCGTAAGGCCTTGGTCGGCATCAGACACCGCGAGTATTGGATTTATGAAACGAGGGGTGCCCACGACACCTTCGTGCCACGAGCCACCATGTGCAGGACTAGCTACCAAAAAAGATTTGTTGGTGAGATACAGTAAACCCACTACGCTCACAAGGAGTAGCGCAGAAAAGAAATAAAAAAGTGCTCGGCCTGCAAAACTACGTTTTGAACGCAGGGCGCGTGAGGCGGCAATGAGCTGAGAGAAGAATGAGGAGCGTGATTGGAAGCGCATAGAGCGCGAGGAACTAAGCTGCTAAGAGGAGGGCTAGTGCGACAGGAACAGTGCGAAGGAATTGAGAGCGAACAAGATGCCTAACACTATAGACGCATAAAAAAGATACTTCTCCGAGCCGCGGCGCGTATGATATGCCGCAGAGAAGTTGTCTCCTCCAAATGCGCCTCCGAGCGCCGCGCCAGTCTGCTGCATGAGTACAGCGATGACGATAGCGATCGCAAGGACTATCTCGATGAACGGCAATATGCCGTGGATGGTCATTGCGCCTCAGCGTACCACAGCACATATCTTTGTGCAATTGACTGGTCCCCATTTTGTGGCTATTTGCGACTATTTTATTTTGTCATGTTTTGATGTACGATACCCCTGCATTAATTACAAATTAAGCGTTTTTCAGTATGAAAAAAAGCAAGAAAAAGGTAGTCAAAAAGACGAAGAAGAGCGCTCCAGTTAGCGCTCCAAAGGTAACTAAAAACTCGGTTGGCGTCATGCCCATGGGCGACCGTGTACTCATTAAGCCCCTCTCTCCGGAGGAGTCGGCAACTATGTCGGCATTTGGCATTCTCATCCCTGATACCGCAAAAGAAAAGCCTGAGCAGGGTACTGTTGTCGCGATAGGCCCTGGTCGCCGTGCAGAAGATGGCAGTATCATGCCGGTCGCGGTCCATATTGGTGAGCGCGTGATGTTCTCAAAGTATGGCTACGACGAAATTAAGGTCGGCGGAGTTGAGTATCTTATCTTGCCTGAGTCGAGCATTTTGGCAGTAATTGAATAACGTATATATGGCAAAACAAATTCTCTTTAATGAAAAAGCACGCCGCGCACTTAAAAGTGGCGTCGATAAGGCGGCAAACGCAGTGAAGGTAACGCTCGGCCCGCGCGGGCGCAATGTCGCACTCGACAAAGGGTATGGCGGCCCAACCATCACCAACGATGGTGTTTCTATTGCGAAAGAAATTTCACTGAAAGATAAGTTTGAAAATATGGGCGCAGAAATCGTGAAGGAAGTTGCCACCAAGACGAACGACATCGCAGGCGACGGTACGACGACTTCAGTAGTGCTCCTCCAAGCACTTGTCGAGGAGGGTATGAAGCATACTGAAATGGGCCTCTCTGCTATGGGAGTGCGCGCCGGTATTGAGAAGGCTGCGGGCGAGGCGGTGGATGCGCTCAAAGGCCTCGCAAAGAAAATCCAAAGTGACGAAGAGATACGCCAAGTGGCAACCATCTCTGCAGAGTCTGAAGAAATTGGCGCCATCATCGCTGACACTATCAAAGAAGTGGGGAAAGACGGTGTTGTGACCGTTGAAGAATCTCAAAGTCTTGGTATCGAGAAAGAGGTTGTTGAAGGTATGGAATTTGAGAAGGGCTATGTCTCGGCATATATGGTGACCGATCCCTCTCGCATGGAAGCTTCATACAAGGACCCACTCATCCTCATTACTGATAAAAAGATTTCAAGCATCCAAGAGGTGCTCCCAGTCCTTGAGAAGGTCGCACAGTCGGGTAAGAAGGATTTGGTCATTATTGCTGACGATGTTGATGGTGAAGCGCTCACTACCATCGTACTCAATAAGTTGCGCGGCACCTTTAATGTGCTTGCAGTAAAGGCACCTGGCTACGGTGACCGCAAGGAAGAGATTTTGCGCGATATCGCAGCAACGACCGGCGGCGAAGTTATTTCTGAAAAGACGGGCACCAAGTTTGAGAGCGCGACGCTCCACATGCTCGGTAAGGCCGGTAAAGTTATCGCGACCAAAGACAAGACTGTTATTGTCGACGGCAAGGGTAATAAAAAAGAAATCGAAGCGCGTATCGAGCAGATCCGCGGACAGATCAAGAATACCGACTCAAAGTTCGACAAAGAGAAGCTCGAAGAGCGCTTGGCAAAACTCATGGGTGGCGTGGCAGTGATTCGTGTGGGGGCTGCGACCGAGACTGAAATGAAATATCTCAAGCTCAAGATTGAAGACGCGGTCAATGCAACCAAAGCTGCGATTGAAGAGGGTATAGTGCCCGGCGGCGGCACGGCACTCGTAAAGGCATCGCAGAAAGTCGCTGAAGGCTACGCGAAGTCAAAAGATAAGATGTCTGCCGACCAACGTGTTGGCTTTGATGTGCTCCTCAAAGCGCTCGAGATGCCATTGCGCCAAATCGCTTTCAACGCTGGAGTAGATGCTGGTGTGGTTGTCGACAAGGTAAAAAATGCAAAAGGCAACGCTGGCTATGATGCAGTTAAAGATGAAGTAGTTGGTGATATGCTAGCCTCTGGCATTATTGACCCGGTCAAAGTGACTCGCACTGGCTTAGAGCGCGCAGCATCAGCCGCAGCGATTCTCCTGACGACTGAGGCACTTATCGCCGAGGAGCCAAAAGACGAAAAGGAACCATCAATGCCTGACATGGGAGGGATGGATTACTAATGTAAGTGTAAAAAGTACTAAGCAAAAAGCTCCGCGTACGCGGGGCTTTTTGCTACTTGCGTTTTTAGTGTGTGTGGTACAATTCGCGTATGAATCCGCTATATATCATTTTGGGTGTACTTGTATTAGTAGTTTTGTACGTTATTTTCGCGTATAACCACTTTGTCACTCTCGTGCAGCGCACCAAGGAGGCGTGGGCCGACATCGACGTGCAGCTCAAGCGCCGCTATGACCTTATTCCAAACTTGGTTGAGATGGTCAAAGGCTACGCTACGCACGAGCGCGAAGCGTTTGAGAATGTTACTGCCGCACGCTCAGCAGCCATGAACGCACAAGGCGCTGAAGCAAAAGGTCAAGCTGAAAATATGCTCTCGGGGGCACTCAAGTCACTTTTTGCAGTTGCTGAAGCGTACCCAGACCTCAAGGCGAACCAAAACTTTCTTGCACTTCAGACTGAACTTTCGGATACCGAAAATAAGATTCAAGCAGCACGCCGCTTTTACAACGGTAACGTGCGCGACCTCACGACCGCTACGCACTCCTTCCCGGGCAACATCATCGCGTCAATGTTTAAGTTTGAATCGATGCAATACTTCGAACTTGGCGAGGCAGATGCAGCTGCACGCCAACCAGTACAGGTTAAGTTTTAAGTACGTGTATGAAGCGAACGCTACTCCTTAGTCTCTCGCTAAGCGTGCTGTTCGCTTTTGCGTTTACAGCGCATGCGCAAACGGATCGCTCGTACCACTACACAAATTTTGCTGAGACTGTCACGGTCAACACAGACACAACCGTGCAAGTTGAAGAAAAGCAGACGTATCAATTTGTTGGCACCTATCACCTCGGCTATCGCTCTATCCCGCACAAAGCGCTTGATGCTATCACCGATGTCACGGTCATTGACGCAGAGAGTAGCCAGCCCTATGTGTATGCAAGCTCAAAGCTCAGTAAGGATGATCCAAACAGCTGGGGCAAGTACACGGTGTATGAACAAAATGGGCAAACAATAGTGGAATGGTACTACGATCTCAGTAACACGACGCACAGCTTTATCATCTCCTATACCGTGCATGGCGCACTCGCTTTTTATAAAGATCATGACGAATTGTATTGGAATATTTTTACCGACTACAACGTGCCGGTTGATAGGGTGGAAGTGACGATACAGCTCCCCGGCGCTATTACGCAGCCAGCAAAAAGCTTGTATACGTCTGGTGGTCACGAGTACACTGCAGAACAACCAAACGAATCCACATTCCATTTTGTGACTACCGGCATCGCACCAAACGAGGCAGTGACCTTTGCTGTTGGTTGGCAAAAGGGCCTCGTCGATCAGTCGGCCTATTGGCGCGACTTTGCACGCACGTACTGGGCGCTACTAGCGAGTGTGCTGATAATTCTCGGAGGCTATGCGTATAGCGCATGGTTTTGGTTCCGTCGGAAGAGGCAAAATCACGGGAGAGGGACAATTATTCCTGAATACGAACCACCACAGCACGTGCCTCCTGCTATGGCTGCAGTAGTAGCTATGGGGCATGTAACGCAAAATGCTTGGCCAGCCACTGTCGTAGACTTGGCGGTGCGTGGTTTTGTCACTATTAAGGAAGATACGAGTAAGGTTTCGCTTTGGCGTAATCCAAAAACATGGGTTTTTATAGACCTACTGTTTGTGCTTAGTGTGCCGTTCGTGATATTTGTATTGTTTTCAAATAATGGATCTGCGTTCGCAGGATATCTACCACTACTGCTCATTCCGTATTTCGGTGTTTATGTGCTCATGCGGTACGTTCAACCGCAATTTAACTTCCTGAAATCTACTGATTATGTAGTTACGACAACCAAAAAAAGCACAGAAACGCTCGAACCATATGAAAAACAATTTTTAGATGCGTTGTGTAACGATAACGATACTTTTTCTACACGATTAGTGCGCAGAAGTCAGAGTAAAGCACGAGAGCTGTATACGAAGCTGCAAAGAATCAGTAAAGAGCTGAGTGAAGAAACACAAGAACGCACTCATGCGTTTGGTATCTCACCCAATTCTTTTTTGGCAGGAATGTTTAGCGGCACTCTTGTTGTAAGTATCATATGGCTCTTTATAGTGCCATTTATTTTCTCCAGAATGCCAGGGCTTCTTTGGCTCGCAGGCTCGTGTGTGCTCGTGTCTCTACTGGTGGTTGGTATACGATATGTGCCATATCTTACTAGCAAAGGTGCAGCATTAAAGGAAGAATGGCTCGGATTCAAAATGTATCTTGAAACCGCGGAGCGCTACCGCATGCAAAACTTAACGCCTGAGACGTTTGAAAAATATTTGCCCTACGCGATGATTTTTGGTGTTGAAAAAGAGTGGGCGAAAGCTTTTGAAACGCTCAATATGCAACAGCCGACGTGGTACGTGGGTTCAAATGCTGCGTTTGTTTCTTCGGGTCCAACCGGTGGGTTTAGCCCCAGCTCATTTACCTCTGGCTTTAGTGCGAGTTTTGCTTCTTCGTTTGCATCCTCTGGCGGCGGTGGCGCGTCAGGCGGCGGGGGAGGTGCTGGTGGGGGCGGTGGAGGTGGCGGCGGTGGCGCAGCATGAGTCTATCCTATTGAGGATAATGCGCGGGTGGTTCTGCCTTTGCCGTAGTAGAATGTTTCGATAGCATGCGACGTCACCTGCCTCTATACACGTTTTTTCTGTCACTGATATGCGCAGGAATATTTTTTACACCATCTCTTAATACTGCTCACGCTGCCACCAAGACCTGGGGTGGTGGCGGTTCAACGAACAACTGGACCGAATGCGCGAACTGGGTAGGCGGCGTATGCCCAAACTCTGGCGACGATATTGTTTTTAATACCACCTCAACAAAAGATTCAACCATAGACGCAAGTGCCACTAGTACTGTTGCGAGTATCAGTATAAACACCGGATACACAGGAACACTCGTGCAGCAGCGCGACATGACCATTACTGGTTCATTTAGTCAGGCTGCGGGAACCTTTTTGGAGCAAACGTATAGCCTCTCTATTTCGAGCGGATATTCTATGACGGGTGGCACAATATATGCTGGCGTTAGTACTACTACACTTTCAGGAGCCTCCTCCTCGTTTACACAATCGGCCGGAACTTTTAACGCCTCGAGCACTAAAGCGGTCCATTTCAATACTAGTGCTAGTGGTCAATCAACAAGCTTCAGCTGTGTCGGCACGTTCCCTGGTGTGGTTAGTATTGGAATTACCGGGAGTGATAACTTTACCCTCGGTAGCGGCTGCACCGCTAGCACCAGCCCAACAACCAGCACAGCAGCTAATGTTATCGTAAGTGGCACGCTCAACTTTGGCTCCGCAGTCTCAGTTGGGTACTTCTCAGTCAATAGTGGTGGTGCAGTAACCATGTCTGCCACGACGATGAATATCACCGCTTCAAACGCTTCTTTCACTATTAACTCTGGCGGTACCTTTAATGCGACTGGTATAACCGTTGCGTTTACTACTAGTGCTAGTGGTCAGTCCACGAGTTTCAACTGTACCGGTACCTTCTCTGGGACTGTCAGTATTGCGATTAGTGGAAGTGATAGCTTTACTGTCGGTAGTGGCTGCACCATTAATACCAGCGCGACAACTAACACGGCCGCTAGTGTTGTTGTGAACGGCACGATCAATTTTGGTTCGGCGGTTTCTGTGGGGTATCTTACGGTCAATAGTGGTGGCACGGTGACAATGTCCGGTACCACGATGAATATAACTGCAGCAAACGCCTCTTTCACTATTAACTCGGGCGGTACGTTCAACGCGACTGGTATAACGGTCGCATTTACCACTAGCGCCAGTGGGCAATCAACGAGTTTTAGCTGTACCGGCACGTTCTCAGGCACTGTGAATATTGCAATCTCAGGAACCGACAGCTTTACGATTGGGTCAGGATGCGGCATCGCTCTCTCTGGAAACACGTCGACAGTTGCTAACGTGGTCAATAATGGCACGCTAGACTTTAATGGATATTCTTTTTCGGCGACGTCTTTGACCTTAGGGACAACGGCAACCTTGCGTTTGCAAGGCACTGAAAATACCACTATGCCCACCAACCTGCCAGCATCCTCTACTATTGAGTATTATGGTTCGGGTACCTACTCTTCTTTGAAATTTAGTACTACTACGTATCAAAATCTTTCTATCACCGGGGCAGGTACCTGGGCCACCTCCACCAATCTCAGTATTAACGGCGGTTTTAATCAAACTGCAGGCACCTTCAATCACACCGGCACTCTCACGTTCACCGGCACCACCGCTTCCACTTTTGCCACCACGAGTAGTGGTACTAACTTCAAGCATGTGACGCTCAATAAGTCGGGCCAGACGCTCACGTTGGCGGGCTCGGGGCTTGCACTCACTGGTAATCTCACTATTACTGCTGGCACTTTGGACGCTTCTACTAACAAATGTTCGTCCTCTTCCTGTAACATCTCTCTAACCGGTAACTGGTCCAACAGCGGCACCTTTACTGCGCGCACCGGCACTGTTTCGCTCACAGGAGGCAGCCAATCCCTTGCAGGCTCTACTACCTTTTACAACTTCACCAAAGCTACCAGCACTGCCGATACTCTCACGTTGCCGGCTTCGCAAACTCAAATCATTCAAAACACGCTCACTCTTACTGGAGCTGCAAGCAACCTGCTCTCATTACGTTCTTCGATTACTAATACACAGTGGAGCATCAACCCACAAGGAACCCGCGCACTTGCATATCTCGACGTAAAGGACTCTAACAACACAAACGCCAGCGCTATCTCTGCTATTGGTCTTACCAACTCGGGCAACAATACCAATTGGTCCTTTGCTTCTCCTGCGCCAGTTATTACACCAGTCACTATTGCGTCTAATAATGCGTCAACGACCTTAGCGAAGTCGGGGAATACAGCGACCGTCTCTTTTACCTCAGATCAGGCTGTGCTGGTCACCCCAAGTGGCACCATTGGCGCACACACGGCGTCCTTTACTAACACCTCTGGCACCAACTGGACTGCAGTCGCCACTCTGTCATCCTCTGATACTGAAGGAGCGATCACATTCTCTCTCACAGTCGGTAATGTTGATGGTACCGGTACCACCACCGTCACCGCTATTACCTCCGGCTCCAATGTTGTGTTCGACAAGACAGCACCAACCATTACACTGCGTGGTCAAAATCCTGACTTTGTGACGCCAGGTGCCTCATATAGCGACCCTGGCGCAACAGCAACTGACTCTCACGACGGCACAGTTACTGTTACGACCGCGGGCACCGTAGGCACTACAGTGGGCACGTATACTCGCACCTATAGTGCTACAGACGCTGTGGGCAACTCTACGCAAACTACGCGCACCGTCTATGTAGAGCTCGGCGCCTTCTCTGCCGCGCCGGCGCCCGCATCTTTGCCGGTTATTGTTGCGAATCCTGTTACTTTGCCACCAATTGTAACCGTCCCCACTCCTTCGACCCCTCCAGCTATTATCACGCCAACATTTGCTCGACCACTCAAAACAGGTTCGGTTGGGCTTGATGTACAAAAATTGCAAATCTTTCTTAATACGCATGGGTATGCCATAGCTAAATCAGGAGCGGGCTCACCAGGGAAGGAGACCACTACCTTTGGCACGCTCACCAAAGCCGCGGTAATCAAATTCCAGGATGATCATGCTAAAGAGATACTCGTACCGAACGGACTTAAAAAAGGTACTGGTATTGTCGCTTCTTCAACCATCCTCTATATACAGGGGATAGAGTAAGTGTTGGTTTGGTATAGTTGAGGTATGAGAGGGAAGCTTGTCCGAGACCGCATTCCTGAAATCATTTTAAAAAATGATGGCATGAAGCCGCGCACGCGGATATTAAAGCAAAAGGAATATCGCAGCGAGTTGCTGAAAAAACTCCAAGAGGAAGTATCCGAAGTGCTAGCAGCAAAAAAACCGAAAGAAATTCTTGAAGAGTTGGCTGATGTTGAAGAGGTGGTTGACGCGCTACTTGTATCTGCTAAATTGACTCGCAAAGAAGTAAGCACTATTCAAAAAGAAAAGCGCAAGAAACGTGGAGGCTTTTTGAAGCGTATATATCTCATACAATAACTATGGCAACACTCTATACACATCGCACTGAAAATATTTCCAAAACCTGGGCGCTCATGCTCGTGTTTTTCTGTATTGTTATGGCAGTTGGTTGGGCGTTTTCCTTCTATTACAACGATCAGGGGATTTTGTACGTTGCAGTTGTCTTTGCGGTACTGATGAATATATTTAGCTACTGGTTTAGCGACACTATTGTCATCGCTATGGCAGGAGCGAAGCCTGCCGAGGGTCCGCAGTATGAAGATCTCAATAATATAGTGGAAAATCTCGCTATCACCGCAGGACTCCCAAAGCCAAAGGTTTTTATTGTTAACGACCCAGCTCCTAACGCATTCGCTACCGGGCGCAGCGCCAAGCATGCGAGTGTTGCGGTGACCACGGGTCTTTTAGGGATGATGGAAAAGAGCGAGCTTGAGGGCGTGCTCGCGCATGAACTCAGCCACATAGGGAATCGTGACATGCTAGTCTCGACGGTCGCGGTAGTGCTGGTTGGCTTCATCACTATCCTCGCGGACTTCTTTTGGCGCTCGGCATTTTGGGGTGGTAATCGAGATAGGGATGAGCGCCAGAATCCGCTCGTCGCAGTCATCGCGGTGGTACTCATCGTTTTGGCGCCCATAATTGCAACGCTCCTACAACTCGCCATTTCTCGCCGCCGCGAATTTTTGGCTGACGCATCGGGCGCACTACTCACTCGCTATCCCGAAGGTTTGGCCTCTGCGCTGCGCAAAATTGGTAGTTACACTACGCCCATGCACTCGGCCAACAACGCAACCGCCCACCTCTATATCTCCAACCCTTTTGGCCCCGGCGCCGCTCGCAGTTTCATCACCCGCATCTTCTCAACCCACCCACCTGTGGAGGATCGTATCAAGGCGCTGTTAGGGGATAAAGTAGTTGACTAATAAGCGCTACAGTAGTATAAATTTTTTGTCGTCAAAGAGACGACGAGTCAATATTGAGAGGTCTTAATGGCTGAAGGTGTAGGGGAGATAAGCCCGCCAGCTCAGGGAAGTTCTGATCAAGGGATAATCGCGAATTATACCCAACGGCTATTTGGGAGAGATCGTGGCAACATCCACATGACTGTCTTTCTAGGTCCACTCCCAGAATGGCTTCCCAAACCAAAACCCGTTGCTCACAACCAAGTTTAAAGGCAAGGAGAAAGTATCTTGAGTCTTGTTGAGAGTATCCGACTGGAGCGAGCCGTTTCGGCTCAAAGCCCCACAAGTGGTGGGTATAGTGGCCCCATGCTCAGCGCATACCACAAACGGGAGTGCGAGCGACTGCGCGAAGCGCGTGCAGCATCGTCTCTGGGGGCGTTGTTCTACACCCCTCAAACTCCTATTGGGCGCAGGGTGATCGAATCCAAAGCAATTAGGTACGAACCGCGGGTTCGCAACCGGGGTCACTGATAGACCCACGACGCCGGCTCTACACTAGGCAGACCCTGACAAGGTCTGCTTTTTCTTTTCAAAAATATAATGCTCGTGTACCGTATGATGATGTAGAAGTGTTTACTTCTGCAACACTGGAGGCGTCGCATAGCGGTCTAGTGCGCAGACCTGGAAAGTCTGTGTGGG
>CAYRHY010000017.1:0-14766 GCA_964424235.1 uncultured Candidatus Saccharibacteria bacterium
GACCATCACCCCCTGGCACGATCCTATCGACTTTGAAATAGCAAAGCGTCACAACTTGGAGTATGAGCAGGTTATCGATTGGCGCGGCAAACTCCTCCCTATTGCTGGCGAGTTCGCAGGCATGAACATTAAAGATGCCCGTCCAAAAATAATTGAGAAGCTGCAAACAAAAGGCTTGGTTGAGAAGATCGATGAGAAGTATACGCACGAGGTCCCTGTTTGCTACAAATGTAGCCGCGAGATTGAGCCGCAAGTACGCCCCCAGTGGTTCATTACCATGGAGCCACTCGCCAAGCGAGCTATCGAGGCAATACACCAGGGTGAGGTAAAAATTTTAACTGAGCAGCATGAAAAAGTACTCCTCCACTGGCTCGAGAACATTCAAGACTGGAACATATCCCGCCAGATCGTGTGGGGTATCCCTATCCCCGCATGGAGTAAGGGCGACGAGTGGTTTGTAGGTACAGAGTGCCCCGGCGAGGGTTGGGTGCAAGACCCCGACACGTTCGACACTTGGTTCTCTTCAGGTCAGTGGCCATTCGCGACACTCCAGTTCCCCGACCATGAGGACTTTAACACCTTCTACCCAACGACGGTCATGGAGACCGGCGCGGATATCCTTTTCTTTTGGGTGGCACGCATGCTCATGCTTGGGCTCTACCGCACCGGCAAAGTCCCCTTTAAGTACGTCTACCTCCATGGGCTTGTACGCGATGCAAAAGGACTCAAGATGAGCAAGTCTAAAGGCAACGTTATATCACCTATTGAGATCTCAAGCCAATACGGTACTGACGCGCTGCGTATGGGCCTTATTGTCGGCAACACTCCGGGCACCAATCTTAACTTAGATCCAAAAAAAATTGAGGCGTATAAGAAATTTGCCAATAAACTCTGGAACATCACTCGTCTCCTGCTTGAAAATGGTGTCTTAGACTCTGAAGCAGAAAGAGTTGCTAGCCCTCTCATCGAAGAATTTGAAGCGCTTGCAGCTGATGTAACGAAAGAGATGGAGCAATTTCACTTTCACTTAGCGGCCGAGAAGCTCTATCACTATGTGTGGGGTCGTTTTGCCAGCGAGATCCTTGAAGAAAGTAAAGCTCTTCTCAAGGGTGAGGATGTTGCGCAAAAAAAGGAGCGCCAACAAGTGCTTGGATATATCTTGCGTAACACTCTCAAGCTCCTCCACCCATTCATGCCGTTTGTGACTGAAGAGATCTGGAGCAGTCTGCCCAACGCTGAGGATTTATTGATGGTGGAAACTTGGCCCACGCACTAAAACTCCAGGGTATACTGAGCACATGCCTCTTGTGCCTGTTAATCTTCTAGCCTTTCTTGGCGGCGTGTTGCCCGCGCTCATATGGCTATTCTTTTGGTTGATGGAAGATCGGTGCGAGCCGGAGCCCAAGCGCTACATTCTTCTTTCATTTCTCTTCGGTATGGTGGCGGTAGTGCCGGCACTCTATTTCGAGCAGCTCGCCTCCACCATGCTCCCCATGAGTGTTGGACTTTTGCTTGCATGGGCGTTTATCGAAGAGAGTGTCAAATTTGGTGCAGCCTACTTTGGCGCACTTCGCTCCTCAGCATTTGACGAACCGATTGATGCGGTGATGTATCTGGCAACCGCGGCCCTGGGCTTTTCAGCAGCGGAGAATATTCTTTTTCTCTGGCGACCACTCGTTGAGCATGAGTATCTGCGCAGTATCGTCATGGGAGATCTGCGGTTTATGGGCGCCTCACTGTTGCATATTGTTACTTCAGTCACCATTGGTTTAGCCCTCGCGCTCACCTATTACAAGCCGCGTGCGACTCGCTTCCTGTACGTTCTGTTGGGTGTTATCCTCGCCATCACATTGCACACCATTTTTAACTTTTTTATAATTCAAGGAACGTCAGAGATTGTCTGGACATTCATGTGTGTATGGATTGGGGTTATCGCGGCACTGCTTTTGACCGAGCGGGTGAAAGAACCGAAAGATTATTGTTAACGTACTAGCGAGCTATATATGGCAAAAGATAAACGATCACTGTTCGACTGGCTCACCGGCTCGCAAAGTCAAAATGGTTACTCTTTCGACGATCTTGAAAGCGGTGGCTCGGGCTATAGCCGCAGCGCATCACCCAAGTCCGGACGCGAAGTTCCTCTTAAAGAAAAGCATTTACATCCTGTTATTGAAGAGGAAGCTCCCGAAGAAACACCCGAGGGCGAGCTCGCCGTTGATGTGTACCAAACACCAACCCACATCATTATTAAGGCCATGATAGCAGGCGTGAAGCCGGAGGATCTGGATGTTTCTATCACGCGCGACATGGTGACGCTGCGCGGCAAGCGAGAACGTCACACTGAAGGCACTGCAGGCGACTTCTTCTTTTCAGAACTGTACTGGGGTTCCTTCACCCGTACCATTGTGCTGCCGCAAGAAATTGATATTGAAGAAGCTGAAGCGGCAGAAAAGCATGGTCTGCTCACCTTGCGTTTACCCAAGCTCGACAAAGGGCGCCAAGCGAAACTTAAGGTTAAATCAAACTAATTGGTGCTTGGGGCCGGGCTCGAACCGGCGACCCCCTCCTCTTCAGGGAGATGCTCTACCAACTGAGCTACCCAAGCGAGAGTTTCACTATACCAAAGCTCCCTATTTTTGGGTAGGAGCAAGGCTTTTTACAAACTGTTCAACCGCTTTATTGATATCGGGTGACTGATAGGTCGCCGCAGTTGGCATACCACTCACCTGCTCGTACAGCTGAATGACCTTGTTGATGTACGGTTGCAAATAATACAGATATGCGGCGCCCGAGACAAGAATAATTGCTCCCCACCACACAAATTGAAAAACGCGGCCCCAGATCGCTGCACGGCGCATTTTATGCATCATACGGTTAGTATCTTCAGTCAAAGCAAGCAGTTGCTTCACCTCTGCGCGAAGCGCGCGGATCTCATCCTCCATACTCAGCTAGTGTATCACGTAGTCTATATGGTGAGTTCATCGATGCTTAAGAGCAAGAGGGTCATACTGGTGGTGATGTCGGCAGGATTAGGTCGAGATACCGAACTGACAGACACAGCATTACCAGCACAGCAATACAGATTATCTACATAACAGATATAGAGCGTATGACTAAAACGACTACACGACTCATTGGTACAGTTGTTGGCTCCACAGCGATAGCGCTGGCGAGTGCAGCCATCGCAACTCCTGCATTCGCGCAAACGGTCTCTACTGATAACGGCTCGATCATGACCAGCGCGAGTGGTATGAACACGAATGGCGCCATGATCACACCATATCCTCCAAATATAAACTTCTTAACCTTGGGTGGAGGAAGCGGAGGATTTGGCGGTAACGGTCTCTTCGGCGGCAACAATGGTCTCTTCGGCGGCTCTGGCGGACTCAATGGCAACTACGGCTATAGTCCGTTTGACCGCGCGTTCGCGCTCGGCCAGCTCTTTAGCGGCGGCTACGGGAGCGGACTCCTGAGCAATGTGGGTGGCGTGACGCTTGGCAACCTTGCGGTTTTGAGCCAATTCTTCAACCATTAACACACTCGTAAGGATATGCGCACCACGCGCTTAAGCGAAACACACAAACACGCGGCATGCCGCGTGTTTGTGTTGCTTCTTTGTATAGCAGCAGTGACTGGTGTGGGAGTAGGGGTACAAACAGCATACGCTTCGACGCAGCCACCAACACAATTTGCTATAACTATCATCCCGGCGAACCAGAGCACGGGGAATGCGCTGCTACAGAATCTTCCAACCCTTTTTGCACTCGACCACCTCTTCCGCGGCGCGAGTAATGGACTTTTAGACCCATACCAAACAACACTTGGTAATATTTTAGTACTCTATCGCATCTTCTTTGGACCCCTGTCCTTTTAGTGCCCTCGGCAGGAATTGAACCCACATTGACCCCTTAGGACGGGGCAGTTCTATCCGTTGAACTACGAGGGCTATACGCTTTACTTACAGGGCAAAAAACCGCCATACGGCGGCTTTCAGTAGTATGCAATAGTTTGCGTTATGATGCTAGGCTTCGATACCAAGCTTATCTGCCAATTTTTCACGGTCATAGCCGACCATAATGGAATCGTTTATGACGATCACTGGCACTCCTAACTGCCCAGTCATTTGGATCATTTCTTGACGCTTCGCCGCGTCCATAGAGACGTCGTAGTTGGTGTAGGGGATGTTTTTTTCAGTCAAAAACTCTTTTGCGAGTTGGCAAAAGTGACAAGTGGGGGTCGAGTAAATGGTGACGTGTTGTTCCATATATATTTCTGATTAGTTGCTAATAGTATACAGTCTGCGGCTGTTTGGAGGAAACTTGCGGTGCGGAATGCGAGAATCGAACTCGCGCCCAGTGCTTGGGAAGCACTTATTCTACCACTAAACTAATTCCGCCTTCGCCTCGCTGAAGCTCAGCTACAGCGTGACAAAGTCCGCCAAGTCGAGCGAAAGTGGGCTTCAATAATCTACCACACATTAAATACATCGAACATACGGCGCCACCAAGGCTTTGGAGCCTCAGGGGTCGTGGTCGCTACGCTTGGCTTAGTCATGATATCTATCTCGCCCTCCCCTGGCTTCGCTAAAGCATAGCGTTCGCGAATTTGCGCCTCCTGACCACGCACTGAGGACAGAGTGTCAAGAGTTGCTGCGACGCCACCATGTTGCGCTTCAAGACGAGCGAGTTCGGTCTCGGCCTCTTCTTGACCCTGCGAGGCAATGGTTACTTTTACATACATACCCCACGCAGCGCGCATAAGGAGGATAGCTAGACACAGCAGCGCCAACGCGCCCAAACCTCGCAGTGAGAGCCGCGTCAGTATGTCGCGCTTCGCGTATCCTTGACGATAGTCATGCATCCTCCTATTTTGCCCTGAAGGGCCCGTCTATGCTAGTATAAGCGCATGTACGGCAAGCATCATAAGCGTTATATGCGCATTTTTAGTTGGTTTTTAGCCATCGCTGTTATCCTCAGCATGGTAGTCTCCTACTTCTCTATCCTTATTTAAATCGGACTATTCGCTTTTCACCATCTTGAGGAAAACTTCCTCAGGGATGTTGACGCGACCCTCGGCCTTCATACGAGCCTTGCCGCGCTTTTGCTTCTCCCAGAGCTTCATTTTACGCGTTCTGTCGCCTCCATAGAGGTACCCAGTAACGTCTTTTTTGAGCGCTGGTAATGTGCGTGAGGAAAGAATTCGTCCGAGTGCTTGGGCCTGAATTTTGGCCGCAAACATTTGCCGCGGCAAAATGCCATATAATTTTTCAACCGCACTCTCGGCTTCTTCTTGGGCTCGATGCTTTGCTATGATACGGGAAAATGCGGGGACTAACTCCTCAGCAACGAGCAGGTCAAGGCGCGCCACGTCAGCCATACGCAGCTCACGCAATTCGTACGAAACCGAACCATAGCCCTGTGAAGCGCTTTTAAGCTTATCGAAAAAGTTGCGCATCAACTCACGCAGCGGCATAGTGACTTGTACTAAAACGCGATCTTCTGAGAAATTTTCAGTCGAGTCCACGACCGCTTCGTGCTCATAGAGAAGTGGCATGAGAGCGCCCACATAATCACTCGGTAAAACTATTTGCGCTGATACAAACGGCTCCCACACTTGCACGATGTCACCAAAATCAGGAAATTGTGCGGGCGTGTAGATTGTTTTTCGCCCACCATTTCGAAGCTCTACTTCATAGGTAATAGTTGGCGTCGTGACCACGAGCGTAAGATTAAATTCCCGACGTAAGCGCTCAGTCACAATTTCCAGGTGGAGCATGCCCAGGAATCCGCAGCGAAACCCGCGGCCCAAACTTCCTGACGCCTCTTCTTCAAATGAAAGGGATGAGTCAGAGAGGCGCAAGCGCGAAAGCGATTGGCGCAGTAACACAAAATCATCCTGACTTTCCGGATAAATACTCGCCCACACTACAGGCCGAGGTTCTGCGTAGCCGGCAAGTGGTGGCACTTTAGAGAGGTTTGCCCGTACCGTGTCACCCACGCGCGCGAGTCCTGGCTCCTTGATACCAGTGACCACATACCCAATAGAGCCAGTAGTGAGACCCTCTTTGAGCGGGGTTGGAGTTGGTGAGAATGAGCCTACTTCAAGTGCTGTGAACTTGCGTTCAGTCATCGCAAACTCGAGTACGTCGCCTTTTTTAATCGTGCCGTCGAACATACGAACATAGACGATCACCCCTTGATGATCAGAATATTGAAAGTCGAAAATGAGCGCACGGGGCCTATCAAAGTTTTCCTTCCGAAAAGGTCCTCGGGCCGCACCAGCGCCAGACGCGCTGTGTGCTTCCAGACCATTTTCTTCAGAAAAACTTTTTTCGGCCTCACTTATATTTGTAGCTGTTTTGGGAGGTGGCACGCGATCGATGACTGCATTTAGCAATTCTTCAACCCCTTCGCCAGTGCGACCTGAGCAGAGTAAAACTTCGTCGGGAGAAATTTGTAGAAGGCTCGCAAGCCCCAGCACCGTGTCATCGACATTTGCCAGTGGTGAATCAATTTTCGAAACCGCAGGCACGATGACCAGCCCCAACTCTTGAGCACTGCGTAGGGTTGTGAGGGTTTGTGCCTGCACACCTTGCGTCGCATCAACAAGGAGGATAGCACCTTCCACAGCCGTGAGCGCGCGCGACACCTCATAGGAAAAGTCGATGTGCCCAGGAGTATCGATAAGGTGGAGTACGTACTCCTGCCCACCGCGACTATAGCGCATACGCACCGGCTGCATTTTGATGGTGATGCCGCGCTCGCGTTCAAGCTCCATGGAGTCGAGCACTTGGTCGCGCATTTTGCGCTTCTCAATAGTGCTCGTGAGCTCCAAAAAGCGGTCAGCCAGTGTCGACTTACCGTGGTCTATGTGAGCTATGATGCTGAAATTGCGTATATGTTGCACGGTGGTGAGTCTACCACGAGGTGGCTTTTATGACGACACGTCGGTTGCTTCAAGCGCGATGACGGAGGTGCGTTTGAAACGATGGCTGATGGTAGCAAGTGCTTCATATAGCTCTTTGTTTTTCAACAGCGCGAGTGTGCAGACGGTGACGATAAGCCCCGCGATACCTGCGATCGTTCCTTGCAACAAAAGCCCGAGCGTAGTATTTACTTCTCCTGCGGTACCAGTGAAGGCCAAAATAGCGTAAGTTACCGCACCACCTATAACCGATGCTGAAAAGCTTTGGAAAACAAGTTGCAGCAGCTGCATGCGCGGCAGTGTAAAGTCGCGCACAAAGAACCAGTAGCCTATCGCAAATTCTGCTATCGAGCCTAGCGCGTAGCCAAGTGCAAGCATGAGCACCGCCGTTCCCGGAATATCACTCACACGCAGCAACGATTCTATAAAATGTTCTATGAAAACACTTTTATAGAAGACATGCAAAAGGAGGAGTGAGGAAAGCACCGACACCACCACATCAATAATCCCCCAATACAGTGGTTTTTTAGTATTTCCCGCTGCGTAGTAGGCACGTGCAATTAGGAGCGTCACTGCCTGCGCCGCGAGAGAAATAATAAAGAGGGCGAGCGCTGCAGCGGTAAGTCTCGTTGCTGCCCAATCGAAAAGTCCTGCGCCCAAAATGACGCGTACAATTTGTGCGCGAAGCACAATAATAAACACCATTGCAGGGATAGACCAAAAGAAAATATGCCGCAGCGCGGTGTCTATGTAACCACTAAACTTTTTGAATTCACCCTGCGCATGCAGGCGAGCAAGAGTTGGGAATGCGGCGACTGAATACGACACTCCGATAATAGAAAGTGGTACCGCTTGCAGATTGGAGGCGAACGTAAACACGGCTATGGAACCAGTAGCGAGGAGTGAGGCCATACCAACCAAGACCAGTGAGGTCACCTGTGTAGCGCCCAACGCCAGTGTGCGCGGCACTGAGAGCATGAGCACGGAAAAGAAGTCGCTTATCACTAAGCGCATGGGGCGCTGCTCACCTTTCTCTATTGCAAAAAACGGCAGCTGCAGCAGCATGTGCAGTGCCGCGCCGATCACCACTCCCCACCCAAGTCCCGCTAGTCCGAGGTGCGGGTACAGCGCCACGATGCCAAAAATAATGCCGATGTTATAGAGCAGTGGCGATATAGAGTAGAGCAAGAACCGATGGCGCAATTGTGTCAGTGCCGCAAGAATATTAGAGGCCCCCAAAAATATTGGCTGCAGCAGTAATATCCGCACCAAAAGAATCAATTCAGAATTTACTATACCGGGGACCACTAAGGGCACGATCTGTGATGCAAAAACAAACACCACCAGCGAGATCGCACCCATGCCTACAAAGAAGAGAAATAGTGCTTGCCGCAAAAACCCGACCATCTTTGCTTCACTCTCTTGCTCAAGTTTTGAGAGTACCGGCAAAAGCGCATAGAGTGAGAGGAGTGATGCTACGGTAGCAAAAAGGAAGTCTGGGATACGGAATGCAGCGTAGTACAAGTCGAGCGTATGCGAAGCACCAAAAGCCGAGGCGAGGAGGTGGTCGCGCACCAGCGCCAGCAATTGCGAACAAAGTGCAAAAGCCGCCAATACATAGGCGGCTTCATGCATGCCCCGCACTTCTCTCCCAAGTGCTGTCAGGAATGAGCGTACCATTTCCCTATCTTACTGCGAAATGGGTGCTTCTGTCCTGTTTTGTGGCTTTGTCGTTGTTGGTGGTTGCGCGCCCTCAAATGGCGGCTTACCAGAGAGTAGGTTGCGCAAGATGAGTTGAATCTCTTGATTATCAGGATTTGACTTCTGTAGATCAGTGAATTGAGTGATAGCATCCTGTGTACGACCTTGTGCGGCATACGAGAGACCGAGGAAGTACTTCGCGTTTGCGTAGTCATTTTGCAGTTTCACCGCTTGCTCAAGTGGCTCAACTGCTGTCTTTGTATTATTAGATGCGTAGTACAAGAGGCCAAGCTGGAACCAGATAGATGGAACGCCAGGCGCACTCTGTACCGCTGCCTGCGCAGCACGAATTGCACTTGGTATATCGTTACCCGCAACATCAAGCTGTACCACCATGAGAATAGCGTCAGTGTAGTCAGGCTTCAGAGTCAGTGACTGCGAAAGATTTTGCTGCACTCCTTGCAAATTGTTTTGCGTTACATCAAGGCGTGCCATAAGGAGCGGTATCTGTGGGTTTATAGGATTACGCTTTGCCGCCTCTGCGTAGGCTCCTTGTGCATTTTGGTATGCACCCTGTACACCAAGCGACGAGAGGAGATCATACACCTTACCGAGCGAGATGTATGGGCGATAATCGTTTGGATTGCGAGAGATTGCAGCCTGTCCTTGCGGAATGGTCAGTTGAGCCTGCGTAGCAAAATCCTGAATCTGCTGCTGTGTTGGGTTTTGTGCACTTTGTGCCAATAGAGCGAGTTTGGTACCGCCCGCATCCACCATCAAGCGCAGGTCGTCTCCCATTATCTCTACAGCCTGCGCGCGCTGCGCCAGCGCAATCGCATCATCGATTTTATTTTGCTGCAGCGCTACGAGGCCTTGGTTGGTGAGACTTTGTGCAATAGCACGTCGTGCAGTAGTAAAGGTACTAGCAACAAATGCAAGAGCGAGTATACCACCAACCACTAATGCTACTTTGTGCATGCGTTTGGAGTGCGCGGGTTCTTCTTCGTCGCCGCGGTCAAACACCATACTAAAGAGTGCTCCGGCGAGCGCGAATGCGATAAGAATAAGCACACTGCTTGGTACATAGAAGATAATAGTACTCCAGAAATATAGCGCACTCAGACCGAGAGTGAGCACGGACAATTGCTCACGTTTGCTTTGTGCTGAACGGATACCGAGCGCGAGCGCGATAACTACCAGTATCGCTGGCAGCATCCACGCGAGTGCGCCCAAAAGACCCACGGTGCCAAGTGCCGTCATAAATACACTGAATCCTACGTTGAAGTCGAGGTTCCAGAATGGCGACTGATTGACTGACACGGGCTTATGCAGGAGCCACTGATTACCAAACGTGTCAGGGCCAGTACCGATAAAGAAGCGTTGTATAGAAGAACCGTGTGAGTCTTTGATTATACCGATGGTTGAACTGAAGGATGGGCGCACCTCGAGAGATGAAACAGGGAATACTTTGTCGGTAAGCCCCGTATTAACTACCGAACCCCATAAAAGTAGTACCCCAAAGAGGAGTGCGCCGCTCACAGGCAACCACGGCACTAAGGACCACACACTGCGGCGCTCGCTCCCGCGCTTTGCCACAAATGACCACAAACCGAGTAATAAACAAAAGACCAAGAGGAAAGTCCATACCAATGGGAAGTGAATGATGGCAAGAAGTAGCAAGCCCACAGCTCCAGCAATAATCGTCAGTATCTTAGAGCGGCGAGAAAGCTCACCAAGTTCAAGCAAGAGGAGTGCGAGCATGACAATAAAACCAACAGTGAGACCAAGGTCGTTCCACTTACCAACAAGATTTACCGAACGGTCACTAAAGGTTGCTGGCAAAAGTGCAGTCCCAAAGAGTATGGCGATATACTGAAAGAAGCCAACCACCCCAGTGGCGACCACTAACCCGCCTATGAGCGAGCGAGCGGACCACACCGTGCGAAAGAGCCCTATACCAAGCGCATAGACAAGGTAGCCTATAAGGACAAAGAGGACTGTGTCGGCCTCAATCGAGAACCCAGTCATACCAATAGCACGATCAAGAGAAAATGCGTACGAGAGCAGATAGGTAACCGGGAGAAGAGCGCCAATAGCAAGTAGTACAAGAGATCGCTTACGCAAAAGTACGTGTGCACCACCTGCAGCTACAAACAGTATCGCGGCAACACTCATGCATAGCGTGACTGCGGCAAGCTTACCTAATTGCAAAGGGAACCATGCACTCGGAATAATAAAGATAAGGCCTAACGCCAGCCCGGCGACGTAGATACCCTGCGCCCAGGTCAGTAACTTCTGTTGCATACACAGCAGTATACAACGCAAACACCCCCGCTTTAAACGGGGGTGTCCACATGTATAGCGCGCGCGTCTGTAAGCCGAGTTCTGTCTCACCACGCTGAAGCTTTAGCGAAAGGCGGGTCCGCCTCCGTTCACTTCGACGTGACGCAGTAGCAATTTATCTAGCCCTTCGATTACTCTCAGGGTCGAGCGGCACCTCCTGCCGAGGCAGGATACGGCCTTGCACCCAAGTAAGGATTTAGCCGTTTCAGCCGGACTGAACCGGGTCGTTTCTGTTCGCACCTCTTGTGCCCGCTACAAGCACACGATGGGCGTTACCCACTACCCTTCCAATTTTGCCCACCGCAGGTGGTTGCAAAATTGAGAACCCTGAGTTTATCGAGGGGCAGCCCCTCGACTTCGCTCGGGACACTCAATTTTGCAGCTGCCTGTGGCAGGCAAAATTGGTGGGAGCTCGGACTTTCCTCCCCAACCAGATTCCTCTTGGTTGGAGTAGCTACTCAACGCGCTAAACGCATTATACCATATATTTTTATGTATGAAAAGAAAATGCGCCTCGACCTCTCGAGACGCATTATATTGGAACACCCGTGAGCCACAGATCCCCTGACACGCGATCCCCAGCCTCTGACGCTATGAGTGTGGGTCGGCTGAACCTATTATCAAAGACCAAGTAGTAGAAACGCGCGCCCAGCTTCCATAAAGACAGGTTGGGATATTCTTTAGCAAACAGAGGGTCGCGATTGAGCATTGCCTGCGCGAGTAAATCAGGTTTGATGCGCATTTCTGTATACACACTGAATGCACGCTCAATATCGAGAAAACCGCCGGGTTCTGTATAACTCACGGGCGGCTTCACCAAAACAACCGGCACTCTCCCTTCAGCTTGTTCACGAGTGACCAGAGTCGAAAGGACATGCTTGTACCCAATAAAGTTCCAGTCTTCAAGAGGAATGCACTCTTGCAGAGAAGCATTTCGTGATACAAACACTTCTCGCTCGATGTATCCTCCTCCTTGCGTCAGCTCGCGAACTTTTTCAATAAGCAACTCTTCAAGATGCCGCAAACCAAAAAGCCTGTCAGCTTGCGCAAAGGTGGGTGGATGTTTCTTTAATGCTCTACCGAAGATACCTTGCAGTTGTGTTAGTTGTTGTTGAGAGGCTAACCCTAGCGGTGTTTTCTTCGCCACCGGTGACTCCTTTTGTTCTCCTCTAGTCAGTATATCTACTGATTCTGAAGCACCAGCTTTTGACCAACAGATATGTCATGTTGTAAAGCAAATCCCGCAGGTACTTCAAGTACATAGCGAACGGGTTCAGTGGGGTGGTATGACTGCGGGTATGTTGCAGGTGCAAGGTCAGGATAGATAGTCACAATAGTGCCATCTGCTTTTGCAAAAATAATATCGAGCGAAAAACGCATATCCTTCATCCAAAAGCCTGGTGTCTTCATTGGATCAAAAATAAAGAGCATGCCCATACCCTCCACCAGTCGAGAGCGTCCCGAAAGACCTTGCTCTTCTTGTTCGGGCGTCGTCGCAAGTTCAACCGTAAGTGTCGTATTACCTATTGTAAGGGTTGTGGTTGGGAGCATAGGTTGGCCACCGTGTTGGTCTGCGCTGCGGGGTAGTGCGAAGAATAGTATCGCTGCAATAGCGGCAAGGGTAACACCACCGGCCAATGCAGCGTACTGCATAGCTACCAAAGGGCGAAAATAAGAGTCGCGACGATGAGTGTCACAAGGCGCTGACCTGCAGTGATGAGGAAGACGCCAAAAGGCTTCTTTTCCCAAAGGACTTCACTCATAAGCGCCGTGACGTAAAAACCGAGCCATATGAAGATCGCTAACAGTATTGCACCGCGTACATTGAAGGCACCAAACGCGATGACCAACACATTCACCACAAACAGCATGACCAGTGTTGCAATGAATTCAATCACTAAATCACTCACCGGCATCTTCATGTCGCCCTGCATTTTTACTCCGCGCAAGCGCATCCACGTTTTCCCAAACACTGCGGGCATATACCATACCCAGCCGATACCCATCGCGACAAGCGACGCAACTAAAATAGCACCATACTGTACTCCCAACATAGGTGTGTAAATATCAATTACTCGTTAATTGATTAGTAGTATACCAAATACCCAGAACGCTGCAGACAATTGAAAAATTCATTTTTTGTGCTATAGTCTTCACATGTATCCTCTCGCTATTGGTGTACTCGCCTTCTTCTTCACTATGGCAGGCGGGGCTTTGGCTCTAAAGCTGCGCGATCGCTTGCACCTCATACTCGGATTTAGCGCTGGCGCAGTTATCGCAGTAGCCTTCTTCGACCTTATGCCCGAGGCGCTTGAGCTCGGAGCGGGGCGTTATGGCATCAGCGGCATGCTGTCAGTCGTGGCGCTTGGCTTTCTCGTATACCTCTTCTTTGATCGGCTCCTTATGCTGCACCAACATGCGCATGAAGAACATGAGGCACATGCGTCCCAAAGCCATGTGCGCGCTGGTTCGCTCTCCCTGCACAGTCTATTAGATGGCGTAGGGCTTGGGCTCGCGTTTCAAGTCTCACCTTTAGTTGGCAGTGTCGTTGCACTCGCGGTCCTTACACACGATTTCTCCGATGGTATTAACACCGTGAGTGTTATTGTCCGTCATGGTGGCAAACGAAAAGAGGCACTCCAATGGCTTGCAATTGACGCCATAGCCCCACTCATTGGTGTCATTATCACACTCTTCTTTACCATTCGCCCGGAAGGGCTCGGCCTCTTGCTCGCGCTCTTTGCAGGATTCTTCTTGTATATAGGCGCCTCCGACCTTGTCCCTGAAAGTCACCATGAACACCCAACGTTTTGGACTACCCTCATGACACTCGTAGGCGCCCTCGTCCTATTTTTAGCAATCCATTTTGCTGTGTAATACGCTTGTTGTAGGAACAGGTATGCACTATTGACACAAATATATTTAAATGTTAATTTAATTTCGCGGAAAGTCCGTAGTCGCCAGACCTCCTCACTTGAGGAAGGTTCAAAGAACTGCAGGTGACTTGTTTGGGTTAAAAGAATGAGTGAACTACACACTGGGGTAGTCGATAGATTTGCCGCAAAACCCAACAAAAAGTGGCGAACGTTCGGCTTTGTGAGCGTATCGGGAGTCGGAAGATTCTACTTCGATATGGACGGCGGGTGTGAGCTCGACGAAGACGGCCAATTTACCGACAAAAAAGTGGATATGCTGCCGCTCCCGGGCGACACCATAGTCTTCAAGATCGGTCGCAATGGTAGGGGCCCTATCGCGAGCCCATGGGCCTTCGTCACCAAAGTCGCAGGGCCCCGAGAGAGGCAACCCATCGTGCACACCCGGACATGGAGTATCGGCTGACATGTCCGATCGTACGCGAGTGGCTATCGGCCTCGACGAAGACAGCGACGCCGAGAAGTTCAAAGCCGACCTGCGGGGGAAGCTTTTGCAACGGTATGGCAAGCACGGAGGCACAAGCTGGAAAAATCTTGCCGCTGATGCAGGGCTGTGTGTTGCCACACTAAGCAACTTCGCCCAAGGCATAACCAAGAAGCCGCAGAGCGATACACTGATCCGCATTGGTCTTGCCGTCGGCTGGCGGGTCTCTGGCTGGTACGATACAGAAACCGGCAACACGATCAGGTTGGGCTCGTATGCGAAGCATGTTCCCGGCTCTGTTCGTAAAAGGCTCTATGAAGGAGCCCCAGCAAAAACTCCAAACAAAAAGAAGAAAAAGAAGACAAAACGTTAACGTTTGGATCGCACAACTACAGGCCGCACCCACATGGGTGCGGCCGTTTGCTTTATAAAAAATATTTG
>CAYRHY010000018.1:0-5608 GCA_964424235.1 uncultured Candidatus Saccharibacteria bacterium
ATTGAAGGTAACGCTATCCAGCTGCACCCACTCGTGTGTCCTGCATTCAACGCAGACTTCGATGGTGACCAGATGGCGGTGCACGTGCCGCTCTCACCAGAGGCACAAGCCGAAGCACGCGAGATCATGTCTGCAACCCGCAACGTGCTCAAGCCAGGAAGTGGTGACGCGGTCGTAGCCTCCAAGCTCCTCGACATTCTCCTTGGTGTCTATTGGATGACGAAGGAAGTCCAGGGTGCGAAGGGTGAAGGCCTCGCGTTCCCATCACCAAACGCTGCGATCCTCGCATACGACCACGGGCAAGTTGGCTTCCAAGCGAAGATCAAAGTGCTCCCGTCTGAGAAGGAGAAGTACGCAGCGTTCGGCGGCTCGCTCTTTGAGACCACTGTTGGCCGACTCCTCTTCAACACCGTCTTCCCAAGCGACTATCCATTTATCAACGACTCAGTCGGTAAGGATCGTCTCGCGAAGCTCGTTGATGACCTCATTGACCGTTATGGTCTCGAGAAGATCCCTGAGATCCTCGACCGCATTAAGAACTTTGGTTTCAAGTATGTGACGAAGTCTGGTATCACCTGGTCGCTCGATGACATTCGTATCCCTGAAGAGAAGAAGGGAATTATCGAAGAGGCGCAAAAGAGATCACAAGAAGTGGTTTCGCACTGGGAGCAAGGACTTCTCTCTGAGGAGGAACGCTATCGTATGAACCTTGAGATTTGGCACGACGCGAAGTCTCGCGTTGAAAAGCTCATCCCTGCAACCCTGCCGAAGGATGGTCCGGTTGAAGACATGCTCAAGTCGAAAGCTCGTGGTTCGGTCGCACAGCTTACCCAGATGGCAGGTATGAAGGGTCTCATCGCATCACCGACGGGTGAGACGATCGAACTCCCGGTGACCAAGTCGATGAAGGAAGGTCTCTCACCACTTGAGTACTTCCTCACGACGCACGGCTCACGCTCAGGCCTCGCTTCAACCGCACTCTCAACTGCGAAAGCAGGGTACCTTACCCGCCGACTCTTCGATGTCGCACAAGACATTGTCGTGACGCAGGAAGAGTGTGGTACGAAGGAAGGTCTCACCATTAAGCGCGAGTCTGCATCGGGCATCGGCACCTTCCTCGCAAAGAACATCTCAGGCCGCTACTTAGCAGCTGATGTTGAGCAGGATGGTAAGGTGATCTACAAGAAGGGTCACTTTGTCCTCGGTCCAGACGCAAAGCACATTGAAGAGCTTGGTGTAGAAAGTGTGTACGTCCGCTCTCCAGTGGGCTGTAAATCACACCGCGGTATCTGCGCGCACTGTTATGGTGCAGACCTCGGCACGATGAAGCCAGTCGTGCTTGGCGAAGCAGTCGGTACCGTTGCTGCACAAGCAATCGGCGAACCGGGCACCCAGCTTACTATGAACGTCAAGCACGCCGGTGGTGCAGCCTCAGCAGCAGGTGACGTGACCCAGGGTTTGCCTCGCGTTGAAGAAATCTTCGAGCGCCGTTCACCACGTAATCCAGCAGCAGTATCAACTGTCTCTGGTGAAGTGGTTGAGATCAAGACTGACGACAAGGAAAAGATTATCCGCGTCGCGCCTGATCTTGAATACAAGGCAAAGGGTAAGAAGGAGTTCTATGAATTCTCTGTCCACCCACGCCGCCAGGCAACTGTAAAGGTTGGCGATAAGGTCACCAAAGGTCAGCTCCTCACCGACGGCTCAGCAGATCTCTCTGATCTCTTTGAGTTCGCTGGTAAAGAGAAGACGCAGGAGTACATCATCACTGAAGTGCTCAAGATCTACGAACTCCAGGGCGCCTCTATCTCGACCAAACACCTCGAGACCATCATTCGCCAAATGTTCTCACGCGTTCGCATCGTGAAGTCGGGTGACACCGAGTACTCAAAGGGTGATGTTGCTGCAGAGGCAGATATCTTTGCCACTAACGAGGCGGTCGCAGCAAACGGGGGAGAGAAGGCAACTGTCGAGCCGCTCGTCATGGGTATTCTCGATGTGTCGCTCTCGCGTCCAAGCTTCCTCTCGGCTGCGTCGTTCCAAAACACGACCCGCATGCTCATCCGCGCATCGATGTACGGCTCGGTCGACAAACTCGAAGGTCTCAAAGAGAATGTCATTATCGGCCGCCTCATCCCAGCCGGTACGGGCTTTAAGGGTTCACCAAAAGAAAAGTTGGTAAACCGCTACGCGCCGGTGGAGCAGCCTGCTGAAGGCGACACCGAGTTGGTGCGATAATCTCTAAATTTACTCAAAACGAAAAACCCTGTGGCGCAAGTCACGGGGTTTTTCTAAACGCGGTAATCTATAGGTATGGCAGGGGATGATATTCAACAGATAAAGGACCGGCTCAATATAGCCGACGTGGTAGGGCAGTATGTGCAGCTGCACCGAGCGGGGCGCAATTTCACCGCGCGCTGCCCCTTTCATAAGGAGCGTACGCCCTCCTTCCACGTCTCGCCCGAGCGAGGCACCTATATTTGTTTTGGCTGTGGCGAAAAGGGCGACATATTTTCGTTCGTGCAGCGCATAGAGGGCAGCGACTTTCGCACCGTGCTGTTGGAGCTTGCTAAAAAAGCAGGTGTCGAGCTTCACCAAGACCACACGCGAAAACCTGAAAATACAGAGAAGGACGCGCGACTGCGCGATGTGTGTGAAGCAGCCGCAGCGTTCTATGAATCAGTCATTCTCAAACGCGATGATGTACTACAGTATCTCAAAACCCGTGGAGTCTCAGACGAGTCGCGCACTCACTGGCGCCTGGGCTATGCGACCCCCGATTGGCAATCTCTGTGTGACCACCTCCTCTCGTGTGGGTTTACGAAAGAAGAACTGGTGGAGGCAGGTGTAGGAGCGCTCTCGCCAAAAGACCCAACACGCGTATATGATCGTTTTCGAGGGCGTATCATGTTCCCGATGAGCGATGCACAAGGACGAATCATTGCGTTCTCGGGGCGGTTCTTCGAAGGCATGCCGGGCAAGGCATCTGATGGAGAGCCAGCGAAGTATGTGAACTCGCCTGAAACAACCCTCTTCAAAAAGTCGCGCATCCTCTATGGGCTTGGTACAGCCAAGAGTGCTATCCGCAAGGCAGACTGCATCTTGCTGGTTGAAGGGCAGTTCGACTTAGTGCTCGCGCATCAGTCGGGACTCCCATTTACGGTTGCGCTCTCGGGCACCGCGCTCACACCTGAGCATCTCTCGCTATTGGGCAAGCTGAGTAAGCGACTCGTAATAGCGCTCGATGGCGATAGTGCGGGTATCCGCTCGGGTCTTAAAAGTTCACTCATGGCGCTCTCGGCCGGGTTTGATGTAAAAATACCAACCTTCCCGCAAGGGAAAGATCCGGCGGACTTGGCGAAAGAAAATCCTGAACTTCTCAAGGCGGCTATTCGATCATCTAAAACTGCTGTTGAATTCTTCTTGGATATATTCCGTCCCCAAGCAAAGGATGAACGTATGTATAAGCGGATGGTGGAGGCACAGGTGTTACCACTTATTAAAGCGATGCACAGCAAGATCGAACAGGAGCACTTCGTTCATCTGGTCGCACTGCGGCTTGGTGTTTCAGAGATAGCGGTGCGCGAAGAGGTTGCTAAGCAAAAGGTATCGCTCGATGTTGTTGATGTTACTGATGATACAAACCTGGCCGTACAGCCAGTCGTTGAAGATTTCACCCCTCTGGAGAAAAAAGTGGCGATGCTCTACTTCACTTTTGGGCCCGAATCAACACAGCGGCAAAAGTTAACAGAGCTTTTAGGGAATGAAAAACTGCAAGCACTCGTTGAGAGGCTTTCTGAGCAGAGTGAAGTGTGGCGGTTTCGGTTCGAATCTGAAATTAACGATCAAACCAGCGAGGCTCAAATAGCTTCCGACATGCTCGAATTCATAGAGCGAGTTCAAGCGAAAGAACGTGTCAAAAGTCGATATATGTGATATAATTCTCTCACGTTATGGCGAAAACCAAAGCAAAGACCCAGCGGAAAGCTGGGGCCTCGAAGTCGTCGGGGAAGCAAAAATTAAAGAACAAGCCAGCGGGCGCAAAGAGCGTAACCGCAAAGGCAAAGCAATTTCGTGCCGCTGCAGCAAAGCGACGCTCTGCTACCACGCCCGTAAAAAAAGTAGTTAAGAAGGCTGCACCAAAAGTAGCAGCATCAAAAGCTACGAAAGGCTCAAACGATCGCGACAAAAAGGCTGAAGGGCTCATGGCGCGCGGCCGTCAAAGTGGTTTCGTCACGTATGATGAAATTCTCAAAGCGTTCCCCACTATCGAAACCGACGTCGAATTTCTTGAAGAGCTGTACGACAAGTTTGCGAGCGCACACATCGATGTGCTTGAGGGTGGCGGCATGCTCGAGATCGAGCCAGATGTCCCTGAAAAAGGGTACGGCCGTTCAGACTCGCAGTATGACTCGATCCAAATGTATCTGCGCGAGATCGGTAAGTACCCGCTCCTTAATGCTCAAGAAGAGCGTGATCTCGCAAAGCGCATTGTTGACGGTGAGGCTGAAGCGCGTAATCTTTTAGCGCGTGCAAACCTGCGCCTCGTTGTTTCTATTGCCAAAAAATATGTGGGACGCAGCCCCGACCTCACGCTCTTGGACCTTATTCAAGAGGGTAACCTCGGCCTCTTTAAGGCGGTGGATAAATTTGATTACACAAAGGGGTATAAATTCTCGACCTACGCTACCTGGTGGATCCGCCAGGCTATTACCCGTGCACTTGCCGACCAAAGCCGCACCATCCGTATCCCTGTGCACATGGTGGAGACTATTGCGAAGTACAAGCAGGTAGCCCGTCGCCTTAGCCAAGACCTTGGCCGTGACCCGCTCGCTGAGGAGATCGCACTTGAAATGGGCGTTGATGTCGACAAGATTTATCAAATTGAAAAAATTGATCAGGATACCGTGTCGCTCGAGTCACCAGTTGGTGATGCAGACGAAGACGGCCGCTCAGTCTTAGGTGACTTCATCAAGGACGATAAGATTCTCTCTCCTGACCAAGAAGTGGCACGTCGCATTCTCGCCGACCAGCTGCGCGAAATCCTCGAAGAACTTTCTCCCAAGGAGCGCGAAATTCTCAAGCTGCGCCACGGGCTCGAAGACGGTATCTACCACACGCTCGAAGAGGTGGGTAAGAAGTTTGGTGTCACTCGCGAGCGTATCCGCCAAATTGAAGCCAAGGCACTTGAGCGTATCCGCACGCACGAAAAGGCCAAACGCCTGCGCAGTTATTAAGGACACATAAAAACCCCAGCTTTTGACTGGGGTTTTTATGTGTATCTTATTTAGCCACACTTACCTGTAATAAAGCTTCACTTGCTTTATGGGCAAAGAGGCCCTTTTCATGCATAGTTTTGAACGTTTCAATTTGGGTGAGGTACTGTTGCATATCAGCACTAGCAGAAGAGATATATACTTTTTTGCCGCGATGCATCAGTTCCTCCATAGCTTCAGCAAGCATCTCACGACCCTCATGGTCGATACTAAAGAGATTGCGCATACGCACGATCACCGCCTCGACCTCATTGCTGCGGGCAAGATGACGAAAATTCGCAGCGTGGTGGCCAACATCAATATACCCGACGTGGCCGGCGAGGCTGTAGGTG
>CAYRHY010000018.1:5618-14524 GCA_964424235.1 uncultured Candidatus Saccharibacteria bacterium
TTCAATCTTTTTTCCGTGAGGGAAGTGAATGGTACGTTGGTTCTTTTCCTCAGCGGCTGTACCATCAGCGAAACGATACCAGATATCAAATCGGCCATGACTCACCCGGTTGATAAAGAGGAAGAGTGCTATGCCCGCACCGACGAGTACCGCGTCGCCGGCGTTTCGTATAACCGTTACCGCAGCAACGAGTACCATAATCCAAAAGCTCGATTTTTCGTATCGCCACATTTCCTTAAAGAGTGAGACTTCGATAAGACCGATTGCGGTATTCACAAGCATCGCAGCAACCACCGCTGCCGGGAGGTATGAGAAGAAGGGGAGTACTACCAGCGTAATGAGTGCAGTGAGGAGTGCGGCGATGAGTGCGGAGGTCCGGTGTGTCGCGCCAGCCTTGATGTTTGCACCGGTACGAATAAAGACGCCGGTGGCTGGTAAGCCACCCATGACGCCTGAGCCAATGTTGGCAAGAGCGAGGCCAAAAATTTCTTTACCACTCGATGACTCAGTGCGAGTAATTTTATCTGCTAAACGCGCGGTGATGAGCGTTTCGAGAATAGCTATGATTGCAATGAGTGCCGCAGTCTGAAATAGGCTAAAGAAGAATGTATGGTCACGCAGCACAATAGCGAGGGTCTCGAGATGGGGCGGCTGTGCGAGCATGCCCTGGAGTGAGCCGAACTTATCCGACAGTAGTTGGATATTGAGTGGGAAGTAGTGCTTTTCAACAAATCCAAAAATGATTCCCAGGATAGCGACGGGGATAATGGCAGGAATTTGTTTTACAAAGCGCTTGAGTGTGAGGATAAGTGCGAGCGAAATGGCAAACACTATAATCGCGACAGTGTTCACCTGCGCTATGTGGTGGACAAAAAGCCAAATGTCGCCAAGAAAGGTGCCAGTGCGCTTGAGGAGCAAACCTGTGGCGTCAAACAGCTGGCCTGCGGCGATGCTAATGGCAACGCCGGCAGCAAAGCCATACATAACGCTCGAGGGTACGAAGTATAGGAACTTGCTCGCACCTAGAAGCCACACAACAAAAAGGATAAGACCGGTCGCAATAGCTAGGAGTGGCAAAATAGCAGGACCCAGACCATGCGCTGCCTCGAGCTGTGCCGCAAAGAGCACGGTAGTAAGGGCGCCCGCGGCGCCGATAATGTTGTAGTTATTGCTGCAAAAGAGGGCTGCGATGCCCGTCGCCCAAATACCAGTGATAAGGCCAGGAAGTGGGCCTGCGCCTGAGGAAATCGAAAGGGCGATAGAGAGCGGGATCGATATGAGCGCGACGGTGAGTCCAGACTTCCAGTTTTGTAAGACAAGCGGTTTAATACTTTGCGCACGAATTTTCATAGAGTGGAATGACAAAAGAATAGAACATGAATAATACACACTAGCAACCTCTAAACGCATGAGACCTGCTTTTGGCAGGTGTACTGGATAATCCTACCGCACCAAAAAAACCTCGCAAGTCGCAAAAATGAAGTCGCCCCGCACGAGCGTTAGCTCGGCGGGGCGGGTTGTACACACAGTATGTGTCAGGTGTACGAGGCAATATTTACACTGTACGTTCTATATCGATCCTCCGGATAGTGCACGTGACAAAAAGGTACAATATGGGTGTTTGGAAATTTGAAACTCAAATTTCTAATACCTGAAACAAAAAGCCCCATCTGTCTTGCTGGTGTTAATCCTGCTTCTCGTGCCGCAGAGCACGGATAGTGCATGTAGGCAGCTATTGTCCGCAGCCCTTTTAACCTTAGCGATGTTCCGATATCGTCCATAAACACCGCAGCTCTGTTATGGCCACTTTCTGTTTGTGCTAACGGCGAGCCGTCGCCAAATATAAGTGTCCCTCCTAAAGGGAGTTGTGGGTGGTGACAAGGTCTATCACCGAAGCACTCAAGATGAAACGCCCATTTATTTCTGAATCTGTGTCCATCTGGGCATACAATCAAAAGGCAGCCTTCGTCATCTGGAAACTGGTTTGGGTTTGTATCTGTAAGGACATTACACGCTCGTAATTGTAGTATGAAGTCGCACCACGAATCACTCGTGGTGTCGTGTCGCACAAAAGGAACATTACCATCCGGCATGCAGTACCTCTTTGAGTAATCGAGTTTCTGAGTCGTGGAACCAATTTCGAATCCTACTCCTACTTCGTCGGTATTTCAAGCGCTACTATGCACACTTCATACAAAAAGAACCCGCGCAACTCAATGCTGAGCGCGCGGGTATATAGGCAACAATTGCTTTAAAGCGGGTTATTACGAAAGATGCTCGATATACATATGATAACGAGAACAATAATAAGTCCAATTACCGCAGACGTAGCGATGCGGCATATTCTCGTATCAAGCATTGCTGTCCCGAGCTCTTCCAAATCGTTAAGCGAAGGTCGCTTCTTATGCATGCATCACCTTGTACAAAAACCGTTCACTAGCATACTACTCTGTACAGTACTTTCAAGCGGCAGGGTGAGGATAACATTGGTATACTTCCCCTATGCAAAAGGAGGAGAAGTATCCTATCAAGCATTGGAGCCACTCCTCGCTCATGGCGTATTTGCGCAATCCTCTGGCGTGGTATAAGCGCTATGTTGAAGAGATTTTTGACACCCCATCATCTCCTGCGGGGGTAGTAGGGCGCGCGGCGCATATGGCACTGCAGCATTTTTATGAGATGAATCAAGGTGAGACGGGGAAGGTGCCGGCAGTTGCCTTTGGGCTCGACTATTTGCGTAAAGTTCCCGATTTTGAAATCAACTTTGGTAAAGCGAAATCTAAGCGCGCTAAAAAACAAAAACGTGAAAGCATGGAGCGCGAGTATCTGCAGGCGATTAACTTTTATCTTTTGAAGCCCCCAAGACACAAGGTGCTCGGAGTTGAGGTGAAGGGGACAGTACGGGTGCAAGGATTGCCACTCCCCATTAAAGCGGTTTCAGACTTGGTGGTAGAGTCGCGGGTTCAGCGTGGTGCAGTCGACATTATCGACCACAAGTTTGTCGACTCGTTTAGCCCGCTGAAGGGCGGCAAATCACTCTTCGTCCTCCAGGCGTTATTTAATTACTACACAGTGCTGTCGCTGTTTGATAAACCGGTGCGACGCTTTGTTGTCTACGAATGTAAAAAATCACGCAATGCGGACGGGAGTCCGCAGCTGCGTCGCTATGTCATTGACTACGCGCAGTGTGAAGACGACTTCATTGTTTTCCATCGACTTCTCAAAGATGCTACCCAAGAAATCGCTCGCACCCGCCACTTCTTGCCCAACCCTTCCGACATGTTCGAGGGCGAAAACTCTTTTGATATTTATCGCCTCGGGCTACTTGAGCAATAAAAAAACGCCCCTGAGGGGGCGTTTTTGTTAGTGTGCTGCTGGGGTGGTGGTTGAAGTGATCGTACCGCCGCCCTGCGCTGCTGGCACCTGGGCAAGCACCGCGTCTATAGCTGCGCGCATAGAGTCGTACGGTTGGTTACCATTAAGCGCTACGGCCTCTGATCCAACCATAATGAGGATAAATGGGGTGCCTTGGCCACCAGCAGAAACTGCCTCGTTGTAGCTGTCGGAGATTTTCTTAGTGTATTTACCACTACTGAGGCACTGGTTGAATGTATCAACATTGAGACCGATTTGCTGCGCAATTTTAGGAAGCTCAGCAGGATCAAGATTATTTTCACCCGGAGTAACTGCATAGACCTGGTCTATATATTTAAAGAAGCTCGCGTCGCCGCCCTGGTCGGCTGCACATTCTGCTGCCTCAGCCTCTTTCGGTGCACGGGAGTGGATCTGCCCGAGGGGGAATGGACGATATACCCAGGCAACCTTACCCGACTGACCATAGTAGTCCATGATCTGGTGCATGGTGGTGTTGAATGTCTTACAGTACGGACATTCGAGGTCGGCGTATTCGACGACCTTCACAGCTGCTTGTGGGTTGCCGAGGATATGGTCAACCTTTGCGTCATACTGGCGCGCGGTCACCTTGCTGGAGCCGTTTTGGTTAGGATTTTGGATCCCAGATTTGCCGACGAAAAAAACCGCGCCCGCTATCATCGCCCCTGCGACCACAATAGTAATAGGTAAAACGTAATTGCTATTCATATGCTTTAATAAGTTATATACCCATTTTAGCATAAGAGTAAAAACGCAATCATTGCTCAAGCTTTAAATATATGGTCAATGTATATATTTTTATTGTGCTTATATGTGTACTCGCGCCCCTGCAAGTTCTAGCAGCGTTGTATCTGTACTCCATCATGGGCACTAATTCGCCGTTTATTCCAACACCTAAGGCTCGTGTGGCTGCAATAGTAGGGGCGCTGAACCTAGAGCCAGGCGCAGTTTTTTATGACTTAGGCTCGGGTGATGGGCGTATCGTCGAGGCTGCAGCTCTTGCACAACCGGGTGCTCGGTGTATTGGGGTCGATAAAGCTTTTGTTCCTCATGTGGTAGCAAAGTTTCGCCTATGGTGGCACGGGCAGGCAACTAATTGCACATTTGTTAACAAAGATCTTCGAGACGTCAATCTTAGTCGGGCGACCCATGTCTACTGCTATCTGTATCCAAAAATAATTACTCTCGTAGAGCAAAAAGTGATTGCTGAATGCAAACCGGGCACTCGGATTTTGTGCTGTGATTTTGTCTTTGTGACTCTTCAGCCTCAAAAAACCATTGATTTAGTTGAAGGAAAAGGGCTTGCGCGAAAACTCTATATCTACGAGTTGTAGAATCTTGACAGAACATAATAAATATTATATGATGCTACCGGTTGTCCATCGACAGCTTTTTTTGTTTCAAACCTCAGGAGGACCACAGTGACTGACCGTTCTGGTTTTGAGTTCCCGGGCTATGTGCTCAAGGGAATTCATGATAGTGCAACCCACCTGGTCGAAACCGGAGTGGTACAGGACGGGGATTATTCCTTTGTCCTGAACATGATACGGCCCGCCAATGTGGCGCCAACTGTTCCGTTTCTGGTCAAAGAGATTGGGGACCAGGCAGGCAGGCAGTTTTGGACTTTCGAAGAAACCACGAAGGGGCCAGACGAGTTCTGTATCATGGCCAAGGCTGGCGAACACCCGGTTGTCGCTGTTGTGCGCCGAGGCCGTCAAGGTGCTCTGCTGCGGGTCATTCCGCTCATCACTTTCATCGGCATTCGGTTCGATGTGGCGGCCATGGTGGGTCTGAAGCGCTTGGCGGCGGAGTTTCTCGTCCGTGACTTCGAGCTATCCCGGCCAGAGCAGGCAGTCGGCCGAATTCTGGCCGAACGGCAACGCCAAGCGGAAGAGGCACGACAGGCGGAGGCACGGAAACGTGCTGATGAGGAGCGTGAAGCTCGTGTGCGTCGAATACTCGCGCGCGAACCTGTCGAAATCAAAGGTGGGCGCTGGGGTATCCCGGTGCTCGAGGTTGAGTGGCCGTCATTGCCGCACAACACGTTCGTGGTCTTGGTCGCTGAGTACAATGATGATGCCGAAGAACACGGGCTGGTCCTCGAGACCTTCCGCGTTGTGAAGGAACGGGGCCGGAATCCCGCCAAGGGAAATCGTGTCGTCATTTCGGATCAACCTGCGGCAGCGAAGTCGACCGCACAGCCCGAAAGAGTGAAGCCGATCAGCACCGCGCTCATCGAGATCGAGCCGAGCACGTTCGAGGAAGTGCCGCTGTACGCATCGCAAGAGGCACTGCGCCGTGCTCGCGAGCAGGGGCTTAATAGCGGCAGCTATGCCGGCGTTGTGCCCAATGGGACAAAAAAGGTAACAGTCGTTGCTGTTCATCACGACAGAGTAGACACCATCGGAGAGTTCGTCGCCGAAGCGGTCTACTGAACACTGGAGCCCTGCTCCGAAACACCCCCAGCGGAATGCTGGGGGTGAATTGTTTTAAAACGGCAAGGTGTGGGTGAGGACGGGGGCGTCGGTAACCTCCTCCCATGTGGAGGGGTCGAGTTTTACTTCGCGTACTCCGTCGAAGTCTTTATACTTCAGCGACTTATTTTTCTTTGCGTAGTCATAAATGTCGCGCGTAACTTTCACATCAGCTTCGCAGTATTCACGCAGCTTTTCTAACTCGCCTTGCTCAAACCACTTCACCGCATCCAGGCCGCTGGCGATCTTACCTTCACCCAGCGTGGCTTGAGCGATGTTGTCGAGCTTCAGTCGGCGTCCCAGCACGGCACGCACCTCTTTAAGTAAATCGATACTTTTAATTTTCGTCAGATCACCTGGGTAGTATTTGTTCAAAATCGGGATATCGAAGTGGTCAGAGTTGTAGCCAATGAGTATGTCGGTGCGCTCGAGAATGCCCCAAAGTTTTGGCAACTCATCTTTAAAATAACTCGAAAACTTTTTCGTCTGCGAGTCCCAAATACTCACGATAGTGAGCTCTTGATTAGTAAAGTCAGGCTGACCGAACGCTTGGCCGGTCGTCTCTATGTCAAATACAATTTTGCGCATTATGCATTGAAGAAGTTTGCGAGCTCGTCACGCGTCGATGACTGTTCCTCGCCCGTCTGTAAATCTTTGATAATAAAGCTGTTTGATGTCTGCTCATTCTCTCCTATGACGACGAGGTAGGGAATGGCGTGCTTAGTCGCTGTCTTGATTTGATCACCAAGCTTCTTCTCGCCAAAGTCTATGCCAACCGGAACGTTTGCCGCTCGCAAATCTTTTGCGACGCCCATAGCGAATGCGGTGAGGTCAGGCGAGGTAACCGCGAGGTAAACGCGGGTGGGTGGGATATAGGGTGGGAGTAATTTGCGCACCTCAAGGAAATTTTGAATCGAGACATCACCCATGCCAAAGCCAACTCCAGTAATGGATTCGTCGTCAAACAGTGCCGTAAGGTTGTCATAGCGCCCACCGCCAAAAAGCGCGCGATTATTGTCGGGGTGCGTGTCATATATTTCAAACACAATACCGGTGTAGTAGTTGAAGCCGCGTACAATAGACGGGTCAAAAACGGCGTTTGCTATACCAAGCTCCTCCAACGAGCAGAGCGTCGTTGCTATATCCTCGGGCTCAAACTCACCTGAAAGGGCACTTTCAGGTACTCCGAGTGTAGCGAGTTTTGCATCAAACTCTTCTTTTGGCATTTTATCTTTGCGGTCTAAAAGATTGATGAGTTCGCGTGAAGCCGACTCAGAGAGACCATGCTCGCGCACCAGCTGGTCGAGATAGGTGCGGCTGCCAAGCTTAATGACAAAGTCGCTGTCGTTGGCGCCAAACGCTTTCATAAGCTCGTAAGCGACAAGCAGTATTTCAACATCTGCTCCTGCTGATTTCGAACCAAACAGATCGACATTGAGCTGCCAGTGCTCGCGCAGGCGCCCGCGCTGTGGGCGCTCATAGCGAAAAACATTCGGGATAGAAAAAAGGCGCAGCGGGAACCCGAGCTCACGGCGCTTGGCCGAGACCATGCGCGCTACACTTGGGGTCATTTCAGGACGCAAGGTGACCTCACGCTCGCCGCGATCAACGAAGGTATATGTCTGCTCATTCACCAGCTCTTCATTGTCACTGCCTTTAGCTTTATAGAGCTCGGCAGGTTCGAGCACTGAAGCGTGGTACTCTACATAGCCAAAGCTTTGTACCACGCGGCGATAGGTCGCGAAAAGATAGTTAAGCAAGGCTTGGTCTTCGGGGTAAAAATCACGCACACCCTTGTATGGTTCGGTTGAAAGACGATTATTTTTGGACATATTGCTTTTGGGTTGTATTCTAACAGAAAACAGTGACATGAACGAGAAGATTGATGACATCCGCCACTTGCCCCGCCACCGCCCCCACTCGGCCGGCCGCGTCCTCAATCTCTATAAACGCCTTTGTGAGACCCCGCTGGAGCGTCTGGAGCGTCTGCGCATAGAGAAGCCAGAGTATGCGCACGAGGTGCTCTCCTATGCGGGGCGGCTCGACCCAATGGCCGAAGGCGTGCTCTTAGCGCTGGTTGGTGCAGCCAACAGTAACCGCAACGCGTATTTAGATATGAATAAGGAGTACGTCCTCGACGTACTCTTTGGATTTTCAACTGACACCTATGACATTTTAGGAAGAGTTATGGAGCATGGTGACCCGTCGCACCTCACGCGCAAGATGATAGAGAAGGGGCTCAATGAATTCCGTGGCAGCTTTCAGCAGGAGTATCCGCCGTATTCATCAAAAGCGGTTGAAGGGAAGCCAATGTTTGAGTGGGCGCGCTCGAATATGCTTTCCACTATCGTCGTGCCACACAAGACAGTGAATATTTTTGAAATTGAACTCGACAATATTTATAAACTGAATGAGAAGACGCTCCTTAATTACATTGAACAACATGTTGAGAAGGTGCAAGGCGACTTTCGCCAAGAAGAGATCATGCGCCTGTGGCATCGCCACCTGAGGCGCGATGGTGATAGAGACTTTGCGTGCGCGACCATCAAAATCTCTTGCTCCTCTGGAGCCTATGCGCGCTCTATAGCGCATAGCCTCGGTATCGAACTAGGTGTCCCCGCTTTGGCTCTTCACATCCTGCGCACCCGCGTGGGGGAGTATACAGTGGAAAAAAGCCTTAAATAAAAGACCTCAGCGCAATAAAATACTTTAAACTGAAGCCTCCTCTATTTTACGTATACGAGATTCTAGTGCTGCAATTGACTCAATTTCAGTATCGATGCGACGGTGTACGCCATCAATTTTGCTGGTTAATTTTTCCTCGGCCTCTAGTATCTTTTCTTCAATATCATCGAATCGCTCTTCAATCTGCTTAAATCCTTGAACAACTGCAGCAGCCAGCGCATCCACTGTTTCGGTTAATGTGTCGACTTTTTCTGTGAGTTTTTCTATCGACTCCTCCATATCGCAATTGTAGTACGTGACCCCTACCAGTCAAGCTCGCCGGTTTTGTATTCAGTGACGCGGGTTTCGAAGAAG
>CAYRHY010000019.1:0-12699 GCA_964424235.1 uncultured Candidatus Saccharibacteria bacterium
AGCTTTCATGGCAGGAGCGCGATTATTTCTTGGGGCAGTGGCAGCAGTACCAAGGGGTCGGATATGACCCGTCGCATCCATTAGTCTCCCGTATTGCTGACGGTGATGAATGGCAGTCACAATTTTTTGGCGGTGGTGAGTTGGTGCACAACATCATCGCGCGGCCAAGTATGTGGCGCCAGGGGCGTTCACTCCACACCATCACTATGCGAAAAGTGGTTGGTGGTGGTACGCACATTATCGAAGTCACTGTACCGAAAGTGTGCAAAAACACCTCGTGTCGCAAGCGCAAAGTTGGTTCGGTGCACTGCATCCCCCCCGAGGCCTACAAAAACTGCGTACCGGCAACAAAAAAATTCCATAGCTAACTGGGTGTGGAGGGTTCGCCCTCCTCACTTTTAATATCGATGCAAAAACCATTACTTACTACACGACACTATATATACGTACTAACAGGAACTGCTACGGCACTTTTTATGCTATTTGTCATAGTGCCACAATTGCCGGGACATAGTACTTTTTTTGGAACAGGGCATGCTTTTTTCGCGCATGCAGATGATGGTGGTGGAGGTGATGGAGGTGGGGGCGGTGATGGTGGTGGGGCGGGCGACGGAGGAGGTGGAGGAGGAGGTGATGGAAGCGCCGCGGGGATTGGCGGTGAAGTAGGTGCTGCGCCGAGCGATAGTGGCGGCGCTGGATTTGGTGGGCCTGGTGGCGACGGCTGCTGCGGAGGCGCTCCCGGAGACTCGGGAGGCGGGGCAGTTGATGTGGGGCCGCCGCCCAGTGGCCCTATTGATAATGGCGGCGCTGGATTTGGTGGGCCTGGTGGGGATGGATGTTGCGGAGGTGCACCAGGGAGTGGTGGCGAAGGACCTTCCGTGGGTGTGGTAGATACGGGAGGTGGTTTAGACAGTGGTACGCCTACGATAGTAGTGCCCCCTACAGTAACACCTCCGGTAACCCCACCACCTCCAGTAGTTACACCTCCAGTGGTGATACCGCCACCTGTTGTATTACCTCCGGTTGTTACCCCACCGCAGCAAAACCCTCCGCCACAGATGCCACCGATAGTGGTTACTCCTCCGGTGGCAAAACCAGTATCAAACATAACAATTGATACGACCAACACAAATACCAATACGAACACCAACTCGTTCAATACCACCAATTCGAACACCACGAACACCTCAAATACAAATACGAATTCAAATAATTCATATGCGAACTCGTTCAACACCAACAATTACTCAAGTACGTATACTTCATCTAACACCAATAACTCCTATACGTATACAAACACTACGCAGTATGCGAACCCAAGTTACATCCCTAATCCGTATGTAACGGCGTATCGACCATCATATGGATATGAGTATTCACGCCAGCAAGCAACCCCGCAGTATGCTACGCAACGACCGCCGCAGTATCCAATACAGTATCAACACTCTTCTCCATATGCGTACCAAGGACACGCAGAGCCGTACTATGCTCCAGTTACATACACGCAACCACGTCTCCCACAAGTGACACTCTCGCAGGTGCCATACACCGGCCTCGATTTGGGGCCGGTGGGTGCGGTGCTGTATTGGGGATTCTTAGGGGTGTGGGCGGTGTTCGCTATCTATCTCGTGGCGATTAAGCGTGTGCAAAACAAACTTGCGCGCTGGTTCGCGTTTGGATTGTTTGGAAATCATTAATCAGCAGGAAATTTTCCGCTTTCCGAAAATTATGTTATTCGCCGAAACGTATCAAGCGCGCTTTTCTATTTCGTCAGCAAGTTTGAGAATGATCTCGTCGATAGGGAGCGCACCTACCTTACCTTCACGACCCTCGAGTGTTGCGGTGCGATTGGTGACCTCTTGGTCGCCAATAACGAGCGTGTAGGGAATCTTCGCAGTCTTTGCATCGCGAATTTTCTTACCGAGCGTTTCGTTACTGTCGTCGAGCTCGGCGCGAATGTTCGCTTTCTTCATGAGCTCAAACACTTCTTTTGCATATGCCGTGTGTGTGTCAGAGATAGGTAAGACGCGCGCCTGCACCGGCGAGAGCCAGAGAGGGAGTACGCCTTCAAGGTGCTCAAGCAGCACAGCGATGCAGCGCTCGAATGAGCCCATGATTGCACTATGTATCATAACGATGCGCTCCTTCTCGCCCTTTTCGTTAGTGCAGCACAGGTCAAAGCGCTCAGGCAAGTTAAGGTCGAGTTGGATGGTTGCTACTTGCCACTCGCGACCCGCAGCATTCTTGGCCATAAAGTCGAGCTTGGGGCCATAGAGCGCGGCTTCGCCCGGGCCTTCGACCGTGTCAGCACCACGTTCTTCTGCAATTTCGCGCAGTGCGCCTTCAGCTTTGTCCCACACAGCAGGCGTTCCGATATATTTTTCAGGAGCGGCAGGGTCGCGGAATGACAGACGGACACGCAAGGTGAAACCAAACTTTTTATAGAACGAGTCGACAACGTCCCATATCTGCATAAACTCGGTTTTGATTTGTGGCTCACGGCAAAAGACATGGCTGTCGTCTTGGGTAATTGAGAGAACCCGTGTGAGCCCGCCAAGCTCGCCCGATTGTTCGTCACGATATACCATTGTCGTCTCTGCATAGCGCTGTGGCATTTCGCGGTAGGAGTGTGGCTTGCGCGCAAAAATTTGCGTATGGTGCGGGCAGTTCATTGGCTTCAGAGCATACTCGCGGCCTTCACGCGACATGATGCGAAAGAGATCGTCGGAGAATTTTTCCCAGTGACCAGAGCGCTCATATAAATCGCGCTTGGTGATGTGGGGGATAGTGACGCGCTGATATTCAAACTTTGAGCGCAGTTCCCATACAAATTTGTCGAGCTCGGTGCGCACAACGGTGCCGCGCGGCGTCCACAGTGGGAGCCCTGAACCTACAAGGTCAGAGAAAGTAAAAAGGTCTAATTCTTGGCCAATGCGCCTGTGATCGTGCTCTTCCATATAATTTTAATGTGATTGATAACTAAAAAACGCCCTAGTGAATACGCGAGCACAAGGCTCGTAAATTCACTAGGGCGATCTTTTACCTTCGACAAGCTCGGGATAAACCGCGGTTCCACCTAGTTTTCCGTCCGGGGCGGACACTTCGTTGGGCTCAGATTAGGTCTTGCGACTTGTTTGCACAAACTCGTTTGGTAGGCGAGTCAATCCCTGAGTACACAAATATTACAACGCTTTGAGGTCGTCTGCAACTAACGAGAGCTCGCCATTGCGTGAAGAGAGTTTGCCTTTCAGCGCAATGCAGCTTTCGGGTTTGAGGATTTCTTTATGAACGGCAAAACTTTTTGGGAAGACGACTGCTTCGATTGAACCATCGTAGTCGGCGAGTTTAATAAACGCCATCTGGTCGCCGCTTTTGGTGAGGATGACGCGAATGTCTTCGATCATACCGCCAGTCACGGTGACAACGCCGGGCTTGACGGTGCGCAGCTGGCTGAGTGTCATGCGGCGCTTGGCGAGTCGCTCTTTAAATTTATCGAGTGGGTGGCCAGAGACGTAGAGGCCAAGCAATTCTTTTTCCCACAAGAGTCTTTGATCCATGGTGGCTTCGGGTGCTGGTGGCAGCTTTAATTCCGCAGGGCCGCTACCCATCATTGCGAACAGTGAATCTTGGCTCGTATCGCGCGTCGCGTCTCGATGATACTGCAAAAGCATTTCAAGCGCGTTTAACATCTGCCCGCGCCCATTGTCGCTTTGGGTCGGGTCGCCGAGCGAGTCGAGTGCTCCGCACTCGATGAGTGATTCAAGCCCTTTCTTGTTGAGATTTTGGTCGGCGACACGCGAAAGGAAGTCGGCGAGCGACGTAAATTTTCCATTTTTCTTTCGCTCGGCAATTATTGAGTCAGCAACGCCACGGCCAAAGTTTTTGATTGAGTAGAGGCCGAATCGAATTGCGTTAGGTAGTGAAGCAGCTGATTCCTGAAGAAAATGGTCTGGCCCGCCTCGGCCGACCGAAGAGTCGGCCAGGACGGGAGATCCGAGGACCTTTTCGGAAGGAATTTGCTGCGAAACTACTGCAGTAAAGTCCCCAAAACTTTCATTCACGTCTGGTGCGAGCACCGGAATGTGCATACGCTTACACTCCGCGACCATGATGGCTATCGTGTCGACATCGCCCGATTCAGCCGTGAGCACCGCCGACATGTATTCGACCGGATAATTCGCTTTGAGATACGCTGTTTGGTAGGCGACGCGCCCGTAGCTTGCAGAGTGCGCTTTATTAAAGCCATAGGCCGCGAATGGTTCGATCCACGCCCACACCTCCTGCGCTTTTTTTAGCGGCCACTTGGAGTGCTCCACACAGCCCTTAATGAACTTTTCTTTCTGAGCGGCCATCTCCTCAGGAATTTTTTTACCGACCGCTTTACGGAATTTGTCGACCTCGCCCCAGGAGTAGCCGGCAAATACGTTGGCCATGATGAGGAGGTCGTCTTGGTAAACGAGCACGCCATACGTTTGTTTGAGAATCGGCTCCATCGCCGCGTCGAGATAAGAGACGAGAAATGGATTTTGCTTGCGTTTAATGTAGTCGGGGATGAACTGCATAGGGCCCGGGCGGTAGAGCGCCACCATAGCGTTGATATCGTGGATCGTGGTGGGCCTGAGCTCAACGAGCCACTTGGTCATGCCAGCACCGTTGAGCTGAAACGTGCCTTCAGTCTCGCCACGCGCGAGCATGGCGAAGGTGCGCTTATCATCAAGTGGAATATTTTCCATATCGATCTCAATGCCTCGCGTGTGCTCAACGAGCTTCACAGCACTCGCGAGGATGGTGAGGTTGCGGATACCAAGAAAGTCGAACTTGGTTAGGCCCGCACCGTCTTCGCCAACCGAGTACATGTCGTACTGGGTGATGAGCTTGCCACCCTTCGGATCTTTCTGGAGTGGTGCGTATTCAATAAGCGGCCTGGGAGAGATAACAACGCCTGCGGCGTGCACGCCTACGTGACGTGCGCAGCCTTCGATCTTTTTGCCAAGATCAATTATTTCGCGCGTCTCATCCTCTTCGTCATACATTTTTTTCAGCTCAGGATTTTCTTCAAGTGCTCTGTCGAGTGTCATGGGGAAGCCTTGTGAACCAAAAGGAATCTCTTTTGCGATGCGATCGCCCAGCCCGTACGGGTAGCGAAGCGCGCGCGCGACGTCGCGTACGACGCCGCGCGCGAGCATGGTACCGAAGGTGCCAATTTGGGCCACATGATCTTCGCCGTAGGTGGCGCGCGCATAGTTGATCACCTCTTCACGCCTGTCGTCGGCGAAGTCCATGTCGATATCGGGGGCTGAGGGGCGTTCTGGGTTGAGAAAGCGCTCAAAAGGGATTTTATAGGCAAGGGGATCGATCTTCGTAATTTGTAATAGGTAGGTCGTCATCGAGCCGGCGACCGAGCCGCGGATGTTGGTAAAAATATTATTTTCGCGCGCAAAGCGGATGAGGTCCTCTACCACGAGGAAGTACATCGCGTAGCCTTTAAACGCAATAATGCCGAGTTCATACTCGAGGCGCTCCAAGACTTCCGGCTTACCTTCAAGTCCACGTTCACGCATACCGATCATGCACAATTCGCGTAAGCGTTTATCAGCGGTGACGCCTTGGGGGAGTTTGAAGGAGGGGAAGACGAACTTGCCGAGCGTAAGGTCGAGGTTGCAGCGCTCAGCAATTTTGAGCGTATTCTGCAGCGCCTCGGGAGTGTCTTCAAACAGTGCTAGCAGCTCTGCTGCTCCACGGAATGAATAATCCTCTTCGAGCTCAATTTCTTGATGCGCGTTTTCAATTTTACGCATCGTTTCCCATGCCTGGCGGTCTTCGCGCTCTAAGTAGTAGGATTCTTGTGCAGCAACGAGTGGGATATCATGTTTTTTAGCAAAGGCTTTGAGTGAATCGGTAAAAATATCGTGTCCATCGCGCTCTTCGTATACAGAGAGCTCGATAAAAAGATTTTCTTTCCCAAAAAGTGAAATATATTCTTTGAGTGCGCGCTCGGCCTTACCCTCGTCTCGTGAGGCAAGCGCCATGGTTACTTCTCCACGCAGGTTGGGGATGATGGCGATGAGTCCTCCAGTGCGACCTTTCAGCATCTCGCGGGTTAAGTATGGGCCATCTTCAATTTTGGTGTATGCGTCGGTCACGAGCGACAAAAGATTTTTGTAGCCTACATCATCTTGCACATATACGAGGAGTCGCGCATCGTCAGGCAAATATGCCTCGATACCGATGATAGGTTTGATGCCTTTTTTGCGGCACTCCATGACGAACTCAATGGCGCCGTAGAGGTTGCATAGGTCGGTGAGTGCGAGCGCTTCGCACCCCTCGTCTTTAGCGCGCTTGATGAGGTCGGGGAGTTTGGGAAGCGCTTTGAGGAGTGAGTAGTGGGAGTGGGCATGTAGCGGTACAAACGTAGCAGACATGAGGGTAGTATACTCTTTCGACTAGAGCTAGAGCCACATGAAATGGCGTGGTGTAGTACACTAGGGGCATGAAATTTGTTATCGGGGTTGATGAGGCAGGGCGGGGGCCCTTGGCAGGGCCGGTCGCCGTAGGGCTCGTGATAGCGCCAGATTTTCTCTCCATAAGTGAAAACTTTCCAGGCGTCGCCGACTCAAAAATGCTCAGTGAGGAGAAGCGCGAAGAAGTATTCGAAGTACTACAGAAGTATCACGAGTTTGGCGTGGTGAAATATTGCGTCGTATTTGCTTCTCCGCGAGTCATCGACGAGCGAGGCCTGAGCTTCGCCATTCGTAGCTGTATATATAAAGGAGTGCGCACACTCGCGCCCGAGCCTGCAGGACACATAATCTTACTGGATGGCTTGCTTAAAGCGCCTGATGAGTATGCTCAAAAAACAATTATTGGAGGAGACGCGAGTGAGCCCATCATCGGCCTCGCATCCATAGCCGCCAAAGTAAAGCGCGACCGTTTAATGCACAAGCTCGCCCGGCAATACCCTGGCTATGGATTTGATGAACATAAAGGCTACGGGACTCAAAAACATTTGCAAGCGATAAAATCGCTTGGGCTCTCGCCTATCCACCGCAAATCCTTTGGGTTTGGAAAGTTGGCAAAAAGTGTGGTATAAAGAGGTTTGTCGTGCGCTGCTCTTATTTTATGATCGTGTGCGACAATAGGTTCGACTTTGTATCAATTGGGGGAAGAGAGTGAATAAAGACTGGGACCTTGTACCACCACCTGGCCCGGCGCCCATAGCGTTGGCAATAAATAGGATCGTAGAAGATCTCACTGAGCGAAAAGAAAGACTTTGCCACCACTGCTGCGCTGAATGCGGAAATGACCATCTGCCTGCAGGCAAAGACTGCGAGGATTTTGTCCCTCGGCAGTTCGAAAGGAATAGTTTACTCGTTGCTGCCTGAAAGCGGCTTCGTCAAAAGTGCCTCCCGGTTCTCGTCCACAGTGACGGGGCCGGGGGCTTTTCTTTTTGGGCATATTCTGGTATATATAGGGCATGGTAGTCCGCATGAGACACAACCGAAGCCAGCGGGGTCACGACCGCTCGCAAAAGTCGCTGAAGGCGAAGCCGCTCGCAACCTGCGAGTGTGGCGCTGTGCGTCTGTCTCACCGCGCATGCCCACAGTGTGGGCGCTACCGTGGACGCGTTGTCGTCGACTTGGCCAAGAAGGTCCAGGCGAAGGCGACCAAGAAGGCAAAGCGCGAGGCGTCGAAGTAGTTCGACCTTGGTTCTTGATCTTCTGTTTTTGGTACTTGGGGCGACGGGCGATCTTTTAAACAATGGCAAATAGGCATCTATCGCGTTCGGTAGTTTTGCAAACACTCTTCGAGTGGGATTTTCGAAACTACTCTTCTCAGGCGGCACAAGAAATTCTTGCCCGCAATGTTGAGGAGTTTGCGCCCAACGCATCAGATGTTCCCTTCATGGAAGAAATTCTTCGAGGGACGGTTGAACGCACTCGCGATCTTGACCAAGTGATAGAGAAGGCTGCCCCGGAGTGGCCGCTTTCGCGTATCGCGCTTATCGATCGTAATGTACTGCGGCTCGGGCTCTATGAACTCTTATTTGCAGACCGCGAGAAAGTGCCTGCAAAAGTGGCGATTAACGAAGCGATCGAGTTAGCGAAGTCATTTGGGGGCGAAAATTCGGGCCGCTTCGTCAACGGGGTGCTCGGCGCTGTCTACAAAGAGCTGGGCGAGCCTGGGAAAGACGAAGTCTCGAAAAAGAAAAAGGCCGTCCCTTTTGATCAAATGCCCCAGGAGCGGCTCGTGGGTGCAATCGTCTATTGCCGCGTGGGGGCTAACATCAATCTAGCGCTCGTGCACGATATCTTTGGTCACTGGACCCTCTCGAAAGGAAAGCTCACGCCAGAGGAGACACCAGAAGATGGGGTGGTGCGCAAGATTAAAGAAGAGATTGGGCTTGAGGTGACCCCTATTGCACGTATTGGTGAAAACGAGTACGTTGCTTCTGACCCAGAAGTGGGTAAGAAGCGCAAGCACGTCATATACTTCCTCGCAGAGTCCGGCAACACGCCGATTGCGCTTGCGCAGAAAGGCGGGCTCGATGACGCGAAGTGGTTCCCTCTGGATGAAGCGATGGAATTAAATTTTTACGATGACATGCGACCCATTGTTGAAAAAGCAGTTACAACTTTAACGAATAAAACCAATGAGCCAAACGGCTAACAATTTTTCAGAGTTCGAAGCAAAGATTCAGATCACGTTTACTGACAAAGAGTTGCTGCGCCAAGCGTTCACACATCGCTCGTACCTCAATGAGCACCGGGGCGAAGTGGCAGGGCACAACGAGCGTCTCGAGTTTTTGGGTGATGCGGTGTTGGAGTTGGTAGCGACTCATTTTCTATATGAAAAATTCCCTGAGCATGATGAGGGTGATCTGACCGCCTACCGCGCAGCACTCGTCAACGCCGTGACCTGCGCTGAGATTGCTAACGAGCTTGGTATGAATGAATATCTCCTGCTTTCGCGCGGCGAAGCGAAGGATCAAGGTCGCGCACGCGGCGTGCTGCTCGCTAACGCGTTTGAAGCACTTATCGGCGCTTTGTATATGGATCAAGGCTATGACACAGCGCAAGCGTTCATCGCGCGCCATTTGTTGCCGAAGATTGATGAGATTATCAAAAAGCGCCTCTGGCAAGATGCTAAGTCGACGCTGCAAGAAAAGGTGCAAGAGTTTCAAGGAGTGACGCCGTCCTATGCGGTGCTCAAAGAAACTGGCCCTGATCACGACAAACACTTTGTCGTTGGGGTGTATGCAAAGCAAGAGTTGCTAGCACAAGGCGAAGGAAAGTCTAAGCAGGAGGCCGAACAATGCGCCGCCCGCACCGCACTTGAAGCTAAGGGTTGGTAGGGTAGACAATCTCCTTTCAATATTGTATTTTGTTTTAGGACTGAATCTCGTCCGTACAAGTTCTAATGGGGGACTGATGAGAATTGAATTGTACTCTTCTGTGGACGATGCCAAACCGTGGGGAGAATACAACCCAGGTATGGGAACCTGGACATACCATCATGGCGCTGGTCGCTATCTAGCTTTCGGTATTACGTCGGAAGACGTAGAAGCCTTGTTAAAGGATTTACAGGCTCTCAATAACTTGAACATTGAAGGCCTCAATCTTGTAGCACATGTTTTGCTGGGGGTGAGGGACAAGACTGGTGTTAAGGTTCCTCTCGAAGGGTTCCAGGTTCGTATCACAAAAGGACCAGCTACGGCTCCCTTCCAAGTTAAGGACGAACTCGTGCTTTGGAGCGGAGCGGGTGCACGACTGATTCCTTGGGGCGTACATCTCGAAGAACTACTGAAACCAAGACCTGTCAGAAAAAGAAGATAGCAGCATGTGCTTGGGCGGCGGAAGGGGAAAAACCCAACCGCCGTTTTTATTTTTATTAAGAGGGTGAGATATAATAACCAACATGCGTCTGAAGTCGATTGAACTTTCGGGGTTTAAATCATTTGCCAAAAAAACCGAGTTGCAATTTGCCTCGGCTATTACCTCTATTGTCGGGCCCAATGGCTCGGGCAAGTCGAATGTCGCCGAGTCATTTCGTTTCGTCTTGGGCGAGCAGTCGATGAAGTCGATGCGGGGCAGGCGCGGCGAAGATATGATCTGGAATGGTTCGCCTTCGGTTACGCGCGCAGGGCGCGCATCGGTCAAATTGGTATTTGATAACTCTGACCGTGTGTTGAATTTAGATTTTGACGAAGTGTCTATCGAACGTGTGGTGAATCGTGACGGCTCAAACGAATATGTTCTCAACGGCTCGACGGTGCGCTTGCGCGATATTAACGAACTCTTGGCACAGGCGAATATTGGCTCTTCGAGCCACCACATTATTTCGCAAGGTGAGGCCGACCGTATCCTTTCCTCGACGCCCCGTGAGCGTCGCGAGATGCTCGAAGATGCGCTCGGGCTTACCGCTTATTTATATAAGCGCGAAGAGGCAGGTAAGAAGTTAGAGAAGACCGCGGAGAACATGCGTGAGGTTGAAGGTCTGCGCCGTGAGCTCGCACCACACCTCAAATTTTTGCAGTCGCAGGTCCGCAAAATTGAAGAGTCGCAAAAATTGCGCGATGACTTAGCGCAAAAATATTTAGAATACTTGAAACGCGAAAGTGTCTATGTGCGCGTGCGCGAGGAGTCGCTGCAGGCTGAGCGTAAAGCGCCTGAGCATGAACATCGCGATTTACAAAACCGAATAGTGGCGCTGCGCGCATCGCTCGAGGCGAAGAAGGATGATGCGGGAGCGAGCAAATTGGTGCATCTTGAAGAGGACGCGCGCCGCGCGAGCACTCGACGCGACGCACTTGGTCGTGAGCTTGGGCGCATTGAGGGCGAACTTTTAGCTGCAGAGCGTATTGCACATGTGGTCCAAGAGACGGTGCCTGCCTCGCAAGCGCGTGAGTTCGCTCAAAAAATTGAAGAGGAGTTAGAGGAGGCAATGCGCACTGAAGTGGATATGCGCCAGCGAGTCGCCGCGCTCATTATTCTTGCAAAAGATTTTTTGCGCCGCATTACTGAAGGAGACCAGAGTGAGCCGGGGCATAGTAAAGACGAGCTGTTGGCGCGCAAAGCGCAGCTTGAAGAGGAGCTTACTAAAGTCGCTGACGAAGAGTCGCGCGTTATGGGAGAGATAGCAGCACTGCGTAAAGCGCTTGAAGGTGAGAAAGATGCGTCGCGCGAAGCAGAGCGTGAATTGTTCTCGGCGATGTCACGGCGCTCAGAGCTTGAGGGCACACTTGCGCGTCTGCGGGCACAGGCTGAAATTCTTGAGCGCGAGCAGAGCGCACTGAAACAAGAATTGGGCGAAGCAGGTGCATTCATTGGTCGGCTTGTATATGACTACGAGATGTTTGAAGTAAAAAATGCGAGCAGTATGCCACTCTCTGACGCTGAAATAGCAGGGGAGCCGCGCACGCAGCAAGAAGATAGGCGCAAGAAAATTGAGCGCCTAAAAATCAGGCTCGAAGAGTCGGGCTTGGGCAATTCGCACGAAATCCTTAAAGAGCATCAAGAGACGCTTGAGCGTGACGAGTTTTTGGCGCGAGAGCTTACCGACCTTGAAACATCACGCGAACATCTGCTCACGCTCATAGATGATTTAACGAAGACGCTCGCCACACGCTTTAGCGAAGGAATTGATAAAATAAATGTTGAGTTCAATAACTTTTTCATGCTGATGTTTGGTGGTGGTACTGCTGCGCTCACGCTTACCAAAGGGGATGCTGAAGACGATGATGAGGGTGAGGATGAGCCAGCCTCCGCCAAGGCTACGGCGGCGAAGGAGGGGGTGGATATTTCCATTTCGCTGCCACACAAGCGGGTGAAAGGCCTCCATATGCTCTCAGGCGGCGAGCGTGCGCTGACCTCTATTGCGCTTATCTTTGCGATGTCGCAGGTCAACCCGCCGCCGTTCCTCATCCTCGATGAGACTGACGCGGCTCTGGACGAGGCTAACTCGCGCCGCTATGGCGACATGATAGCGACGCTTGCCAAGCGCTCGCAGCTCATCGTTATTACACATAATCGTGAGACCATGAGTCGGGCAGGAATCCTCTATGGTATAACTATGGGGAGTGACGGAGTATCAAAACTCCTTTCGGTTCGCTTTGAAGACGCTCTCGCTGTGGCGAAATAGTAAACATGAAAAAAATAATTGCACTCGCATTATTGGTGATTTTGGGAGGAATTGTTGGTTGGTATGTTTGGTCGCATGACCCACTACACAAAACTAATATTTCCCAATCTAGGTATACCCGCTTGCGTATGGAGGAAAAAGTATCAGCTATAGCAAGTAGTTCAAGTGCTGTAGGCAACTCGACTTCAGTGAGCAACCCAGACAGCTTAGAAGCTTTAATTATGAAAGCTAAAAATTTTTTAAGTGAGCAAAGTATTTATCCGCAAAAAGTAGTCGATTATCAAGAAAAAACTTGGCCGGATGCTTGCTTAGGTATATACGGAGAAGGAGACGTGTCTGGTAAGGGAGTTTGCGCCCCGATTACTATTCGCGGGTACGAAATATGGTTTGCAGACTCTCCTGAATATTATATCAATGTAAATATAAGTAATGATGGAAAGATTATAGGCACTGGTGGCGATGTTCCGGTAAAATATTTTGATACAACCGGGCCTCACCTTAAACTCCGCCAGTAACCCATGCCAAGAAAAAATATCTTCTCCTACATCTTGGATCACGGGT
>CAYRHY010000020.1:0-11880 GCA_964424235.1 uncultured Candidatus Saccharibacteria bacterium
CCGCCAGCGTTCATCCTGAGCTAGGATCAAACTCTGAATAAAAGACTATTACTAGCCTTCACTAGATGTATGGAACAAGAGAAAAAGTACTTCTCTCTTGCTCGGAATTCTGGTTCTTGTTTGTCTTCTCCTCCGCCCACGGCGGATGAGAAAAACAGTGTGATCGTGTGACCCATTCAATCTATAAGATTGAACGGTCTTTTATTCTCCTTTCAAAAAACAAGCCCGCCTACAGCGGACACTCCTTGAGAAACAGGGTGTGTCTACCATCAGGAAGCCATGCCAAGCAGTATAGTCGGATTTGGGGACAAGTCAAGTCGCCTCTATCCCCAAAATATGCTGAAATAGAGCCATGAAACAGCGGGGGTTTACCCTTATAGAAATGCTCGGCGTGCTCGCTATTATAGGCATACTTGCAACGATAGTATTCACTACGCTCCAGGGTCAAAAATTGAGGGGTCGTATAGCCGCGGGAGAGGCGATGGACTCCTCCATTAACCATGGGCTCGTGGGGACCAGGCTGATTGGCGAGTGGCGGCTCAACGAAACATCTGGGACGGTAGTGAAAGATACTTCAGGAGCCGGGCTCGATGGCACTATCATAGGAGGCGTAACGCTCGGCGTTGATGGAGTAGAAAATACCGCATTTACTTTCAATGGCACGACCGGTGTCCTGGGGATACCCAATGGCCGCCAAATGATACTGCTTAATAGTCAAAACAATGTCACCGCCACTGCCTGGATAAAAACGGATTTTAGTAGCGCAGGGAACCAAGACATAGTGGCGCACAACTGTCAGTTCGTTATTCGGCTCAACGGGACAAACAAAAATATATCGTGGTATGTGTGCACCACTGTCCCCTCTATCGGATGGAGAACGCAAGTTTCAACTCCCAATAGATCAATTAATCCAGGTGAGTGGACGTTTATCGCCGCAACGTATGACGGCACTACTCAGTCGGTGTATATCAATGGCGCGCTCAAAGCATCCAACACCTTAGCAAGCGGTCCTTTGAATGTTGCGAACAGCGAGATAAGTATCGGCGCTTGGAGTAGTGCAACCCCCTCAAATATTTACAATGGTTCAGTAGATGAAGTCCGAGTATATGCTGGGGCGCTTACGGCAGAAGCAATAGGCAAACTATACGCACAAAGTGCTCCGCGACACGGATTTGCTACGAAATAAGGAGACCCTTCCACACCTCTTCTACTTGTAGAAAGAGTGCCTCGCGAGTCGTATTGTTAGAAAATGTGTGGTGTGCGAGTTGCATCACCCCAAACACATTCATGTCCCAGGCTTCTGTCCCTTGCATCTCTCGGTCTTCAAAAGTGCAAAACTGTTCAAAGGTCACGTGGTCAGTTTCGCTCATGCGGGTAAGTATGCGTTCGTAGCGAACTTTTCGGTCAGCATCTACCGCCCAGAGTTGGGCGCCGTGTGAAAGGAGAAGCTCCGCCTCTCCGATCGTTCGGATTGATTCGATCACGCTGGTGCCGGCAGTTGCTTGCGCTTGGTGTAGCAGCTGCTCAATCACATATGCCGGCCCATGCATTTGACGCAGCTCGTTGGCCACTTGGCGCATGTGCGGGCGATCGATCGGCAACCCCTGCCGCTTAATTTCCTCCGTTATAAATGCTCGTGCTGAAAAATGATTACAACCTTTGGTGTGTACGAGATAGTCGACAACGGTCCCCTTTCCTGCCCCATTGGTTCCCGTTATCCCTATAATCATGATGCGTGTTAGCGTGCTTTACGCTGCCATTTTTCCCACACAACAAGAAGAGGTGCGGCTAGGAAGATTGATGAGTAGGTGCCCGCTATCATACCAACGATGAGTGTGAGGGCGAAATCTCTGGTGGCGAGTGGCCCAAACAAGAAGAGCGAGAAAAGCACGATAACGACGGTGAGTGAGGTATTAATAGAGCGAGAGAGAGTTTGTACTATAGAGCGCCCAACAATTGATTCGAATGCTTCGTGCTTGTGACGCTCTTCATTGAGGCGCAAGTTTTCGCGCACACGGTCAAACACCACAATAGTGTCGTTGATAGAAATACCAAGGATGGTGAGGAGTGCCACAATAAAGAGCGAATCTACTTCTGCTCCGTCATAAAACCCAAGGAATGCAAAAAGTCCTGCGGGGATAAGCACGTCGTGCAGCAACGTCACGATTGCTACCACACCATACTTCCACGACGCAACCGGCTTGGAGACATGGCGAAACGCAAATGCGATAAAAAGAATAATGCACAACATCACGAGCCCGAGCGCTATCCATGCCTTGCGCAGCAACTCTGCGCCAAGTGTTGGGCCTACGGTCGTAAATTGATCCTCTTGCATAGGACCAAGTGCGCCCAAAACGATTTCGAGCTGATTCTTTTCTTGAGGCGACAGATCGCGCTGACGCAAAATGTAGCTATTGGTACCACTGGGTTGGATGCGTACTTCACCCAGGTTAAGCTTTTCGGTCAACTGTTGGAGCTGTTCAACTGGCGGGCGGCCCTCAGAGTACGTCACCTGAAGCAACGAACCGCCAGCAAGATCAATCCCCGGCTTCAATCCCCACGTAAGAATCGCAAAGAGAGCCAACGCTGAAAGGATAGCGGGTACTAAGAAAAAATAGGGAAGATTTTTTTGGATATGCATAATTATTTTTTGAGACCTTGGCCGCGATTTGTTGACAGGCCTGAGCGCAAAAGGAACGCACCAACACGAGTATTCGCATTCATGCCGAGTGCCAAGAGGAATGTGCGTGAAATGGTGATCGCGGAGAGTAGCGAGACAACAACACCAAGCCCAAACACAAGGGCAAAGCCTTTGATGAGCGAAGTACCAAACCAAAAGAGAATGATAGCAGCGATAATGTGTGCAATATTCGAGTCACGAATAGCGCTCCATGCGCGCGAGAAACCTTCGCGAATAGCGGTCTCGGCTTTCTTCCCCTCGTTGAGCTCTTCTTTCATACGCTCAGCGATGAGCACGTTCGCGTCGACCGCGAGACCAACCGAGAGAATAAAACCTGCGATACCTGCGGCGGTAAGCACCACCGGCACGAGCTTAAAGAGTGCCAGCATAAGCACGACGTAGATAGCGAGTGAGACCACCGCCACCAAGCCAGGTAGGCGGTACCAAAAGATCATAAACAGCGCGAGCACAACAAAGCCTATAATGCCCGCGAGTACGCCCGCGTGTGCTGCCTGATCACCAAGCGTAGCGCCGATACTCTCCGTTGAGGCGAGCGTAATAGGTACCGGGAGTGCGCCGAGGTTAAGGTTGGTCGCCAAATCTTTCGCGCCTTGTGCAGTAAAGTTACCTGAGATGACCGCACTACCATTATCAATCTCTTCTTGAATAACTGGTGCTGAAAGAAGCTTGCCATCAAGAAAGATACCGAGCTCGCGACCAACGTTTGCTTTGGTGATATTGGAAAAGAGTTTAGAACCTTCGTCATTAAAATTGACGAGTACGGTTGGAGCGCTAGTAACCGTATTAGCGCCATTACCAAACTGGAGGGCGGCTGACGAGAGGTACTTACCAGTAAGCCCAGTATCTTCGAACGCCGAGAGATTAGCCTCGCCCGTTGCAAGCGTGGTCGAAGCTTCCATGCCTGACTTCACTAGTTTAAATTCCAACGTTGGCGTCTGCCCGATCATTGCTACCGCTTGGTTTACATCGGTAACGCCCGGGAGCTCCACAATGAGACGGTACCCAGTATTACCAAGCGCACCACCCTGTTGGGTCTGTACTACTGGCTCACCAACACCAAATGCATTCACACGACGCTCGATCACCTGCTGGAGCGCACTCATCGCATCTGCTTCGCCACCTGCTGGGAGTTTTGAAATATCTGCATCGTATACAAGATGCGTACCTCCCGAGAGATCGAGGCCAAGTTTGAAAGCAAAGCGCCCGTGGGCGAAATAGACAAACGCGCCGACAAGAAAGGCGGTTATGAGTACCAAAACAGCGCTATAGCGCAATGCAAACATCACGACGCACAATACCAAAAAAGCACCGCAACTACAAGACCCTTGCAATACGCCACAATATTATTTACCGTTGCACAGGACGAACCTTCAACCCATACAACAAGAGGCAAGTGATGCTTACACATCAATCCGCCATGCGCCTCAGTGGTGTATGCCCGATTCCCCACACAGACTTGGTACTACTCCCCCAGCTGAGGATGCAAAAGCCACAAAAAGCAGGTGATCTGTTGGCATATATCGAAAATGATCAACGATATGAGGCGTATAGAAACCGTACAGGAAAAGAGCCTCCTTGGGTGGCTAGACTGTCTAGAGATTGTCTGACAGAAATCCGCCTCACCTATGCTATGAGGAACTGTGAATTCCAAATTGCAGGCAATTATCCTTACACGGGCATCTCATACCTCGTTACATCTGGTGGTTTGTGCGAACGAGCAGCTGAAACTTTTAACCTTTTTCGGTTAGACGGTATACACCAATTAGGATTTCTGCAGGTGCCCACCTTTAATCAATTTATACTCGGTGAAAAATTGTCGCACGGTAATCGTTGGATCCACTCCTTAGACGTAATGGCTATTGCCACACTCATAGGACACAACAATAAGCTTTCCTTGCCTGACCTTCACACCCTGCGTCTAGCCGGACTCACACACGACATGGCGACACCAGCGGGAGGAGACTCGGTAAAGCTTATAGATCTTCAAAATCTGGACGAGGACGCTAATTACCCAGCGCAATTAGACGCAGTAAATTGGTCTACTATAGCGAAGGATTTTTCTGTAGACAGATCCTTATTACTGTGCACCATAGCTAATCAAGGATTATTGGGTGAACTACTCGATATTGCAGATAAAATTGCCTACACCGCACGAGATTTAAAGTACTGTCTCCATCATTTACTCAGTGGCAAACAACGCGGATATGAAGGACCTGGGATGATTTTTTCCTTGGTGGAGAAACACCCGCTCGTCTGTAGTGTATGGGATAGTGTTGTAGTACAGGATGAAAAGCCGGTCTTTAGAGATCCCGAGAGGTTGTTTGTTTTCCTGAAGGTGCGCACACTTATGTTTCGGGAACTCTACTACAGTTCAGCGACACGTTTTGGCGAATACCTCGTAGCAGAACTATTAGCAAAACTGCTGTATAAGCGGGGTGTACTCACAAAAGAGAAACTACTCTCTATGCGAGACGAGAAGCTTTTTGAGATCCTTAAGGAAGAATTCGGAGAAGTGCTATTCCGGATTATTTCACAAGGAGCGGGAGTCATGTGCGAGTCCTTCCCCACCATGGAAGATGCACATGTATACGCCGAGTATTTACAAAAGACTGGCAATCCTTTTGTGGTAGTAGATGGCGCACGTCGCATAAAGACTGGCGACACCTTCTGGGTGATGAGAGATGGCACACCTCAGCAGTTTAGGGATGCGTATCCGCGTATGGCGCAAGAGCTACACCTACTTGCAACCCGCACCCCTCTTGCACACGTGCTCCATCTTGATTCTGCATTTCAAGAGGAGTCGAAAATTTTGCAAGACCTTAGTGCACAACTTGTTCAGTTATGAGCAGCCAGCCGAAATCCGGCTGGTTTTTTTATTTTTCACCCTCAATCAAAGTAAAAAGATTGCGAAAGAGCGTGGCGATAGTGAGGGGTCCTACGCCGCCAGGGACCGGGGTGAAGAGTGATGCAACATCAGCGCAGCGCACGTCAGCATCGCCCACCACCTTGCCGCCCTGCTCGCTGGTGCCCGCGTCAATAAGCACCACGCCCGGTTTTAGCATTTCAGGTTTTATGAGTCCTGGACTGCCTGCACCTAAAACAACAATATCTGCCTCAGCTAATTGGGCGAGTGTGCCAGACTGTAATGTCACAACAAAAACCTCAGCACCTAGTCGAGTTAAAAGTGCTGCTGCGGGAGCGCCCACTAGCTGCCCTTGTCCCACTACGAGCGCTTTTTTACCTTGCACTTCAATAGAATGACGCGTCAAAATTTCGCGTATCGCTTCAGCGACTGGCGCAATGACTTTTCGAGAGCCTTCAGCAATAGTGGGGTTGAGTGCATCCACGTCACGTTCTGGCGGTATGGCGCTAAGCACTTTGGTTGCATCAATAACTGCTGGTAATGGGAGTTGTACCACTACCCCATCACTCGTTTTCGACAATCGCTCTACTGCAGCAATAGCTTGTGCAGTATCAGCACCAGCTGGTAGTACTTCTTTTTGCACCGCGACCCCCAAGTCAGCAGCCGTTTTTAATTTAAGGTTTATATACGCACTCGTCACCGGATCATCAACCCCAACAACGATACCAAGCGACGGCGCGCGAGTCATGCTCGCACGCTTTACTTTGAGCACCTCAACAACTTCTTTTGCTATTTGTTTCCCGTCGACGAGCATATATAAAATAGTATACCTACGCGTTACTGCGGATAAGAATGCGGCGGATAGTTTTTATGAAGATTGAAAGGTCGAGCGTTGCTGAGCGATGCTTGAGATAAAACACATCATACGAGAGCTTCATTTTGGTCGCGTAGACGTCGGTGGTGCCATGCGGGTCACCATGGTAATAGAGTTGTGCTTGGCCGGAGAGCCCTGGCTTGATGAGATGACGTACGCCATAAAACGGAATTTCGCGCTCGTAAGTAGCAACGAGCGTTGGTGTTTCAGGGCGCGGGCCCACAAACGACAAATCGCCCACCAAAATATTCCAAAGCTGGGGCAATTCATCGAGGCGCCAGGCACGCAAATATTTTCCTACCTTGGTGACTGTAAGTTTTGTCGCACCCAGAGCGCCGTAACTTCCTTGGTCGTTACCATTCATGCTGCGAAACTTGTACATATTAAACACACGACCTCCCTCTCCAACACGTGGCAATGATACAAACGGCGCGCCACCATCCTCTATAAAAATAGCAATCATGATGAGCGGATAGAAGATGAGCGAGACACCACCGATACCTAGCGCGCACACAATGTCTACGATGCGTTTAAAAACATCATATAGGAAATGTGTAGTGCGCGAGATATTGCGCGCTATCCAACTCTCATCGATGCGTGATAGTGGTATGCGGCCAAACACCTCTTCGTATAGCTCCGCGGCATCCAAGAAACGTACCCGAGAGAAGAGATAGTTATATAGCTGGGGGAACGCGTTTGTTATACGACTATCCCCCAAGTCGGCAATCACGAAGCGTGGGTGGTGCGTGTGCATCGCTTCGCTTACCATCTTGGGCAGATTTTCGACGACCGGATCGATATGCACCACCACCTGTGCAGGAGTTCGATGTGCATTTTTAAGAGCCAGCATAAGCTCTTCCATTTCAGCACCTGAGCCAATAACAATAGCTCGTTCAGGTTTTTGCAGTCCCAGCCACGGGAAGATAAATGCGCGCCACAAAAGTACCAACCCAAACGACACCACTAAATATATGAAGAGGAGTGTTTTAGGTGCGATACCAAATATTGGGACGAAAAAAAAGAATATCGCGGCTATAGTAAGGTTAATCCCCTGCGCCCACAGCAGTGTGTCTGAAAGCGCGCGACGCGCAAACACGATTGATCGACTCTCATACAATCCCGCGATAAAAAAGACCATGATCCACACAATAAATAAGAGTGAAAACGGTACCAGGTGGTCGACAAATACCGCCTGGGAGGGGGGGTCCATGACGCGCAAAAAAAGCGAGAGCCAGAGTGCGAATATAAAAAAGCAGATATCCCCGACAAAAAGAATGGCCGTGCGGGGGGCAAATTGTTTCATACGTTGTGGTATATACTACAACTGAACCAGCAATTTTCAAGTTACAGCATGAAAAAAGTCTTATTTGTCATAACAAAATCCAACTGGGGCGGTGCCCAGCGTTATGTATATAACCTCGCCACGAACCTCCCCAAAGATCAATTTGAGCCAGTGGTGGCCTTTGGTGGAACCGGCGCGGCACACACGAGTCCGGGCGAGCTACACACGAAACTTGCGGCAGCAGGCATTCGTACGATTGAAATCCCCACCTTTACTCGCAATGTCTCGTTTGCCAATGATATACAATCGCTTTTTATATTGCGCGATATTTTTAAAGTAGAAAGGCCAGACGTAGTACATCTCAACTCTTCCAAAGCAGGAGGTGTTGGGGCGCTCGCTGCCCGGCTCGCGGGGGTGCCTAACAGTATCTTTACCTCGCACGGACTGGTGTGGGATGAAGACAGAAACCCGCTTGCCACCTTCCTTATATACATCTTCTCCAAACTCACCTTTCTTTTGTGTCATCGAGTAATCCTTATTTCAAAAGACAATTATGCTCGTGCGCGCGGCTCCTTTGGTGGAGAGAAATATGTGTTCATCCCCAACGGCCTGCCAACCCTTGAATTTGAACAACGGGGCCATGCACAAACTGAGCTTCGGCTGCGTGCTGGGTCTCCCACTGAGACTACTCCTTCTTTTTGGGTAGGTACTATCGCGGAGCTCACACCCAACAAAGGTCTTACCTATCTTATCGACGCTGCAAAACTACTCGCTGAGCAAGGAAAGAATTTTCAGCTGTTTATTATTGGCGGCGGTGAACAAGAGAGGCAGCTAAAAGCTCAGGCGGCGCGTCTCGGGCTACAAAAACAAATACATTTCCTTGGATTCGTTTCCGACGCTTATCGCTTTATGAAAGGCTTTGATTGCTTCGTACTCTCTTCCGTTAAAGAGGGTTTGCCTACCGTACTACTTGAAGCAGGCCAAGCACAAATTCCTGTTGTCGCTACCAACATCCCAGGCGTACGCGACATCATTGATGACACCATCAGTGGTCTGTTAACCAGAGTTAAAAATCCTAAAGATTTGGCAGACAAACTCGCCACACTTATCGATAATCCTCAGCTATGTACCTCCCTTGCTGAGCATCTGCACGCCAAAGTCACGAGTACTTTTTCACTCGAGCACATGGTGCGTGAGACAGCGAAGCTGTATTAAGTATTATCGTACGTAGAACGATTTAGTGATCGTGTTTGCGACTGTTTGCGCCTGCGCGTTTGAGTACTCAAACTGCAGTTCGTACGTATTGTTCCCTACCGTGAAGAACTGATCTATTTTGGTGAAGCCTGATTGTGCGTCAGTGATGAGGCGCTGGTTAGAGGTCACGCCAGCAACTGTAGTTTTAGAGGTAGTAATTTTTTGCTGTGCGGGACCCGCTGTGTCTTTTATCACTTGGTTGACTGCGATATACCCATAGAGAACATGGTTTGTGCCCTGTATCGCGTAGACGCCCAACTCAAGCGCCTGCGTCCCGGTCGTGTAGGTCTGAGCCAATTCCTGACTAATAGTTAGGTTTGAAGGATACGAAAAACCAAACCCAAGCTTTGCGTTGTAGTACTGTTTTTGAGCCGTAGAGGTACTTGGCTTTTTAGTGCCGCTGGTAGTTGGCTTTGGTGTCGTAGGAGTTGGTTGTGCTGGCTGAGTCGTCGTGCCTATAGTAGGAATTGGCAATGCAGTCACCAGCACCGGATCTTTGCGTATAAACCACCACGCCCCAATCACAACAATAAGAACGACAATGAGCACCCATAGGCGCCCGCTGGATGTAAAATTTTTCATACCTTTATTAAACCACGAGTTTTTAGCGATCATAGCCGCCAGAAAACTCTTTGTTCATAGCGTCGCGATGTGCTGCGCGCGCATAGGCTGCCATACCCGAGACCATACCAAGTGCGAGGAATTCGGCAAAAAGGTGTGAGCCGCCGTAGCTCATAAACGGCACCGTGGTCCCCGTCACCGGCAGCACACCCAAATTAATGCCCACATGGAGCGTGAAGTGAGCGACCAAATAACTCAGCACGCCGATGGTAAAAAGGGTTTCAAAATTCGAAGCGCCGCGCGGGGCGAGCATAAGAAGCCGCCAAAAAATAATGGCGTACAACAAGAACGCCAGACAAATACCCAAAAATCCCCACTCCTCGGCATACGCAGCAAAAATAAAGTCAGTTTGGTACTCAGGCAAAAAGCGCAGCTTTGACTGCGTGCCGTACCCTATCCCCTTACCCAACAATTCACCAGAGCCCACCGCGATAGTTGATTGGTACACGTTGTAGCCCGAGCCATAGATATCGTGCGTCGGGTGCACAAACGTCATAATGCGCTGCCGTTGATAATCGTGAAAACCAAAAAACCATAGCCCAGCGAAACCAATAACTCCAACCATGACAACACTCAACAGATGTTTTTGCGAAATACCTGAGAAGAGCACCATCCCAAGCCAAATGAGACCGACAATAATTGCGCCGCCGAAGTCTGGCTGCACCGCAACGAGTACGAACACGAGCCCCGCGTATACGCCTGATACCAGAATATGCCTGAAGTTTTTAATTTCAATATGCCGACGAGAAAAGTATTTTGCCAAAAGAATAATAAGAGCGAGTTTTACAAATTCAGCAGGTTCGATACCAAGACCACCCAGAGACAGCCAGCTACGTGCCCCTTTAACCGCCGTACCAAGCACGAGCAGAAAAACGAGCGGCACGATAAGTACACCAAAAATAGTGAACGCGACTCCGCTTTGACGCAAAAATCGCCAATCAACTTGCGACGCACCAAAGAATATAAGGACACTCAAAAAGAGCCACACCACTTGGCGCTCAAAGAGTGGGTCGCTCGAGCCCCAAGAGTGCATAGTAAGTAGCCCAAGGCCCACCAGACCGAGCGCCGCACTGAAACATACCCAATCGATTGCGCTTTTTTTCGTTAAGAGCCTCACAGCTCTACTGTACCTAAAATGACGGCAGAATGGTAATTTCTGTACGCGCAATATTGAAGGTAGTCGTGGGCCAGGTGAAGGTCACATCTTCAGAACCTTTGTGTGCGATGGTGGGCACAACACTTTTAGAGGCTGCGCGCGCAACACCTTGTGTATCGTAGAGAATAGCTATGAGCGTAACATTAGGCGCATCAAAAATAGAATTATTTTCAATCGTCGCATCGAGTCGTGCACCATCATTTGAAAGTTGTTGGCGTGCTACCCGAAGCGCTGGCACACTCCCAGGGTCTACCCTCTTCCACACCAGTGGCGCAACGCCATTAAATGAAAATTCAACATGCGCCACAGTACGATTCCCCACATCAACGAGTGGCTCAACAATGGGTACTGTTTGCACTGGCGGGAGGTTCACAGTCCCTTTCTTTTCCACCACTAATTTATTGTTCGTGTCATACACTTGAAATACATATTGAGCGTTCTTTACTCCCGCGCTCGGATTTATGTTTTCTATATATGCAGCAAGCGTATAGATATTTGGTGCGCCATTTTGAAATCCGCGCGACCACTTCACACGCGGTGCGCCAGCAAGATCTTGGCACACGAGCGAGCAGACACCCCCACAGTCGACGCCCTGTTCGGTACCATTTTGCTTATTATCAAAACAGGTTGGTGGCGCATTAAAAAACTTCAGCCACACAAAAACCATAACCACTATAGAAAGAATAGTAATCGTTACTGCATATATAACTCGCCTACGTCCACTCCACGACAATTGCATGGCTCTATTGTACCGCTTTTTATAAAAAGTTTTTAGATTTTAGACCCTCTGTTCTGGCGGCTAGCTACTCTCCCAGCCGGTAAAGGCTAGTACCATCGCCGCAAGCGAGCTTAACTTCCGTGTTCGGAATGAGAACGGGTGTGTCCCCGCCGCCAAGCCACCAAAACACAAGGTCTAAATGTAGGTAAAAATATTTATATGAAACAGCAAATTATTGCGATTCTCAAACGCCCGCCAAGACTTGAAAACAAGTCGAGGCAGGACTCCCTCACAAGAGGAGGAAACTCGATCGATTAGTACTTCTCAGCTCAACACATTACTGTGCGTACACCTAAAGCCTATCAACGTGATCATCTCTCACGGATCTAATAATGATTACTTATCTTTGAG
>CAYRHY010000021.1:0-2902 GCA_964424235.1 uncultured Candidatus Saccharibacteria bacterium
AACAAGAAATAACTCTCTTTGGAGAAATAACCGCCATAAAACCACCCCAGCCCGAACCGCTTGCTGTTTTGAGCACATCTTTTACAGTGTCTTTGGAGGCTTGTAATGAATTACTGGCCACTGGTCAATGGTGCGACAAGCACACGAGGGTGCAGGCGGATAGGCGAAGTCCCTGCCGTTCTGTAGCATACCTTTCTCCTCCCAGAGCCATCGCGCTCCTGGAGAGCGACCGCGTTTAACGACGTATGTGTCTTGCTCAGGACCCGGCAGCTAGAGACCGGAAGTCGGAGCAAGACTGGTGGATAGGGCCGCGTGAAAACGCTGAGGGGCGACCTACTACGTAGTAGGTCGCCCCGTTGTTTTTCTTTTCACGCCCCTTCGAGTACGGGGGTATCTACGCTTTTTTATAGTAGGCCTCACCTCAACCCCAGCTAGTGTTGCCAGATATGAAACTCTTTTCTCTGTGCTCCACCTCCTGTGCTCACTGTTGAGTAAACACCCCAGCAAATCAAATGAGTTTTTTGCATGTACTCCGCAACCAAAGCAGTGCACATAGACTTTCCCTTCACTTGTTTTGGCAACTACAAGTGAAGCGGTCTTTTCTCCATGAAAGCGGCAGAGAGCTTTGGCGTACGGACCTTCTGACGGTTCAAGATGCGTTAAGTGTGCAACGACCGTCTCGATGGGGACACACTCTATAAGGTTCTGGAGCCAGGAACCATGTTTATGTCTCGCTCGCAATAACCCATGTGCCACGCGGGCCTTATGGCTAAGCTTCATTTGGTCCTCCCAAACTGTTCCATCGGCACTATACCAAAAATTCCATAGTATGATGTGGGCATACATAGCTAACTTTTTATTTTTGTATGGCAAAGTTTGCGACGGGCGAAGCGACCATTGTGCATTTTTTGTTTAGCAGCAAGCGGATGACCTGGGTATGGCTGGTGGTGCGTCTCTATGTAGGCTACGAATGGCTCGTGGCTGGCATAGCAAAAGTCACGAGCCCGGTGTGGCTCGGCGCAGGAGCGGGTGGCGCAGTAAAGGGCTTTGCTATGGGTGCGCTCGCCAAGACTGGGGGCGAGCATCCGGACGTGCAATGGTGGTATGCATGGTTTTTACAGCATGTAGTGTTGCCACACACTGCGCTCTTTTCAAACATGGTGGCAGTAGGGGAGGTGGCAGTAGGCGCTGCACTTGTGCTGGGGTGTCTCACCGGCGTCGCCGCATTCTTCGGTATGTTCATGAATCTCAATTATCTGCTCGCAGGCACCGTGAGCATCAACCCGCAGCTGTTCGTGCTGCAGCTGTTCTTGGTCTTGGGCTATCGATTCTCGGGCTATATTGGTCTCGACCGCTACGTGCTCCCCGGGCTTCGCGCCTGTCGCTTTTGGCGGTAAATAATTTATAGAGGATTTGACTTCTGGTCTAGCTTCGCGTATATTTTGTGGGCCCCTAGGAGGGCGATTTTATTTGAGAGATGGCGAAAAAGTCGACCATAGCACGAAGTACTCGTACCCCGAAATTTAAGTCGCGGGTCGTTAATCGTTGCTTCCGTTGCGGCCGAAAGCGCGCCTTTATGCGAGACTTCGGCATGTGCCGCGCCTGCTTCAGAGAAGCGGCGAACGAAGGCCTTGTCCCAGGCGTTCGCAAATCCTCTTGGTAAATCGAATCCTCCAAAGAGACTCACACTAAACAAATCCATGATCGCAGACCCGATATCAGATTTCATAATCCGCCTCCAAAACGCCTCACGCGCTGGTAAGTCGAGCGTGTCTTTGCCACACTCAAAGATGAAGCTCGCTATTGCTGATGTGCTCAAGCGCGAAGGCTATCTCTCTGCTGTTGAGGCCCCAAAGAAGACGGGTCCTCTCATGGTGACGCTCGCATACCGCGGCAGTAACCCTGCTATCACGGGTGTGAAGCGTGTTTCGAAGCCATCCCGCCGCCTCTACATGGGCGTACGCGATATCCGCCCGATCAAGCGCGGCTTTGGTCTCCTCCTCCTCTCAACACCAAAGGGTGTGCTTACCGGTAAGGAAGCACAAGAGCAGCGCGTCGGTGGAGAGATCCTGTTTGAAATCTGGTAATCATTTATGTCACGACTCGCAAAACGACCAATCCAAATACCAAAGTCAGCCGAAGTTACTGTTTCAGGCGGCACTATTGCTGTGAAGGGTCCAAAGGGTTCAATCACTAAGCCGGCACACCGTCTTATTGCGGTTGAAGTTTCTGCGGAAGGAGTCCAAGTATCACGCAAAGGTAACTCGCGTGAGTCACAGGCGCTCGTCGGTACCTATGCGAGTCATGTACGTAATATGCTCAAAGGGGTGACCGAAGGTTACACCAAGAAGCTTTTGATTGAAGGTGTTGGCTATAAGTGGGATGTCGCAGGCAAGACACTTAATCTCGCGCTCGGCTTTTCACATCCAGTGAAGATGGATATTCCTGAAGGTCTTACGCTTACCGCAGACCGTACCTCGCTTACTATCACCGGCTTTGATAAAGAGGTCGTCGGTCAGTTTGCAGCGAACGTGCGCGCGATGAAAAAGCCAGAGCCATATAAGGGTAAGGGTATCCGCTACGACAACGAGGTCATCCTCCGCAAGCAAGGTAAGAAACTCTCATAACGCTTATGAAATCAGCAGCCACGAAACAACTTTCTCGTACCCGCCGTCACAACCGCATCCGCGCAAAAGTGGCTGGTACTTCTGTGCGCCCTCGTTTGGCTATCTATAAGTCGAACCGCTATATGCACGCACAAATCATTGATGACTCCAAGGGTGTGACCGTAGTATCAGGATCTACGATGGAATTTAAGAAGACCTCCGCCCAAGGCGGGTCTGCCTCGGGCAGAAAGATGGATGGAGCAAAGATGCTTGGTACTGAATTGGCCAAGCGCGCG
>CAYRHY010000021.1:2912-5839 GCA_964424235.1 uncultured Candidatus Saccharibacteria bacterium
CTAGCGTAGTGTTCGATCGTGGTGGTTTCAGGTATACTGGCCGCGTTGCTGCAGTCGCAGAGGCTGCACGCGAAGGAGGACTCACATTTTAAGGCATATGGCAGATATTGATACAGACATCGTTATAGAAACTCCTGAAGCTGCTGAAGCGGTGGTTGTTGAGACTGGTGCGCCTGACGCTGCTCCTGCAGAGGGAGGTCGCCGCCCACGTCGTGGTGGTGATCGTCGTGGCCGTGGAGGAGATCGCTCTCGTGCGCCACGCGCTCCACGCGTACGCTCAGAGTTCGACCAAAAGATGATTAACATCCGCCGTGTGGCGCGTGTGGTCGCTGGTGGTCGTCGCTTCTCATTCTCGGTATCTATCATCATCGGTAACCGCAAAGGTAAGGTCGGTGTTGGTCTAGGTAAGGCAGGAGACACCACGCTCGCTATCGACAAGGCTGTGCGTGATGCAAAGAAGAACATGATCACTGTTAACCTCAAGAAGGATAACTCTATCGCTCATGAGACGAATGCTAAGTACTGCGCTGCGCGCGTTACGCTGATGCCCGCACCTGCTCGCGGTCTCGTGGCAGGCTCCTCAGTGCGCCCAGTGCTTGAGCTTGCAGGTATCACCAATGTGGTTGCGAAAGTCCACTCAGGCAGCAAGAATGGTCTTAACAACGCGCGCGCCGCAATAGAGGCCCTCCGTAATCTCAAAGCCTAACTTTTTACACTCACCATGCAACTTAACCAACTACAGCGAAAAACTGAGAACAAGGCCGAAAAGCGCGTCGGTCGTGGCGGTATCCGTGGCAAGACCTCTGGTCGTGGTACCAAGGGTCAGAACGCACGTGCTGGCCACAAGAAACGCCCAGATATTCGCGAGAAGATCAAGAAGCTTCCAAAGCTGCGAGGCTACCAATTCAATAGTATCGAGACCAAGCCGATGGTGGTAAATGTCGCTACCCTTGAAAAGGTGTTTGCAGCAGGGGACACCATCAACCCAACCGTACTTATCGAGCGCGGCGTGCTCCAGGTGCGCAAGGGGAAGACTCCAGCCGTAAAGGTGCTTGGTGATGGTGCTATCACAAAGAAGTTTGTTGTATCAGGTTGTATAGTTTCAGTAAGCGCAAAAGAGAAGATCGAAAAGGCTGGCGGTTCGATAGCATAACAGTGAATACGTTTATACAAAAACTCACCCTTTTGTTTACCGACAAGACGTTGCGTAACCGTCTCTTGTTTGTCTTGGGTGCGCTCGCTATCTTTCGCGTCCTTGCTGCTATCCCGATACCAGGTATCAACTCTCAGCAGCTGGAAATCTTTTTCAATAACAATCAATTTTTTGGACTCCTCAACCTTTTCTCGGGTGGTGGTCTCTCTAACCTTTCGATCGTCATGCTTGGTGTGGGCCCATACATCACCGCATCTATCATCCTCCAGCTTCTCACTATGCTAGTGCCACGCCTTAAGCAACTCTATCAAGAAGAGGGTGAGGCTGGTCGCGCGCGCTTCTCGCAGTACACCCGCATGCTCACACTCCCGATCGCTATCGTTCAGGGCGTGAGCTTTTTGCTTATCTTGCAACGCGAAATGATCTTGCCGGGCCTCACACCGCTACAGTTTGCAACAAGCTTGCTTGTTATCACCGCAGGTTCGCTTTACCTCATGTGGCTCGGTGAGCTTATCTCTGAATTCGGTCTCGGTAATGGTATCTCAGTCCTTATCTTTGCGGGTATTGTTGCGCGCTTGCCACACGATGCGTCGCAGGCTCTCTTCTCGTTTACTGCAGCACAGTTGCCGGTATACCTCGCGTTCCTTGCCGCGGGACTCGCTATTATCGCGGCGGTTGTTGTAGTGAGCGAAGCTGAACGTCCTGTGCCTGTTACGTATGCCAAGCAGGTGCGTGGTATGCGTTTCTTCGGTGGCTCATCATCGACCTATCTTCCGTTGCGCCTTAACCAAGCAGGTGTGATCCCGATCATCTTTGCACTCTCGCTCCTTCTTATCCCGCAGATGATGGCGACTTTCTTTGCTACCTCACATGTTGCGGTTATTGCACACGCTGCAGCACAGATCCAGCACTTCATGCAAAACCTGCTCTACTACGGGACCGCCTATTTCGTCCTCGTATTCCTCTTTACCTACTTCTATACCGCGGTAACGTTTGACCCACACCAAATCTCTGAGAATCTGCAAAAGAACGGTGCATTTATTCCTGGCGTACGCCCTGGTCACTCAACGACCGAGTATCTCGCGAAAGTGATCACCCGTATCACGTTTGTCGGCGCACTCTTCTTGGGTGTCATAGCGGTACTCCCGATCATTGTGCAGTCAATCACTGGTATCACCGCGCTTACGCTGGGCGGCACCGCACTCCTTATTGTCGTGTCTGTTATTCTCGATCTCGCTCGCCGTATCGACGCGCAGATCTCCATCCGCGAGTACTAAGATATGAGTAAGTTCATTCTTGTCATTGGTCCGTCTGGCAGTGGCAAGGGGGCGCTCATGAGTGCGCTGCGCGAGCAACGCCCCGACATTGTGTTTCCCGTATCCTGCACAACACGCGCACCGCGCGTGGGTGAAGCTGAAGGGCAGATGTACTACTTTGTTTCTCGCGAGCAGTTTGAACAAAAAATTGAAGAAGGAGCCTTTCTGGAGTGGGCCGAATATGGCGGGAATTTCTATGGCACACTACGCTCTGAAATCATGCCAGCGCTCGAAGCGGGGAAGACGGTCGTGCGCGAAGTGGAGGTGCAGGGCGCTCGACAGATCGAGACCAGTATCCCCCGGGAGCGCCTTCGGGTGATATACATTGAGGCTGGCTCGTGGGCGGAGCTCGAGGCTCTCATTGTGAATCGTGCTGCGATACACACTGAAGAGCTCGCTAAACGCAAGGAGCGTTTTGAAGATGAGATCACCTTTAAGGCGCACGCGTTTCGGGTTGT
>CAYRHY010000021.1:5849-11625 GCA_964424235.1 uncultured Candidatus Saccharibacteria bacterium
AGCAAAAGTAGATTTTGTACAAGCGGTGCATGATGCTGAGCGCTCATAGGCAAAATCGCTCACTTCTTATACAATAGCGCTGTGGAACAACTCACTGTTATATTCTTAGGGCCTCAGGGTAGCGGTAAGGGTACCCAAGTGCAATTACTCAAAGATTATTTAAATACCAAGGACCCCGCTTCAGTGCTCTACTTTACTGCGGGTACTGGATTGCGTGCGTTTGCTGCGGGTGAAGGGTATACCCAGGAGCGCATCCGCCCGCTTATTTCCGCAGGTAAGCTCATTCCAACGTTCATCACGACCAATCTTTTTACCTCGCGCCTCATCAACGGTATGCACGGTGAGGAGCACATTATTTTAGACGGTTTCCCACGCACGGTTGATCAATTGCCTGACCTCGATACCGCTATGGATTTTTATGATCGCAAAAAAGTATATGTTCTCCATATCACCCTCTCTGACGAGGTGGCACGCCAGCGCTTAGCGGGTCGTGGGCGCGAAGATGATACCAAAGAGGGTATTGAAGAGCGTTTGCGTTGGTCGCATGAAGAAGCAGCGGTGGTGAGTGAGTGGTTTAAAAAACATCCACGCTACCAGTTTGTGGATATTAATGGTGACCAAACAGTAGAGCAGGTGCATCAAGATATTATGCGCGCGCTCAACCTCGAGTAAGTATGATAGCGAAGAGTGAACAAGATTTTGACGGCTTGCGCAAAGCGGGTCAGATACTCTCAAGTGTGGTACGCGACCTCGCTCTAATGGTGGCGCCTGGTGTCACGACCGCAGCGCTTGATTTAAAGGCCGAAGAGCTCATTCGCGCCCAAGGCGCTCTACCTGCATTTTTAAACTACAAACCTACTGGCGCACGCTACCCATACCCGGCGGCTTTGTGCGTATCGGTGAATGATGAAGTGGTGCACGGTATCCCCAAAGAGGAGCATGTGCTTACAGAAGGTGACATCATCTCACTGGATCTTGGGCTTTCGTATAATGGCTACTTTGTCGACCATTGTAAGACGGTTTTTGTTGGAAAGGGAGATGCGAAAGGACAGAAGCTCCTTGATGGCACCCGCGAAGCACTCTCTGCCGCTATCGCTGCAGCAAAAGTGGGCGGCTACGTGGGAGACATTGGCGCTGTGGTTGAAGTGGTTGCTAAGAGATATGGACTGAGTGTTGTTGAAGAATTGGGTGGTCATGCGCTCGGTAAATCGGTGCATGAGCGGCCGTTTATTGCTAACTACGGCAAGCCTGGTGAGGGTGAAAAACTAACCGAAGGGTTAGTGCTCGCGCTCGAACCAATCTTTGCAGAAGGGAAGGGCACGATAGATCTCATGGATGATGAGTGGACGTATGTCACGCGTGACCATTCGCGTGCGGCGCACTTCGAGCAGACCATTATTCTTACGAAAAACGGCCCCGAAATCGTCACCCCGTTTCTCTAGCCTGGGGCTTGTGAAAACAGCAGAATGTTGTAGAGTGGCTGCATGCAACATCCCAAGGAGGAAAAGACATTTATTCTCGTAAAGCCAGACGGCGTCCGCAAAGGTCTCATTGGCGAAATTATCCAGCGCCTTGAGCAACGCGATTTGAAGGTGGTAGCGCTTGAAATGTTTCAGGCTACTCGTGCGGAGATGGATAAGCACTATCCAAAGGACGAAAAGTGGATCCGCCGTCTCGGCGAGAAGACCACCGCGACGTACGAAAAGTATGGCTATGACGTTAAAAAAGATTTCGGTACGAATGATCAATTGAAGATCGGTAAGGCGGTGCGCGGCTGGCTCGTCGACTTCATGATTTCAGCGCCAATGGTGAAGATGGCAGTACAGGGTATCCACGCAGTAGACATGGTACGCAAGATCGTTGGCCCAACCATGCCGTATCTCGCAGAGATGGGCACTATCCGCGGTGATTTTTCAGCAGATTCTCCACTCTTGGCCAACCTTGAGAAGCGCCCAGTCCTCAATCTTATCCATGCTTCAGAAACCGCCGAAGAGGCACGACACGAGATCGAACACTGGTTCGGTAAAAAGACTATCTACAAATACAAGCGCTTCGGCATCGACGAGTGATTTGCTATAATTGAGGTAGGCGACGGAGGCAAATGTCCTTAAGTGTTTCTACCGGGAGCGCGGCGTTGGGCAGCACCGTGGTGTGGCTCACAGCGCACCCACTTATATCACGGTAGACACTTGCTTCCGGAGCCTACAAAAGGCCTCTCATGAACTGAGGGGCTTTTTGTATGGTCGCGCCTCATCTTTGCGCGTATACTAGTACCACATGGCTCAATCAAAACTATATTTCTATGGCGGTGCGGGTTCAGTGACTGGCTCTAATTTTATGCTTGAAGTTCAAAACACTGATGCTTCGGTCGAGGCACGATATTTAGTCGATTGCGGTCTCTTTCAAGGTGAACATGCCTTGCAAAAAAATAATTGGGACCAGTGGGCATTTGACCCCACCACCATTAGTGCGCTTATCATTACGCACGCACACATCGACCATATTGGCCGTATTCCCAAGTTGGTGAAGGATGGGTACCATGGGCCCATTATCTCGACTAAGGCGACGCGCGCACTTGCGGAGCCAATGCTCTTGGATGCCTTGGAGCTTAACGAGCGTGATGCGAAACGACACAAGTTGCCACCACTGTATACAAAAGATGATATTGCGCAGGCGCTCAAACAGTGGGAGGGGATAGACTATCATGAGCAAAAAACGTTCAACCACTCACCCGCTGGCCAGCCAAGTACTACTCTCGAGTTTTTAAATTCTGGGCATATTTTAGGCTCTGCACTGGCGAAGTTTACCCGAGGTGATCGCTCGATCGTGTTTAGTGGTGATGTTGGAGGTGGCAATTCGCCGCTTCTGCCGCTCGCCGAGGTGCCCTCCGGCATACAATACCTTTTAATCGAAAGCGTATATGGCGACCGCAAGCGTGAAGATGATACGAATCGCCGCGATCAGTTGGAGAATGCTATTGAGGACGCGCTTGCGCGTGGCGGCACGCTACTTATCCCAGCATTCTCAACTGAGCGCACCCAAGATCTTCTGTTTGAAATTCGATCGCTCATGATGGAAAAGCGCATACCAAGCACTCCGGTCTATCTTGACTCCCCCCTAGCAGAGAAGATCACCGCTGCCTACGAAAAACATCCTGAGTATTTCAATGATGAGCTTAAGAAGCGTGTGGAAGGCGGAGAGCATATTTTCGAGTTCCCTGAGCTCCACTATGTAAGTAGTGTTGAAGAATCAGCAAAACTCAATACTATGAGCGGGCCAAAAATTATTCTTGCGGGCTCGGGCATGAGCAATGGTGGCCGTGTGGTCGACCACGAACGGCGCGTGCTACAGGATGAAAAATCGACCCTCCTTATCGTGGGATACCAAGCCGCGGGAAGTTTGGGTCGGAAGTTAGCAGAAGGGGCCAAGCAGGTGGAGATGTATGACATCCACTCGCATGCGGTAGAAAAAATCCCCGTGCGCTGCCAGGTACAGACGCTCTATGGCTATTCGGCACACATGGATGGTGAGCAACTTCTTGAGTATGTAAATAAAATAGCTGACGCAAATAAATTAGAGGAAGTGTTTGTAGTGATGGGTGAAATCGCCTCCTCCAGCTTTCTTGCGCAGCGCATCCGCGACTATCTGGGCGTTAAAGCAATTACTCCCGAAGTGGGTGAGAGTGTGACTATTAATTTCTAGTGTAAAATTATCTAGTAATGGACCCGAAGCACGCACATTTGCAAATTAAGATTGGTATCTCAGGCGCAGCAGAGACGGGCCACTGCGGCGTTGATGCGTATGATCGCGGCATAGCACTTGGGCGCGAAGTAGCGCGTGCGGGCGCTGTGCTCGTGACGGGAGCAACCACCGGCTTTCCTTTATGGGTCGCGATGGGGGTAAAAGAAGAGAAGGGGATGGTCGTGGGTTTTTCTCCTGCCAGTACCGAAAAAGAGCACGTCGAGCGATATAATTTACCACTGGAGTTTCATGATGTGATCGTCTACACGGGCTTTGGTTTCCCAGGTCGCGATCTTATTTTCACTCGTTCGTGCGACGCTATGCTCTTTGGTTGCGGGCGCATTGGTACTATCCATGAATTCACCATATCGTTTGAAGATAAAAAGCCCATCGGCATTTATGAGGGCGATTGGAAGACTGATGAAGTCATCCAAGATATTCTTAAAAATGGGCATAGGCCGAGCGATCGAATTATTTTTGATACCGACCCAAAGTCGCTCGTTGATGGGGTATTAAAATTAGTCCACCAAGACAAAATTAATCGCGCATCCTTCCACTTCGAGCCTGTGGAAGCCTAGCTGTACTTTTTCTAGAAACGCGCTACACTCGAGCGCTAGATGCTCAATTACGGGCATTGTATACGTCCGAGGCGTACATGGTTAGGCGTGGTAGGGGAAACAGTCAGAAGCCGCGCGTCGTCCCGCTGTGTATCACACAGCTGTGGCCGGGGATGTCCTACAGCTGGCTCTTGAGTCAGGGTAGAAAAAAGCGTTCTAAAAAAACTCGGCGGAAAAAGCTGTCGTAGAAAAGAAAAAGCCGAGCTTGATGCTCGGCTTTTTTCTTTAGGAGATTTTCTTTATAACTCGTGCGAATGTCTCAGGGCGAGTCTCAGCGAGAAGCGAGAGCATCTTGCGATTAAGCGTAACGTTCTTTTTCTTCATTGTGTCGATGAGGCGAGAGTAGGAGAGGGTTGACTCCATAGTGTCGAGCCCAGCATTGATGCGGACGTTCCACAGTTTGCGAAAGTCATTCTTTTTATCGCGGCGGTGTGCAAACGCATACTTCCCCGCGTGGAAGATGGCCTCCTTTGCGGCACGCTCCTTCTTTGAGCGGGCAAAGCGATAGCCCTTCACCATCTTGAGAACATTTCGACGTCGCTTCAGCGACTGTACACCTCCTTTAACGCGTGCCATATAATTTATTTAACAGTATTGATATATTGCTGCTTCACCTTTGCGGTAAGAGCCAGAGCTTGGGTACGGCGGCCAGAGAGCTGCGTGTTGCGGCTCTCTTTAGCATTGAAATGGTTTTGACCCGGCTTGCGCGCAACAAGCTTCCCTTTACGGGTAATCTTTATACGCTTCGTGAATGACTTGTTCGTTTTCATGTTATTTTTTGGGGCCGCGCTCGATGACGGTGGAGAGGCCTTTCGGACTCTTCGCTATCGGATCAGCTATTTTGTAGGAAGCCGGCAGCATGTTGAGGAATCGCTCGAGTCGCTCCTTGAGAAACTCAAATTCCATGTACTTGTACCGCCCCCATAAAAACAGGTCTACCTTGACTCGGTGGCCCTCAGTGAGCCATTGGGCAGCCTTTTTCGCCTTCAAATTAAGGTCGTTTTCGCCGGTACCAATCTTGACCTGGATATTCTTAGTCTCGGTGGTGTGCGATTTAGCCTTAATTTCCTTACGTTTTTTCTCCTGTTCGTATTGGAATTTACCATATTCCATTATTTTTGCAACCGGGGGGACGGCGTTCGGGGAGATCTCAATAAGGTCCAATTCAAGCTCCTGGGCGCGGGCAAGAGCCTCTTTAATAGGCAAAACACCCAGGTTTTCGCCTGCGGCACCCACTACGCGCACCTCCTGCGCTCGAATCTGGTGATTAATACGGGTCTCCAAAGTTGGTCCAAGTATACCAGGAAAACACCATTTAGCTAGGGGCCACCTTGTTTTTGCCATACGTGTAATTCTTGCGGAAAAGGGTAGGAGGAGTATATATAGCACAGAGGATACATACATGCGGCACATCGATG
>CAYRHY010000022.1:0-8302 GCA_964424235.1 uncultured Candidatus Saccharibacteria bacterium
TCGATCAACGGTTTTGGAGACCGCTATTCTACCATTGAACTATAGGCCCACAGGGTACAAAAAGTAACCCGTGGCGCTTAGTATACCTAAAAAACTATTTTCGCGCCTCTTTATGCACCGTTTGAGCACGGTCCCACTTACAGAACTTTTTGAGCTCGATTTTACGCACCACCAACTTCTTATTCTTGGAGGTCCAGTAGTTTATGCGCTTGCACTTGTTGCATTGCAATTTTATGAGTCGGTCTTGAGACATATTGATTCCCACAGCACGAGCTGTGATATGCGCCACACTATACCCTACAAAGCTTTCTGGCGCAACCTATGGCAGGATGGTCGCCCCCGGACAGAAGCTAAAGAGCAGATTGGTGCCCGAATAGTACTCATTTATGTCCCCCGGGACACTTACCGTATAGCGCAAAGCGCACATATTGGCCTGCGAGAGGCCAAGTGCACTCATGAGATATTGCTCCGCCTCAGCACGCGTCTGTTTGAGAGGCTCTTGGTATAAGGCGATTGTAAAGCTCCCCGACACCATGTCATAAGAAATGGTATACGGCGGATTCTGGGTAGCGCCTTCACCCGCAGTGTGGTATTTCAGGTAGTAAAAAGAGGTATTAACCGGATCTCGGGCCGTGTCACTATTCGTGCGAAAATCTTGCACCACCATAGTACCTGTCGGATTCTGTGCTGCTACTGTGAGCGTGCTGGGCCGAGTCTCACCTGTTTGTCCTGTGTTATTACCAGATCCTGTTGTTGTAGTAGGTAGACCACCTGGAGGAAATGACGGCTGAGTAGTTGTTGGTGTTTGTGTTGGCGTTTGAGTTTTAAACATTCTCAACACGAAATAGCTCGCCAACAGCACTAGTAACACTCCTACTGTTAATAAAAGAATTTTTCTCATACTATTTTATCCGTTAGGATCATACTTTTGCACACAGGCTGCGGCACGACTGTTGCAACCAGGGCAGGTCCAATCGGCGTATGCAGATTGCCCAGCCCTTACTCTCCCCTGCGAAAGAAGATAAGCTGATTGCGCGTTACAATAGGCATCCGTACAAGAAGTTGCGGAGCTGCATCCATCTTGGTGCAGCTTTGCATTTCTCCAATTACTAGGCAAGATCTGGAAAGTGCCGCACGCGCTTGATTTTGGATTCACCCGTGTAGGGTCGCCAGAACTCTCGGTCATAGCGATACATGCCATCACATTCGCTTGGGCTTGCGAATATCCCATTTGGTTTAAAGTTACAGGACTACATACCGAGTTTGCACATTGTGCAGTTGAGTAGACTCCACCTGGCACCGGCTGGTTAGCGACAGTTGGGGCAGTACCACTAGGGAGAAACAAATTAGTAAATATTGAACTTACTGAATCAGTGCGCGGACGATAGTCATTACATTGCAGTGAATTCCAACTCCACCCATTCGTAAAGAACGCTTGATTCATGAGAGCGTTGAGAAGCGTCTGCACAATAAGGTAGCCAGAGAGGGCAATAATGAGGCCAATGACTACATTTCTGAAAATACCTTTTGCTTTTTTGATGCCTTCAGGTTTGTAAGTTGAAGTAAAGAGCATGATACCAGCCCAAGCAAAGAGCGCGGCAGAAAGAGGTATGGATATGATGATGAGAAAGTTAATGATGTTTTGGATGAGTTGGCCGAAGCCACAGATATTGCAACTTGTTGCTGAAAGAGGGTCAGAGGAGAGACCGCACGGTACCAAAAAATTTGAAACTCCCCCACTCCCCCCTGAGCCGGAAGACACTGTCTGTTGGTTACCAGCAAACTGGTTACTCGATGGTTGGGTTTGGTAATTCGCAGGATTGATCGAGTATGGATCGCCAGTTGAATACGAGCCAGAGGTGTAAGAGCCCGAAGTGTAGGAGGAGTTTTGGGTGGACCCTGACCCTCCCGAAGATGTGTTGTTGCCACCAGTCGTTGTCACTCTGTTAACTACTACTGACGTTTGACAGGTTGCAGTGCCACCAGGGCCAGTGAAAGTCCCAGCAAAGACTAATTCTCCTGCGGTGGATGGTTGGATATCTAACTGACCTTGGGGGCCTACTGCGCCTATGCGCGTGATGGTACCAGTGTCAGCATTCGTACTGGACCAACGCACGGTTACCGTACTACCTACGAGTACGGAGTTAGGAGTAGCGGAGATGTTGCAGGTGGGAAGAGTGGTTTGGGCGAAGGCAAATAAGGGCATCAAAAAAGATGCGAGAAAAGAGACGCTTAGCCAGCGCAAAAGGTGTCGCTTCACGTCTTAATCATAGCACTCAAACACGGAGCGCTAGTCGACAATATGCACAAACACTATATTTGGTGCGCCGGGTAGGATTCGAACCTACGTAGCCGCAAGGGCGATTGATTTACAGTCAATTGCAATTGACCACTCTGCCACCGACGCGTGCTCTATAAGATACGCTATTTTCCGCTAGTAGACAAATTTTTGGATCGCTGTAGAGTGGGGCCACTTTTATGGAGTCGATAGTCGATATTGTCGACGGGCTCATTACACAGGCGGCTGCCGAGCGCGCCTCTGATATTCATCTCGACCCCTCTGTGGGCGACCTGAAGATACGCTTTCGGGTCGACGGGGTATTACAGCGAAAGTACACCATCCCCAAGCACCTGCACTCAGAACTCATCTCGCGCATTAAAGTCCTCGCCCACTTGCGCACCGACGAACACCAAGCGACCCAAGATGGTCGCTTTCGTTTTTCTCACGAGACAACCACGCTGGATGTGCGCGTTTCTATCGCGCCAACATTTTATGGAGAAAATGTTGTGCTGCGTTTGTTAACGAATAGACATGAAGTGCACACGCTTGCATCACTTGGCTTTAGTGAGAAGAATCAGCAGATAGTTGGCGGTGTGCTCAAACGCCAAAGCGGTATGATTCTTTCTACCGGCCCCACCGGCTCTGGTAAAACCACCACGCTCTATACCCTACTCTCGATGCGCAACACGAGCGAAGTATCTATCATCACCATCGAAGATCCTATCGAATATGCTATTGAAAATGTAAAGCAGCTTCAAGTAAATTCGCGCACCGGCCTCACCTTCGCTAATGGACTGCGATCCATTTTGCGCCAGGACCCGAACATCATCATGGTGGGTGAGATTCGTGACACCGAAACCGCCTCTATAGCAGTAAACACTGCACTTAGCGGACACCTGCTCCTCTCAACACTTCACACTAATACCGCAGCGACCACGTTGCCTCGATTGCTTGATATGGGTGTGGATGCGTATCTTGTCGCTTCGACCATATCTGTTGCGATAGGCCAGCGGCTGGTGCGCACTATTTGTAAAGAGTGCAAGGACTCACGCAAGGCAACTAATTTTGAAAGTGAGGTTGTGGGAAGTAAAACTATTTATTTTGGCCGAGGTTGTGAGCGCTGTAATGATTCTGGCTATACTGGCCGGCTGTGTATGAGCGAAATACTGCTCGCTACGGATCAACTGCGAGACGCAATCATCCGCAAAGCGTCCGCTAAAGAATTGGAAGTGATAGCAATACAAAACGGCATGGTACCTATGCGTGAGGACGGGATAGAAAAAATACGTCAAGGACACACAACGCTTGAAGAAGTGCTACGCGTTACGCACGCCTAACATGCAAAGCTTTTCACTCAAAGAACAAACACTTCTTTTAAAACGGCTTGCCTTTCTTATGCAGGCGCAGATACCTATAGTAGATGCGCTTACTATTATTACAAAACAAACACGTGCCAAAAGAAAAGCTCGCAAGCTCGAGGCGGTCACGCAGGCGGTTTCCAAAGGAAAACCCTTAGCCGAAGCACTATATACCGAGCGCATACTCAACACCTTCTCACTACACCTTATCCATATTGGCGAAATGAGCGGTAGCTTGCATGCGAACCTGACCTATCTTGCCGATGAGCTGTACAAAAAACAGCAGCTGCGCCGCAAAGTACAAAGTGCACTGTGGTATCCCCTGTGTATCAGCACCGTAACGCTTGGCATCACAGGAGCGCTCATAACCTACATCTTCCCGAAACTTATGCCGATATTTATCAGCATGGGCACTGAACTACCACTCACCACACGTCTACTCATGCACACATCGGCGTGGCTTGGATCCTGGTGGTGGGTACTCCTCATAGGTATTGCACTGAGCGTCGCACTACTTCTATGGCTATATCGCCATACGGCGCGCATGCGTTATGTATGCGATTGGATGCTTGTATATACCCCGATTATTGGGAGTATGACTCGTTCTTTTTATACTGCCACTATCGCGCGCACGTTAGCACTACTCCTACAGTCACAGGTGCCGCTTATTGAATCGCTTCACACTTGTGCATATACCACAAGCAACACACTCTACAGCAAAGCACTTGAGACTATCGCCACACAAGCAGCCCAAGGAAAAGCACTTTCTCCTCTGTTTGCTCGTTCGCGCAAATTATTTCCTGACTTGTTTACGCACCTCATTGCGGTTGCTGAAAGCTCAGGAAATATGACTGAAGCTTTGCGCTATCTTGCCACACTATATGAAACAGAGGTCGATGAGCGTTCAAAAAATATATCCAATGCAGTAGAGCCACTGCTGATGTTGGTCATGGGCGCCTTGGTGGGGCTTATAGCCATCTCTGTCATCACCCCCATTTATGGTATTACTGAACACTTGCAGCAAAAATAGTATGCGCACATTCTCAACAGGTTTCTCTTTGATCGAAGTAGTGTTGGTTCTATCGCTGTGTTCACTACTTGCCAGCTGGGCGCTATTCGCTAGTTTTGCGAGCATCGGCCGAGCATCTCTTAGAAGCGAAACCGAGACGCTTTTATTGTTACTCCAAAAAGCACGTGCAAACTCTATGAGTAATATTGATGCTCGGTCATGGGGCGCGTGCACAGTAGGCAACACATACAGATTCTTCTCTGGCACAAGCTATGCTACGCGGTCCTCTGAGGAGATAGTACCGACACTAAGTACAGTCACTGGTATAGATTGCACTTCGGGGGGTGTGGTGTTTGAACAGCTTTCAGGTCGAACACTCGATACTACCGTGCATATATTTTTTAGCGGTACTACCACTCTTATAACTATCAATCATGAGGGACGCGTCGAGACTAACTAGAGCCATGAGCACTCTTGAAATACTTATCGCAACCGCGGTGCTTGCGATGATGCTCAGCGCGGCAGCACTCATGCTTTTTAGTACACAAAATGCTGTGCGAGCAGCGCGCAGTGATCTAGATTCTATCGCGCGCGCACTGATTACTCCTCCTGGCCCACCACCTCAAAATACTTGTGATACGCTTGCGACTCTCGATTGGGCACACCTTGCCCATTACGACTACCCTACTGCTTCGTTATCTTCCGGCGGTATGGAAATTACTGACGCACAAGTGTTGCACGACACGCTTTATGTCGCCGCTCGTGGTAGCACTACAGGCAATACCTTACATCTGTTTACTATAAAAAGCCCGAGTACTACACCAACGTATCTTAGTGGTATCGACAATATCCCAACCGTCATAAGTGCTGGGCTTACAAGTATCGCCGTGCAAGCTGGGTATGTATATGGAGCGAGCGGCTACGGTGCAAATTTCACTTCCTGTAGCGAGGCGGCAAACTGTGCACAGCTGCAGATATTTGATGTGCAGGATCCATCCAACCCCCGTCTTATCACTAACCGCAAAGTACCTGGAGTATCGGGCTCAGGCGGACAAGGAGCGGGCTCAATAGTGGTACAGAAAAATGGGTATCTGTATCTCGGACTCACCAAAACTGGCGCGGGGCCTGAGTTTCATGTATTTGATGTTGGCGCCAACAGCGGCTCACCAAACAATCCTCTCTGGCTTGGCAGCTTCCCCGTTAGCCGCACTATCAACGACATTGAGGTGGTGGGTACTACGGTCTATCTAGCTACCGACGACTCAAATCGAGAACTGATTGCACTCAACATTACAGACAAAACACAACCTCGACTTCTTACTTTGTTTAATGCGCCAGGCACCATCAATTTTGGCTATGGGTTTAGTCTTGCTCACTCTGTGGATTCATTAGTTTTCGGGCGCAGCTATGTCAGCAACGCGCCCGAGCTCTATCAACTCAATCTCGCCACCTCCATACTAAGTAGTCATGATATAGGGACAAGCACACACCCCGATGGTGTTGATGTACTACTTACGGCAAGTAGTACAACATTTGTGCTCACCAATACGCGACTCTATAGCTTGCAAACAAATACGAACGTACTCACTAATCTACTACCTATAACTTATTTTGGTACGCTTGCCAGCGACCGTCGAGCCGCTCTTGCCTGTAATGGAAATTACCTCGTCGCCGCCATACCGCTTGGTGCACGTAACCAAGACACCCTCTCCTTTATAACAGCACCATGAAAGGTTTTACCCTTATAGAAACACTGCTATACATTGCACTACTCAGTATGCTGCTAACTGGCGGTGTCACTACTGCGTTTCAGTTACTAAAAAGTACAAGTACCGATTCCTCGCAACTTGCCTCATACGACGAAACGGTATTTGTATTACAAAAAATTTCGTGGGTACTTTCTCAAACTGGTAGCTCAACCCAAATTCTTTCTCCCACAATTGGTATGCACAGTGATGTGCTTTCTGTTATTTCTCAAAACGGCTCACACATCACGCTATGCGTTGCTACGGGAAAACTTTTTATATATGAAGGCACGCGCACAGGGCCCTTGTGCGGCGATGCCGCTTTCACATCCCTCACCCATATAGATACGGTAGTTTCTGCTTTTGATGTGTATATGGACCCTTCTCACATTGTGCGTATAGCAATAACACTTAACGGTACTCAATACACCACCACAACCTATGTACCCTAAAGCTCAAAAAGGTTTTATAGCGCTCACCTCAGTCAGTATTGTTGCGGCAGTAGTACTGATACTTTGTGCTGCACTCAGCATACACGGCTTGTACACTCGCACCAGTTTACTCAGTTTTGAAAACAAACTACACAGTGAAGAAAATATGTGTGCCTGCGTTTCGTACATACTCCAACAACTTACAGAGGACGCGGCGTACAAAGGAAACGAGATTGCCATTATCAACAACTCACAGTGCACAATAGCGTCAAGCACTAGTGGTGACCCACGAATGTTTAACATAACTACTTCACACCATCGTTCATATACCTCGTGGCAGATAACTATTTCTCTTTCGACACTTGACGTATTAAGTCGATATGAGGTGCCATAAAATTTTACTTGCGCCTCAAAAACGTGGTGGTACGCTTGCGGCAGATTTATACAATAAGTTTCAATATATGCAGCATCCACGTTTGGGGCGCTTGTCTCGGGCACGTGTGCATCGGGCTGGTTTTACACTTATTGAAATTCTCATCGTCATCGGCATCATTGCTATTTTGGCGGCGGTGGTTATCGTGGCGCTCAACCCAGCGCGGCAATTTGCGCAGGCGCGTAATTCGCAACGGCAAAGCAATGTGACGACCATTCTTAACGCACTGGGTCAAAACATGGTCGACAACAAGGGTACGTTTGTCTGTGGTACCACGGTGGTCCCAGCAACTTCAACAAGTATCGGCGCCGGCGCTGGTCTTGTAGATCTCACCTGCCTCACTCCAACATATATTCCAAGCAGCATTCCATCTGACCCCACTGGTGGCACAGCGGCAGATACGAAATATACGATCGCAGTTGATACCAATGGTCGCTACACTGTCTGCGCCCCACTCGCCAATGAATCAGCTCTTGGCAGCCCCGGCGCATACTGCGCAACGCGGTAAAAATAAAAAGCAGAATCAAGAAAGGGCGGACTGTTAAAACAGTCCGCCCTTTGATCGTCGATTAATACGATCTTCTACAAAGAAATACACCAGACAATCCGAGGCAAGAGTAGCTAAGCACCCAGGAAGAGTAAGCAATACTATCGCTAGATACTTCGGCCACACGCCGCTGTATACCCAAGCAAAAGTAGCGAGTTGAAGTCCGCTCAAAACTCCCATTGCCAATATTCTAAAACAAGCAACTTCCAGCGTTGAGAATCTCCGTATTAATTTTGGCCAGGTATATATGGCCCACAGAGAACTTCCCGCGGATAGGCCAACAACTATACATAGCACGAGGCCGAAGAGTTGGTCCAGAAAGAGGTAGGTTACTCTAAAATTCCATACCAGTCGAAAACAAACTGGGTATAAGAGTGAGGTCAGTAGCGCCGCAATACAACACTCTTTGATTTTCATTGGGGTACCCTCCTCAATTGCTTCTGCATTTTTTATACAAAATTAAATCAAAAAGTAAAGGGCGGTCTGCGTGTGCAGACC
>CAYRHY010000023.1:0-8186 GCA_964424235.1 uncultured Candidatus Saccharibacteria bacterium
TGTCGAGCACCTGACCCTTCTCGCCTGGGCGGCGTGGGCGCTGGTGCTTGTGCTTTATGCCGATACCTTCAACCACAATAAGGCCGAGCGCTGGCATAACCTTCACGATTTTACCGCTCTTGCCTTTGTCGACGCCTGAGCGCACAACGACGGTATCACCTTTTTTAACATGGAGGGTATTCATAGGATTTATACGACTTCAGGAGCGCGCGAAATGATAGTTTGGTAACCAAGCTCCTGGAGCTCGCGTGGAATAGGGCCGAAGATGCGGCCTGCCTTTGGCTCCTTCGGGTTCTTACCCGAACCTTCAATCACCACCACGGCGTTTTCATCAAAACGGACATAGGAGCCGTCTTTACGGCGGAAAGGCTTGCGCTGGCGGACAATAACCGCCTTGAGGACGTCCTTTTTCTTGACGTTCTTGCGTGGCTCGGCTGTCTGGACCGAGAGGATAACCACCTCGCCAATCTCAGCGTAGCGCTTCTTTGAAGAGCCAGGAATCTTGAAAATACGCCCTATTCTGGCGCCTGAGTTATCTGCGATGGTGACGAGTGAGCGGTCTTGGATCATACGGTTGAAAAACGCCTACCTACCGGCAGGCAGGCACAAACGCGTTGCCCCATAGAATACAGGGTTTTTATAGATTTGCAAGCCAATCCCAAGGAGAGAGCCTAATAGACCGTTACTGTCGCTTGGCGCAAGAGAGTGCAGCCGGGGCTTTGGGCGCTGGTACAGGTGTTTGCGCCTGGATCGGTCGGAGTGACGAGTTTGATGTTGAAGGTGCCGGCGCTTACATAAGTATGCGAAACATTCCAGCTGCGCACACAGGAGTTTGGCGTACTACAAGTATATCCATAGGCCATACTCCCCGACACCCCATCACCAAAATCTACATAGAAAGTCGCTCCGTTTACAAAAGACGCTGCGTATAAGAGCTGCACCGGAAGCGGAGCGCTGCCCGCTGTCGGAGACACCTGGAGCAAAGCCGGCTCTGTTTGCGGCGGTGGAACATAGGTCGGCGGCACGAATGTGGCGGGCGTCTGGGTGAGGGGTACCGACGCTGTAGGCTGTGTGAGTGGCGATGGTTGTGCAGTAGTAGTGATTTGCGCAGCGCACAGCATCGCAGCACGGGTCGCAGGGCCCACAACGCCAATTGGATTAATCCCATGCGCTTTTTGCCAAGTAATGACCGCCTGCTTAGTGAGCGGGCCAAAGTAGCCAGTCGGGGTAATGCCCAATGATTCTTGTAAAACTGAAACTTGGTTTTCTGTCCCCGCATCCGTACTCCCCAGCGAAAGAGTATGGGTTATCGCAACACACACCCGGTCAATAATCGCATCATCATGCAGCGGCGTAGTAGATCCTCCCCCTAGTGCTGCCGAAACATTGTTAATGGTCGCCTGATCTGCCCCAAACGACTGCAAAAGACCGAGTATTGCTTGGGTCTGCGCTGGCGTAAGCGACGCCGCTTGAGCAACATGAGAAGCACCAAAAAGCGAAAACGCCACTACACCACCAACAAGTAATCGGGAAGCAAAGGTATACATACCCCCTAACGATACCACCCCGAGCGGGGTTGCTCGGGGTGGTTTGTGCACAAAAATTGTGAGAGTGGTTTAGAAAACGATTTCAAACGATTTCGTTTTTGACATCGGGCGGCATGAGCGAATGGTTACCTGCTCACCTTCTTTGGCCTTATTGCCCGGGTTGTGTGCGTGGAACTTTTTGGTGATCTTCATGTACTTTTTGTACTTTGGGTGCTTCACGTAGCGCATGACCGAGACCACCGCAGTGTCCTGCATCTTGGCCGAGGTGACAGTACCGCGGAGTGTCTTTTTATGTACCACCTTCTCAGGGGTTGTAGTGGTTTTGGTAGCCATATTAGTTATTCTTCAAAGCGGTCACTTCAGTGAGCGCGCGAGCGACCTCCTTGCGAAGCGTCTTCGTGAGCTTCACATTGCGATTTTTACTACCTGCAGCCGAAAAACGCAAGCCGCGCAGTTCTTCTTGCTTCTTTTCGACGAGCGTCAAAAGCTCATCTGCGCTCTTACCTTTGAGTGATTGTTTCTTCGTAGCCATATAGATTATTCTCGAGTGACGACCTTTGCCTTAAGTGGAAGCTTCTTTGATGCGCCAACAAGTGCCTTCGTAGCGATCGCATCCGCAACACCATCAACTTCAAACAGAATGCGCCCTGGCCATACTTCAACCTCGTAGCCAACTGGGTCACCCTTGCCTTTACCGAGTTTTACTTCTGGTGGTTTTTGCGTATATGGCTTATCAGGAAATACGCGAATCCAGCTTTTACCGCTTTTACCCAAGTTGCGAGCGATAACCTTACGAGCGCTTTCAAGCTGGTTTGAACGCACACGCGCGTGCGTCATAGCCTTAAGCCCATGACTGCCAAACGAAATCTCTGCACCGCGTGAAGCAACCATCGCCCGCTTCGGGTTGCGACGGAAGGTGTGTGACTTGCGGAATTTTACTTTCTTAGGAAATAACATACGTTAATTTTATTTTCGGTCTGAGCCGGAACGGCCTTGTGCAGACTCTTTACCCTTCGTATCTGAAAAGACATCACCACGATAGATCCACACCTTGATACCGATAACACCAAGCGGAAGGTTTGCACGCTCACGAGCATAGTCGATATCTGAGCGCAGCGTCTGAAGTGGAATACGGCCGCGCTTGAGCTCTTCCTTGCGGGACATAGAGCCCCCACCGAGCATGCCGGAGAGTGCAATGCGCACACCCTTCACGTCACGGTTAGCCATCACCTTCTCTATCGTCTGCTTGAGTACACGGCGAAACGCGAGGCGCTTCTCGAGACCTTCAGCGACCATATAGGCCACGATTGCTGCGTTACTTTCAGGCGAGCGAATTTCTTCGATATCAAGCTTTACTTCAGGGACCGCAGCACCGCGCTTCGTAAGGAATGCTACAACTTTGCCATGGAGGCGCTTCGAGCCGTCACCTGAGCGACCAACGATAACACCTGGGCGCGAGGTCTTGATGATGATGCGCAGCGTCTTCTCATTGCGTTCCATTTCAAGACCACCCACATACATACCACGCAGCTCCTTCATGAGATATTCGCGCAAGAGAATGTCCGCACGGAGATTCTCCTGATATTTCGGGCCCATAGTAAACCAGCGGTGACGCCAGTCGCGCAGGATACCGAGTCTATGAGCGTATGGATGGACAATTTTTGACATATTAGTTTTCCTTAGCCTTCTTTTCCTTCTTAGCGCCAAGTGCGATGGTCACATGTGAAGACTTCTTTTTTATAGCACTCGCACGGCCACGAGCACGCGGCATCGAGCGACGAAAGATGACCCCACCATTAACCTCGATCTTCTCGATTACCAGATCATGGGCAGAGACATCTCCAGCGTTAGCAAGCGCTGAGCGCACAAGCTTTGCCATAGGCTCACTGGCGCGCTTTGGGAGCATGGCGAGCTGGGCCAAGGCGAGGTCAACGCGCTTACCGCGTACCAAGTCGGCCACCAAGCGAACTTTACGTGGTGACTGACGATAGTTTTTAAGCTGTGCGGTTGCCTGTGCCATATGTTATTTCTTCTTTGCCTTGGAGGTATCAGCGGCAGCCTTAGCAGCTTGTGCTGAAGCGATTTCAGCCTGCTTCGCCTTCTGTTCCATTTCCTTCTGCATTTTACCGCCGTGACGAACGAACTTCTTCGTAGGAGAAAACTCACCCAAGCGGTGACCGACCATGTCCTCAGAGACGAGGACTTCAATGTGAGTCTTGCCGTTATGGACACCAAACTTAAAGCCCACCATTTCAGGAGCGATCTGGGAGCGGCGAGCCCACGTCTTGATAACCTCAGCTGTCTGAGGCTTCTTGCCCTCAATTTTCTTGAGAAGCTTTTCGTCTACGTAGGGGCCTTTCTTTAAGCTGCGTGCCATAATTGCATTTGAAAACCCGCTTGAGCGGGGATGCCAATAATGTACAGGATTAGCCCCTTAGAGTCAAATAACACTGCTCTAGACGCACTAATGGGCTGTCCTTGCGGATCAGCCCATTGCTCTCTTGGCGTTTACATGCCAGCTCGCCGTGCATCCTCATCAGGACGTGCATCCTGTCTCCGTTGGATGTAATCCACCGTTCTTTTTGCGGCCGCCTCTTTTTCCTCTTCGTAGTCTTGAAGGGTTATCCACTTCAAAAAATAGGTGGTTTTTTGCAGTAACCAGACGAGTATACGCATGGCCCATTCCCTCCTTCCACCAGTTAGAGTAGCACAATCCATACCAAAAACATCCGCTCGAGGCGGATGCTTGTGTTTTTACTTTCGTTTACCAACTTTTCGTCTGCTGACAATAAGGTAGTTTGAGTATTTCTTTGGCTTGCGGGTCTTTTGACCTTTACCTGAGGGTTTACCCCACAAGGTCTTTGCGCGGCGCAAACCGCGACCTTGACGGCCTTCACCACCGCCGTGTGGGTGGTCAACCGGGTTCATAGCGGTACCGCGCACGGTTGGGCGAATACCCTTCCAGCGTGAGCGACCTGCCTTACCCAGCGTCTCGAGGTGGTGCTCATCATTTGAAACTTCACCGAGCGTTGCCCAGCAGGTTTCAAGCACTTTGCGCACTTCTGAGGATGGCATCTTAAGATCAGCGTAACCCTGATCACGTGCAATGAGCTCAATGTACGTACCCGCTGAGCGGCCAAGCTTACCACCACCATTTGGCTTGAGCTCTACGTTGTAGATAAATGAGCCGATCGGCATAGCTTTCAGCGGCATGCGGTTACCTGCGGTTGGAACCACCGTGTCTCCAGAGAGGATAGGTGAGCCTACGCCAACTGATTTTGGCAAAAGTGCGTAGCGGCGTTCACCATCTGCATACTTCAAAAGGCCGATAAAACCAGTGCGGTTGGGATCATACTCAACCGTTTCAACGACTGCTGGAACATGCTTCTTGTACGTAAAATCAACATCACGCAAGAGGCGCTTATGACCGCCGCCCTGGTGGCGCATACTGATGCGGCCTGCGCTGCGGCCAGCGAAACGCTTGCTACCGGTCGTGAGCGCTTTGTGCGGCTCGGTAGCAGTAATAACGTTACCGTAGCTAACGGTCGTCATGTGTCTGCGTGATTTTGTGTATGGTCGATACTTTTTCATATTGGTTTAAAACGCTTCAATGGTTTCCCCTTTTTTGAGGTATACGTACGCTTTGCGGCCTTTGGCAGTCGTGCCGAATTTGTTCGTACCGCGCGTGAAGACTTTTTTAGTCGGCACCGTGACGACCGTTATTTTGCGCGGCATGACCTTGTAAAGCGTATGGATAGCGCGTGCGATTTCCATCTTGTTCGCATCCTTTGCTACGTTAAAAAGGTATGCGCCCTTGGTCGAGAGGTACGAGCCCTTCTCGGTAATGCGTGGAGATATGATGATGTGACCTGCTTTCTTTTCCATATTAGTTTGTCTTGATCACCTGCTTCTTACCCAAGACCTCAAACGACTGCTTTGGGTCAACAATAACGAGGTACTTGCTTGAAAGGACCGTGAGTGGGTTGAGATTGCGCACTTCATCCATCGTTACATTACCAAAGTTTTGGAAGCTCTTTTGAGTCGCCTCATGCTTGGCAGGAATAGTGAAGAGTGCAGCGTTCTTTTTCTTTGCGAGCGCGGTAAAGTTCTTAGAGAATGCAGTTACTACCTTCTTAGCTTCGGCAGTCTTAGGTGCGTTCAACTCAAGTGAGTCAACAAAAAGCACTTCGCCATCAATAAACTTGCGTGAGAGCGCAACAAGAAGAGCCTTCTGGCGCATCTTCTGATTCACCTTGCGGGTATAGTCCTTCTCATTGCGTGGGCCGTGCGTCACACCGCCACCGCGCCAAATTGGTGAGCGTGATGAACCGTGGCGAGCGCGGCCAGTGCCCTTTTGCTTCCATGGCTTCTTGCCGCCGCCGCGCACTTCACCACGATCCTTTGTGTGGGCATTACCCATGCGTGCATTACCCTGGATAGTCGTAACCACCTGGTGTACGAGATCTGCGTTCCAAGCCAAGCCGAAAATGCTTTCAGGTACTTGTACCTTCCCCACTTCTTTTCCTTCTTTGTTGTAGAGTTTCGTTTCCATATGCCTAATTGTTGCCGCGAACTTCGACTAAGGTGCCTGGGTGACCAGGGATAGCACCAGAGATAACGAGTTCACCCGTCTCTGGGAGTACCTGGAGTATTGAAAGATTGCGCACCGAAACACGGTCACCGCCCATGCGGCCGGCCATGCGCATACCCTTAGCAACGCGACCACCTGCGCGACCACCTGAACCGCCGATTGAACCTGGAGAACGTTCCGAGTGTTTCTGACCGTGTGAGCGTGGACCACCGTGAAAGCCGTGGCGCTTAATAACACCCTGGAAGCCTTTACCTTTTGTGAGTGCTGAAACGGTGACCTTGTCACCCACTTCAAACGCAGTGATATCTGTGGTCGTGCCAACTTCTGCATCCGCAACTAACTTGCCGGTGCGCAGACGTAGTTCTTTGAAGACCTTATATGCCTTACCTTTTGCATGGCCAAGCTGCGGCTTGTGTACGCGTGCAGCAACAGTCTCAAATGCACCAAGCTGCACAGCATTGTAACCATCCTTCTCGGTGGTCTTTACCTGGGTGACCACTGCTGGCCCTGCGGTAATGATAGTAGCAGCATACGAACGGCCGTCTTCAGTGAAAACGGTAGTCATACGGCCCTTTGTGCCTAAAATAAATTTCATGATGTCTATTGGTCCCCGAGGGGACGTGGATCAACTCTATGCTTGCCCGCCTGAAAAGGAGGGTTGGGAGTCCACGAGACTATACACTAGCCCCTGTTTTTATGCAATATGGAATAAAAAAAGCGGTATGCAGAGCCTTGGGGGGCGCATACCGCGAGTTACAAGCAGGTGGTCAAAGACCAAACGAATGTATGTCTAAAAAGAACTGGAGGGGGTCGCTAGTCCCCTCCTTTCTAAGTCTAGAGGAGGAAACAATTTAACAGTACACCCACCTCAAAATAATGCAATAACGAAAAATCCTTCCCCGTGTGGAGAAGGATTGTCCGTGTACACCAACTGAGTAGTATACGCTTACATCATTTTCACATCAATAGTCACGCCTGAAGGGAGCGACAAGTTGGTGAGCGCTTCGATGATTTTTGCCGACGGATCGACAATATCGATCACCCGCTTGTGAATACGCATTTCGAACTGCTCGCGGGCATCCTTGTAGACGAAGGTTGAGCGGTTGACTGTGTACTTTTTAATTTCGGTTGGCAGCGGTATAGGGCCAGCGATTTTCGCATCATAGCGAAGCGCAGTCTCCATAATCTGGCGCACCGATGCATCGAGCACTTTGTGCTCGTACGCGCGCACCTTGATACGCAGGCGTGCCTGTGTCTCTGCGCTCTTCTTTGCGCGGCGTGCTGCCGGCGCCTTCTCTGTCTTCTCGTTAGTAGCCATGTGTTTATTGAGCCTAGTTCTCCCTGGCTAGCGCCAGAGTAACCTATGCCCGGGTGTGCTATCTAAAAACTAATAAGTATCGAACGCTGTGACTATACCCCATTTCTCCTTACCATGCAACACAAAAACCTCTGCCTTGAGCAGAGGTTTTTGTAAAAAGTGAGAGTGTGTGGGTTAGGCTACGATTTTAGTGACAACACCTGCACCGACGGTCTTACCACCTTCGCGGACTGCGAAGCGTTGCTTCTCTTCAAGTGCTACTGGAGCAACAAGCTTCACCTTGAAGGTAACGGTGTCACCTGGCATAACCATTTCTACACCTGCTGGGAGGGTTACCTCGCCAGTCACGTCCGTGGTGCGGATGTAGAACTGAGGCTTGTAGCCAGTGAAGAATGGCGTATGGCGACCACCTTCGTCCTTAGTGAGGACGTAGATTTCTGCCTCGAAGTCAGTGTGTGGGGTAACCGAACCGGTCTTCGAGAGCACCTGGCCGCGGTGGATGTCTTCTTTCTTCGTACCACGAAGGAGAATACCTGCGTTGTCGCCTGCCATACCTGAGTCGAGCTGCTTGTTGAACATTTCGATACCAGTAATGGTAGTCTTTGCGGTTGCTTGAAGACCAACGATTTCGACTTCTTCACCAACCTTCACCGTACCGCGCTCGATACGACCTGTTACCACAGTGCCGCGACCTTCAATAGAGAAGATATCTTCGATCGGCATGAGGAAC
>CAYRHY010000024.1:0-8007 GCA_964424235.1 uncultured Candidatus Saccharibacteria bacterium
ACGGAAAACACTTCGTGATATAGAGCGTGCGGCATACTCGCAATTTCCCCTGTTCATGAAAAAGATACCAAACGATAGTGTAGTATGATGATGACTACATATGATGCTGCATCACGAATATCATGGCGACTCAGGGTCGAAGCTTAATTGGCTGCGCGCCGCAGTGTTAGGGAGCAACGATGGTATTGTTTCCGTCGCCTCAATAGTGGCTGGCGTGGCGGGCGCCTCAGACTCCACGGGGTTTATTTTGACCGCCGGTATTGCGGGACTTACTGCTGGCGCGCTTTCTATGGCGGTTGGTGAGTATGTCTCCGTTTCGACACAGCGTGATACTGAAAAAGCTCTTCTGGCGAAAGAGCGCCGTGAGCTCGCTGAAGAGCCCGAGGCTGAGTTCCGAGAGCTTGTCGATATTTATGAGAAGAAAGGTATGTCGCATGAGACCGCCACGCTTGTTGCTCAAGAGCTTACCGAGCACGATGCCTTTGCTGCCCATGTAGATGCCGAACTGAAGATCGATCCAGATGATCTCACTAACCCATGGCACGCAGCAATCGCTTCGGGAGCCTCATTTGTTTCGGGCGGCATTATCCCACTCTTAGCTATCATGCTTGTAGCGACTGAAGCACGTATACCAACACTATTGGCAGCAGTGGTTATAGCACTCGCGATTACTGGGTGGTTGAGCGCTTGGGCTGGAGGCGCACACCGTGCGCCGGCAGTGTTGCGCAATATCCTTGGCGGTATTACCGCCATGATAATCACCTATGGCATCGGGCGCCTGTTTGGTGTAGTTGGTATATAGTACATATATGACAGCAATATCAAATCTCTTAACCCAAATACTCAACTTTTTGGTGAGTCTCGTCACTATCACTATTAACTTTTTTATTTCGATCTTAGAGCTCGTGCTCCACTTCGTGCAGGCAATTGCAGGGATAGGGAAGTAATTTTTTTTAAAATTATAAGCAGTATAAAAAGTAGGAGCCCCAGCTGGTACAGCTGGGGCGACGAGTGTAGGAATTATCCTCCTTATTTTTTTATATCTGTCCGTATCGCGGAACTGAACAGTCTGTTCGGGTAGAGTTTGTGGTTGTGGCAGTCCCGCTCCCGTTAGCTACTCGCCAAGAGGCTGAGAGCCCAAGATGTGAGTCTTCTTCAACTCTGCGGGCACATGGTGGGGGATCTGCTGTCCCTTCGCCGCAAAAAACGCGTCCACGACCCAATTGTAAGTAAAGATCATCACCCATAAGTTCCCCCAGAACTTATTAGTTTGGCACACCAAAAGCGGTAGTACCTGCTCAGTAATACTCCTCGATAAGACCTGCGTCAATAAGTATGCATGGGGATAGTGTTGGGTAGGGTGCGAAAGGTGATCGAATAGCGTAGTGCTTCTACCGGCGCTACGCTGTGCTGCCAGTGCCAGCGAACCTCGCCTTGCATGATGTATGCCGATCGTGGCTCAAGCTCTATCGATACTATATTTTTCGATTCGTGTTCGAATTTTTTGCGCAGTGGGCGAAAGCGCATCCGCGCCCAATTGCCAAGTGAGATGCCAATGACCTTTTCAAATCCTTCGTTATCGACATGCCAGCCGATGGCGCTTTTGGGTGTGTATTCATTCACGAGTGCCTCGACCACGTGCTCGGGTTTACTATTGAGCCACTTGGCTATCTTGCGCTGTGTGCTGTGGAGAAAAGGAGGAAGAGGCTCGCCTTTAATAAATCGTTGATTTCGATAATCCCACCCCCAACCAAAACCAACATGTCGACGGCGTGCTTCATATTGGTCGCGATAGACCGCACGCATGAGTGGCAGATTTTGCAGATAGGCGAGCAGCACCTCCTCTTCTTCCATAGTCAAAAACTCTGGTCTATACACAAGGCCCGAGGGGAGCTGCGCTCCTGTATCAAAGAGTTTTCCTTGGTCTGCATGGCGTAGCGTCTTCATACTGTTTATCCACAAACATGTGTAATGTGTGTATTGTACAGCAAAGTTTATGATATATTTGTGTATATTAGCCTAAAAAAGTATGTATGCAGCAACTACTCAGCTATAAGCAAAAGCGTGTGCTCGACAATATTCGCCTTTATCTCACGGCTAAAGGTGAACCTCCTACACTCGAGGAGCTCAAGACCAACTTAGGACTTAAGTCGGTGCGCACCGTGGTCCAATACCTTGAGGTGCTTGAGGAGAAGGGCTACATCGTGCGGCGCAAAAATGCTTGGCGCAATATCGAGCTGCGCAATGCTGATGGTGGGTGGGGTACGGTCTCTATCCCGGTTGTTGCAAACGTCGGCTGCGACGATCTCTCTGTTTTTGCGCAAGAGCAGGCTGATGAATTTATCGAAGTCGATAAGCACATTGTCGAAGAGGCAGGCGAGATAGTGGCGGTGCGGGCAGTGGGTGATTCTATGAACGACGCAGGTATTAATAGTGGCGACTATATTCTCGTGCAGTTCACTAACAATGTGCAAAATGGCGACCGCGTAGCAGCAATTGTGGGCGACATGGTAACCGTAAAGCGCCTCGAGCGCCGCGACGGAGTCACCATCCTTTACCCAGAGTCAAAAGACCCTAAGTACAAGCCGATTATTTTACGTGAAAACTTCAAGATAACCGGCAAGGTGCTGTGCGTTATCCCTGCTAGCGTGCATATGCAAGAGCAGATCATTCCTGAGGCAGACTGGAGCTAACCTGGAGCGATGGTGCTAGACTTACCTTATATGCGCACACGACTTATGCGGCTATGTGTCGCACTGCTCAGGCTTGTACTCATAGCGGTGTTTGGAGCGACAGCTGTCGTATTTCTAACCGTGTTGTATGTGATCGTCTCTACTCATGGAGATATGTACCACCCAAGTACTGCGCTTCCAAAAAAAGATGCCGCGCTGGTCTTGGGTGCATCCACCAAGAGTACCGGCGAGCTCTCGCCGGTGTTAGCAGAGCGCGCCTTGGGCGCGCTCTCGCTCTATAAAGCAGGGGTAGTAAAAAAGATTTTGGTGAGTGGCGACAATAGTACGCTTCAATACAACGAGGTCTATCCGGTGGGTAAATATCTGCTCGCGCAGGGGGTACCCGAGCAAGATGTGTTTCTTGATTATGCGGGGTTTGATACCTACAGCAGCATGTATCGTGCAAAAAAGATCTTTGGAGTCTCGTCGATGATAGTGACGTCGCAGCGCTTCCATTTACCTCGAGCACTCTTTATCGCGCAATCTATGGGTATTGATGCGATTGGTCTTGATGTGTCTGCCCAAACAGATGATTATTCCCAAAATGCGCTGCGCGAAGTGCCTGCAACGGTCAAAGCGGTAGTAGATTTACTCACACATCGCATTCCGCAGCACTTAGGCCCCACCTTTTTTATTGAGGGAGATGGCTCCGCCACCTGGGTAGGGCCGAAGGTTGAGATGATATACTTTAAAGATGCAAAATGATCCGTGGCAAGAGCGGCTTACTCCCGAACAGTATGCTGTGTTACGCGACAAGGGAACTGAAGCGCCATTTTCAGGAGCGCTTTTACATGAAAAACGCGACGGTATGTATCGCTGCGCTGCCTGCGGCCAACCCCTTTTTCCTTCTGGAGCAAAATTTGAATCAGGAACTGGCTGGCCATCATTTGACCAGGCGCTGCCGGGAGCGGTGAAGCTTGTTCCGGATGATAGTCATGGCATGCACCGCACTGAAGCGGTGTGTACACAATGCGGCTCACATCTTGGTCATGTATTTGACGATGGCCCAACGCAGACTGGCCAAAGGTTTTGTCTTAATTCTATATGTCTCGCATTCGACGCAGACGAACAAAATCCGAAGCAGTAGTAACCACTGCGGGTGTACTCGTGGGTATTTTCGTGCTTCTTGTTTTTGCGAGTGTGGATACTATCGCCAAGTCGCGCCAGCAAACGAGTGATGCGGTTGCTGAGAAGACACAATTTTCACTCACCGCTAACGACAGCGGTAAAACTTTTTCGTACACCATAGGTACACACTTTAGCGTGTTTCTGGACGAAGCTCATTATCCTGAGGCCAAATTACACTGTACGCCCGCAGGGGTGGTGACGCTAACTAAAGATCTTGGGGTGGCACCCACCGGGCTCTATACTGCACGATTTACTGCTGTAGCACCGGGCACCTGTGAGTTGAAAAACAATGATTTTTCGGTCTTGATTCGGGTGTGGTAGCTGTTTTGTAATGTGGATAGCGAGTGCGGGCGGGAGTATACTGGTAGCACCGATTACATATAAACGAAACGTCTCATGAGTACACTTCTTAAAGTCCTTGTTGTGGTAGTTATTATTGCTGGAATAGGGTTAGCTGCCTACCTGGGTGGGTATATCCCGCTTGGCGCTAAAAAACCAGTCGCACAGCAACCGGCACAAACAGCGACCACCACTGCGCAGCAAATTGATCAACCTATCGCAGGTATGAGTGCAACGAATGATGCCTCAGACGCAGCGCTTTTACAGGATGTGGGGGCTATCGACATTCAAATTCAGGAGCTGACAAAAGATGCAACCTCTCTGGATACGAGCTTTACTGACAAGCCAGTTACGCAAGCTTATTAATTCATTTCCTACACGTACCATGCATATCACTTCAAAACTTCTTGCTAGTACTGCAGTCGCGCTCACGCTCATACCGGTGATCGCGCTCGCAGCGCCTACCGTGGCCGAAACCACCGCAGCCTCTTCAACAGCGCCAGCAAAGCTCACCGCAGCTCAGCAAGCCAAACTAAAAGCAGCGATTGAAAAAGCAGACAAAGAAATTGATCGCCGTGTTGCTGCGCTCACCGAGCTTAATACTCGTGTGTTGGCGATGGAGCGCGTCACTGCAGATTTTAAGAATACGCTCTCGACAAATGTGCAGACACAAATTACCGCACTTAATCAACTAAAAGCGAAAATTGATGCAGGTACTGACCTTGAGACGGTCAAGTCTGACGTGAAAGCAATTACTGATTCATATCGTATTTTTGCACTCGTATTACCACAGACTCGCATCGCAGCAGCAGCAGATCGTGAGGTGACACTCATCGCTATGATGAATGCGATGGGCGCTAAACTCCAAGCACGCCTCCAGCAGCTGCAGGGTGAGGGGAAGGATGTGGGCGATCTTCTCGCAGCACTCACCGACATGTCTAACAAGCTTAAGGATGCGGCCACACAGACGCAGGCCGCGGTGACAGTGACTGCAACACTCGCCCCTGATAACGGTGATAAGACCAAGATGGAGACAAACACTACGGCACTCAAGACCGGTCGCAGTGATATCCAAGCCGCGCAAAAAGATTTAGTCGCTGCACGTAAGGATGCGAAGATAATTATGGACGGTATTAAGAAACTTGGTAGCACCACTACAACCGCAAGTTCAACCCAAAGCACGGCAACTCCTTCGCGCTAAAATATAGATATTCATATAAAAAGATCGGGCGCACGTTTCTAAAAACGTGCGCCCTTTTTGGTACAAATGAAGGTAGGTTGTCCGATGCTAGACTGGCACACTCTGAATGTTTGCAAAAGTGATAGCGTCATCAAACGCCCGCAGGACCTGCCGGTGGGTCGAGTTGTCATTCATTCTTTCGATGTCATTGAACCCCCGCTCCATGGCGACCGAGAGCAGTACCGCATGAGCACCATTTTGTGTGGTTGGGATATTCAACCTGCGCGCCGCAGCTCGCAGGGCACCAACCGCGCAGCGCCGACCGCCACGGGTTTCGTAGCGGCCCTGTATCCAGTCCTTGCGATCCTCGATCAGTGCGCGGCCGATCATCAACATTTGCAGAGTCAAGACGTCCGGCTGCGTCGCGGGCGTAGGGTGGAACAGGTGAGTAGGGAGAGGTTTGGTAACCGGCGGCATGCCGGTTATATAACCAACGACTCGCTCCCACAAAGAGGGTTTGTTGGTAGGTGCCAAATAGGTAAGCCCATCAAACGGCATCTGTGCCTCCCTGGTATGAGAACTCGACAATCGAGATCTTCCATAGTGCACAGTAAAGCTAGACCACAAGCCTGTCAATGTGTACACTAATGGGTAATGGAAGAGCAAAACATAGAAGCGAGGTTGCAAGCGCTCGAGGCAAAGATCGATGCTATGTATGTCTCTGTTGAAAAGCTGCGTAAGTATTTTTTATGGACAGGGATAATTACTCTCGTGGTCATTGTTGTTCCGCTCCTCATCATCCCATTTATGCTCCCATCCTTTTTTGCTGCTGAGGGTGTTGGTGCACTACAAGGTTTCTAGATCTTGCACAATTGAAAAAAAGTGGTAGAGTGTGCTCGTTATTCACCAGAGCTTTATCCACCACTAGTATTGTTACGCTATGAAATCTTTTATTTTTGCCCTTATGGCCGGTCTTGTAGTGCTTGTCCTCGTGCCAGTAGTGCATGCTCAAACATACGCTGGCTGCTCCACCACGAGCTATGGTGATGGTTTTGGATACTATCCCTGCACTCCGGGGCGCGTACATGTCTATGTGCAAGTAAACACCTTTGGCTATGGCGCTGCGCGCCAGGCGAGCGATTTTACCGTCACCGTCTCTCCGCGCTTTGCTGCGCCTATGACCTTTCAAGGTTCGGCTCAAGGAACGACCGTGAGTGTTGCAGGCTCATATACTATCGCTGCCTCATCAATGAGCGGGTATACCTCTAACTATTCATTAGGCTGTAACGGCACTATTTCAAACGGCCAGGAGGCGACTTGCATCATTACGCAAAATACCTACTCGCCCTATGGTGCATACAACTACGGCTATCCATACTACACAGGTAACTACTCTACCTATGCGTATGCCAACCAAGGTCTCAACGATATTCCTCCAACCGTAACCTTGGCACAGACAGCAGCTCCACGATTGCCCAACACGGGCGCGGCGCCTCTTTCGGCTGCGATGTTCGCACTGGTGATAACGGTGCTCTCAGGACTCGGTCTTCTCATCCTCCCGTATGTCCGAAAAATTGTTACTACCATCGGCTAGTTCGGATTCGCAACGAATTAAGAAGCAATTTTATGCGCGGCTTTTTTTTGGCGCGATAGGGACTTTTGTCGTACTTTTTGGCGCGGCAGATCTTCTGTCGCGAGTGGCACACACCGCCTTTGGTGATCGTGCCGCGCTCGCTGCATTAGGACCTGCGGTTGTGGAGCTTAATCGTAGCCAAACTCCTGCGTTTGCTACGTCTACTGTCGGTATTGTGCCAGTACAACTCACTATTCAATCAATCGGTATATCGTCCACAGTTGAGCAGGTAGGGAAGAAGGCAGATGGTTCGATGGCGACGCCAACCTCATTTACTACCATAGGGTGGTACAAGGAAGGGAGCGAGCCGGGTGGTGCTGGTAGTGCAGTGTTCGCGGGGCATGTGAATAATGCTCTGACCAAAGCTGGTGTCTTTGAACATCTCGATAGTATCGCACTTGGCGATGTGGTCACTGTGACGGATGCCTCAGGGAAGACTCTTCGCTTTGCCGTGACGGATATTGAAGATTATCCGACCAACGCAGCACCGCTTGATACTATTTTTACAACCAGCGGCCCCGCCCGGGTGGTGCTCATCACCTGTGCTGGGGACTGGGATCCGCGTGCTAAATCATATGATCATCGGCTCGTGGTCTTTGCACGACTTTTACAATAGTAACGTCCTCATCTTGTATTTAGGCACTGGTGTGTTATCTTTGGGGTGTTCGCAGTAAGTTCTCCATGTGCGCTCGTTCGCGTCTTCGGGGAGGTCGCCTTACGGAACAAACAGGGCTTTTAGCCCTATTTAGTTGTATTTGGTAGACTTATGGTACAGAAATTGTTCATAGGCGGCATCCCTTGGAAGACGACGAAGGAGGAACTCCACGACGCGTTTGCCAAGGCTGGCGAAGTTGTCTCAGCATCGATCGTTACTGATCGTGAGACCCGCGAATCTCGTGGTTTTGGCTTCGTCGAGATGGCCGATGAGGCAGCAGCCGAGAGTGCAATTGCTATGTGGAATGGCAAGGACTTCGGTGGTCGCATGCTCAAGGTTG
>CAYRHY010000025.1:0-4573 GCA_964424235.1 uncultured Candidatus Saccharibacteria bacterium
CCCAACCGGTCTCTGAGCTTGCAACGCGGCCACCTGCTGGCTCGTTAATTTTGAGGTTAACGCGTGCATTGTGCTTCATGCCAACAACGCGCAGGAGCGTGCGGATAGCCTTGGCGGTGTTGCCGGAGCGGCCGATGACCTTACCCATGTCCTCTGGGTTGAGGTCGAGCGTGAGGAGGACCCCCATCTCGTCGACGGTACGACCAATCTTCACCTCTTCAGGGTGATCAACAAGTCCCTTTACTACGAACTCCAAAAATTCCTGATCTCTCTCTGCCATAGCTGAATATTAGTTGTTATGAGTATACAAATAGTTTACTCTGCTGCCTCTTCAGTCGCAACCGAGTTCTCCCCTTGCACTTCAATCTCTGCCGCAGCTTCAACTGGAGCCTCTGCTACTGCTACAGGAGCTTCCTTCACAGGTGCCGTTTTCTTCGGCAAAACGTTGATCTTCTTGCCAGTGATTACTTTTTTAGTGACGAGGAGGTTGTGGACCGTGTCTGAGACAGTGGCACCATTTTTCATCCACTCCTTGATACGCTCATCTTTAAGCTCGATGCGGTCAATACGCGGGTCATAGGAGCCCACCATTTCAAGGTAGTTACCGGTCTTAGGCTTCTTGGTAGAGTCTACAACGATCACGCGAAAAGACGGGTCATTTTTGCGGCCGCGGCGTTGGAGTCGGATGGTTATCATGTGTGTATCTTAAAATCCGCCGTTGGGCGGACCTCCTGAGAGGTGCCAATACTCTAGCAGATGAGCGACCTTTGGTCAAACAAAATACCGCCAGCGAGCCCCTAAGGGCCAGCTGGCGGTCTAATTCCTACCACTCTTCTAGTGGTTGGGTTTTGTACATAAAGGCAAGGACGTTCCGATTCGGTTCGACCAGGAGCGCCTCGAGCGGGCTGAGGTTCAGCTGCTTGCCGAAAACCAGCGTGATCATAACTGTAGCAAACAAATCCTGAAGCTCCGGCGAAAAACCCCAGAAACACTCTCTGGCCGTGACCACGAGAAGGTCCTTTAAGATAAAGTCCTTATGATGCTTACCTACCCATCGGCCAGTTGCCTCTCCTCCTTCGTTCTTGTGCAGATACAGTCGGGCGCCGCCTTCTAAAAAATGGTCGTCTCCGGCCAGTCGACAAAGCGCTCCGACAAATCGCGTTACTGATTCTTGCACGACCAAATGAGCTTCGTGAAGAGTAGTCAGACTCTGGAGATCAGAAAACGCTTTGAGAAGCTTAATACTCCTTTGTTCCGCCGCAGTGCTCCAGGCATCAAGCACCACTCTCGCCTGACTTATTTCTACGCCTCTGCGGACAATAGTGGTCGTATGATCGTTCATGCTAACCCCCAACGAAATGTTCCAAACGCCACAATACCATAGTGTTGGCAATTGCGCATCTGTAGATTTGTGGTATATTGGTGACGCTAATGACTCCTCGCAGAAGTGCCCAGTCTACACAGCCCGAGAAAAAGTTGATCTCCGGTGTTATCCAAATCACGCGCAAAGGCGTGGGGTACTTACCCTTTGAAACCTCACGCCCCAACTCCGCCAACACTTCGAGCAAGAAGGAAGAAAAGAACGACATTGAAATTCAACCCGAGCATTTGCGCGGCGCACTTAACGGCGATGTTGTCTCTGTCGAGTTAGTAGGTCTCTTCCCCCGTCCAAAAGGTAAAGTCGTTTCGGTTAATGAACGTGCTCGCACCGAGTTTGTCGCAACCCTCAAACTACTGAAAGACCAGTGGGTCGCTATCGCCGACGATGTGCGCCTCTACCGCCCTATCGCCCTCTCAGCTAAAACCATTACGAATTTCCCCAAGCTCGCTACCGGCACCAAAGTACTCATTACCATGCATACGTGGGATGGTGTGGGCGACCCTCAAGGTGACATCATCGAAATTATCGGCGCCGCCGGCGAGCACCGTACCGAGATGAACGCTATCGTGCTTGAACACGGCTTTCGCACCGAGTTTTCACCCGAAGTTGCGCGTGAAGCGAAGGAGATTGAAGCGAAGCATGCTGAGACCATTCAGCAAGAATTGAAAAATCGTAGTGATTTTCGAGATGTCACCACTTTTACTATCGACCCGCTCACCGCAAAAGATTTTGACGACGCACTTTCTGTGCGTGAATTGGGAAATAATGAATTTGAAATTGGCGTCCACATCGCAGACGTTACTTTTTTCGTCCGCCCAGGCAGCAAGCTTGAGGAGGAGGCGCAAAATCGTGGCACCAGCGTCTACCTCGTCGACGCGACCATCCCCATGCTCCCCCACGAACTTTCGGGCAATGTCTGTTCACTCAAAGAGGGTGAGGATAGGCTCGCGTTTGCTGCTATCTTCAAGATGAATAATCGCGGCGAAGTGTTAGAGCGCCGCTTTGAGCGCACAGTCATTAACTCCAATAAGCGATTTACCTACGAAGAGGCCCAAGCGATTCTCGATGAGTCCGAGGGTCCTAGCTCGAGCGCGCCGAGTTCAGGCTCAAGCGCGCGAGTAGCTAGGCCCGAGGGCTCTAGCTATACTCGCGAATTAATCATTTTGCGTGACCTCGCGCGCATCTTGCGCAAGCATCGCGAAAAGGAGGGCGCCATCGACTTTGGCGATAACGAAGTAAAGTTCGAACTCGACGACGAAGGTCGCCCGCTGCGCGTGGTGCGCAAAGAGCGCATCGAGACCAACCTTCTTATCGAAGAGTTCATGCTCCTCGCGAACCGCGAGGTGGCGCGCTATGTGTCAGAGCTCGCCCAAAAGGTACCTGAAAAAAATCTCGTCTTCCTCTATCGCATCCACGACGAGCCCAAGGCCGACCGCATCGAAGAGCTCTCGACCTTCGTGCGCGCGGTGGGCTATGACTTCAGTAAGAGCAAAAAAAATAAATACGCTGCGCGCGATATTTCAAACCTTTTAAAACAAATTGAGGGCACGCCCGAAGAGCATCTCATTCGCACCGCCACACTGCGCTCGATGGCAAAAGCAATTTACTCAACAAAAAATATTGGGCACTTTGGCTTGGCGTTTGAGTACTACACCCACTTCACCTCACCTATTCGCCGCTATCCCGACATGCTCGTACATCGCATCTTGGCTTCACACCTACACGGGAAGCCGCTTGGAAAGCGCGAGTTTGATAATCTCGAACGCCTGTGCATCAACGCGTCTCTGCAAGAGGCCAAGGCGGTCGATGCTGAGCGCGACTCCATCCGCTACAAGCAGGTAGAGTTTATGGCAGGCAAGGTGGGCCAAACGTTTGAGGGGGTCATCTCAGGCGTGACCGACTGGGGGCTATATGTCGAAGAAAAAGAAAGCGCGGCTGAAGGCCTCGTGCGCGTGCGCACCATCGGCGACGATTATTATAACTACAATGCGAAAGCCTACGCACTCGTGGGCGAGCGCACAAAGAAAAAGTTCACCCTGGGCGACAAGGTGAACTTCAAGTTGGTAGCGGCGGACCTTGCGGCCCGCACGCTTGATTTCGAGTTAGTGTAGCGGCGGCTCAACGTATGTCGCCCAATCCGTTGAAGCCTTATTAGGGCCGATCAAAAAACAAAGCCCCAACAAGTCACTTCTTTTGCAACGCATCAACACCTCACCAGCAAAAAGCTTTCCGGCGTGAGATGGATATAACCAGGGCATGTGTCCAACCCGACGCCACCGGATGTCTAACGCATAAAAGCCTTGAACTTGGACGAGTCCAGCGAATAGGAATTCGAAGTTGCCTATCGTGCGCGTTTCGTTCATGCTACCTCCTTCAACTTTCGTCGTGTGGTCGGTTGAGGAATTTTTCCTCTTCGTCTCGACTCATCGATGACTCGCTCAAGAGTCTCCGGATCAATTACCGAAAAAATCGGCTCGGGTACCCCTTGTAACATTGCGCGCAATTTTGCATGTGACCCTGCGATAAATCGCCATCGTTTCTTTTTTCGGACTAACAGGGTGACCCATATCACCTTACCGACTTTAATCGGCTCGAGAAATCTGTAGCGTTTCCGTCGTTTTTTGTAGCCATAGGGTATTTCCTCCACAAGCTCACTCAGGCTTTTACCCACAGTACAGCTTCCCCCAAAGCAAAGTTCATCCAAAAATATAAAACCACAAAATGCTAAGCGACGCAAATGTGCATAATAGAATCGCCAGCGCTTCGTAGGTTTGCTATCGTTACAGAGCTATCTACTCTCAACACTTCACCACACAGGAGAAGTACCAATGGAAGCTGCAAAAATCCTTTCTGCAACACTCACCCATCGCTTGTTTTTATCTGCACAAAACATATCAGCCCAGCGCGCTCACGAAAGACTCGCCAGACCTCAGAAGTCGCAAGCCCTGCAACATTCGCTCTGGCTCCTTGAGCAAATCCCTGAATTTGTTGCAACAAGTCGCGCTGACAAAGCAATGCGCTGGTTGTGCTTTGTGCAAGGAGTTCTTTGGGTCTTGGGATACGTTACTATTCAAGAGCTTCGTGAGCTCATGAAGCCCGACACAGCACAAAATAGTACCGAGTCTTAATTACTTGCGCCCCGCCGATGCAGGGCGCTTCTTATTGAATAGTCTTTTCTTGGTATGCGCGGAT
>CAYRHY010000026.1:0-3773 GCA_964424235.1 uncultured Candidatus Saccharibacteria bacterium
ACGCCTACTCCTACGCCAACACCAACACCAACACCAACACCCACTCAATCAAGTGGTCCGGCGCCAACCATAAGCTTCTTCTACGCCTCGCCGATCACGCTTGACCCAGGAAATCTGACCATGTTGACATGGTTAGCGAAGACCACCTCGGGCTGTACTGTTAAGGCAACCACAGCATCAGGATCGAGATTCCTGGATACCTCAACTGCGTTTGCTTCGCAATTTTCGGGTATTGTGTACCTCACGGTAAACAATATTCAGCAGGCGACAACGTTTGAGCTAAGCTGCGCACCTATGGCAGGTACTAACGCAAGTTCTGCAGTAGCTACTACAAAAGTTACGATGTTCTAACTACTTCTGTGCCAATTGAGCACGTAGGTACGAAAACCCTCCGCTGTAAGCGGAGGGTTTTCGTTTTACCAGAGAGACGTATACTCTTGGTATGCATATAGAAGAGCATGTCCCGCTTGCTACACTCACTACGTTTGGAATAGGAGGTCCTGCTCGGTATTTTGTATGGGCCACCTCGCTTGATGAACTGCGTGAGGGACTTCGATTTGCAGATGAAAAACAATTGCCGGTTTTTGTACTGGGTGGCGGCTCGAACGTGCTTATCGATGACCGCGGTTTTGGTGGTGTAGTCATACATATAGCGATAGAAGGGATACAGTATGAGGTGGCGGGGTCGCATACGACGGTTATTGTTGGTGCAGGAGAGTCGTGGGACGGGTTGGTATCTGAAGTTGTTGATAAAGAGCTATGGGGAATCGAAAACCTCTCTGGTATCCCGGGCACTGTGGGAGGCGCCGTGGTGGGGAATATCGGCGCATATGGCCAAGTGCAAAGCCAGACACTCCAATGGGTTGAGGTGCTGAACACAAAAAATAATATTATTGAGTGTATAGAAAATACCCAGTGCCAATTTGGCTACCGCGAAAGTATTTTTACACACGATGCCGGCACGTATATTGTTGTGCGTGCCGCATACGCTCTTTCGCACGAGGCAAAACCGGAGCTTTCGTATGCTGATCTGGAAAAAACGTTTGCTGACCAAGTCAACCCCTCGCTCCTTTCGATTCGAGAAGCGGTGTTGCATATACGCGAGGGGAAATTCCCTGATCTTCTTATAGAGGGGAGCGCTGGTTCGTTCTTTAAAAACCCTATAGTTTCAAAAGAGGAGGCAGAAAAACTGCATGAGCGCTATCCGCAGATGCCGCAGTTTTCTATGCCGGAAACTGACGGGGTTAAAATTCCACTTGGTTGGCTCATTGACCACGTACTCCATCTGAAAGGACATAGCGAAGATGGTGCGCGGTTGTTTGAAAAGCAAGCGTTAGTTGTTGTGGCACAGCGCGGAACATCAGCAAGAGCGGTGCGCGCACTTACAAACATCGTAAGAGAAAAAATTTTTTCAGAGTGTGGTATTGAGATTGCACACGAAGTAAAAATAATTTCGTAAAATTTTTTTGAAAAGATATCCACAGTTAGAAATATTTTTTCATTGTTTCTAAAGTAAACATACTCGATACTTATGTGTAGAGCATCGATATGTGTTTGCTCGTGAGTCCATGGGCTCAAAGTAAACAAGGTCGATCGATGCGCAACCAATTTTGGCGAGTGATCGCTACAAAAACATGGCAGCAAAGAAGAAGAAAGCAGCAAAGAAGAAAGCACGCCGCTAAAGCGTGATTTCTTCGAAAGACATCTGTCTTTCGCTAGAATCCTCTCGGAAGGAAAATCCCCCACGCAAGACCTGCGCTGGGGGCTTTTCCTTTCCCACGGGAAAAAAAGCTCATTTTATGGTAGTATCCTTGCATGTTTGGACTATCGAAACTCTGGGGCGATGATGCCTCAAAAGTACTGCGCCAGCACGCTTCGGTGCTTGAGCAGATAAACGCTCTGGAGCCCGAAATGGAGGCTCTTTCAGACGAGACTCTGCGCTCTATGACCCACAAACTGCGCAATCGTCTGGCCTCTGGCGAGACGCTCGCTGAGGTGCTGCCAGAGGCGTTTGCTGCGGTGCGCGAGGCTGCGAAACGCACCGTGAAGCTCCGTCATTTCGATGTGCAAATGATCGGTGGCATGGTGCTCCATGAGCGTGGTATCGCAGAGATGAAAACCGGTGAAGGTAAGACGCTCGTGGCTACGCTGCCAGCGTATCTTAACGCACTCATGAATAAAGGTGTGCATGTGGTGACTGTCAACGACTATCTGGCGCGTCGTGACGCGGTGTGGATGGGCCAAGTGTACACCGCACTCGGTATGGTGGTTGGCATTATCAACCACGAATCGTCATTCTTGTACGATCCTACCCACACAGAAGTGGACGCGGTGCGTGATGAGGAAGGAAGCTTCCGTGTCTTTCATGAATTTTTGCGCCCGTGTACCCGCAGACGTGCATATGAGGCAGATATTACGTACGGGACAAATTCTGAATTCGGTTTTGATTACCTGCGCGACAACATAAGCTACCGTCCCGATGAACTACGCCAGCGTGGCTACTACTATGCGATTGTGGACGAAGTGGATTCAATTCTCATAGATGAGGCTCGTACGCCACTCATTATCTCTGCACCTGCACAGGAGTCTGAAGATTTATATCGCAAGTTTGCCACTATCGCTTCCTCTATGCACCGCGACGAGGATTTTACAGTGGATGAAAAGCAAAAGGCGATCCAAATGACTGATGCGGGTATCGAAAAAGCAGAGAAGTTGTTAGGCGTTGAAAATATCTATACTGAGCGGGGTATCAAATTTGTACACCATCTTGAAACAGCAGTGCGTGCCAAAGCGCTTTTTCAAAAAGATAAAGAATATGTGGTGCGTGGTGGTGAAGTTATTATCGTCGACGAATTCACGGGCCGTTTGCAGCCGGGTCGCCGATGGTCTGAGGGTTTGCACCAGGCGGTAGAAGCCAAAGAGGGCGTGGTGGTACAAAAAGAGTCGCGCACATTCGCCTCAATCACGTACCAAAACTATTTCCGTCTCTATGAAAAGCTCTCAGGTATGACGGGTACCGCAAAAACCTCTGCGGAAGAGTTTTATAAGGTGTATGCGCTTGATGTGGTTGAAATCCCAACGAATCGCAGTGTGGTGCGCATCGATAACCACGACCTTATCTTCCAATCGGAGGTAGGGAAGTTTAAAGCGCTCGCACGCAAAGTGAAAGAGCTTAACATGAAAGGGCAGCCAGTCTTAGTAGGTACCGTCTCAATTGAAAAAAACGAACTTCTTTCGGCATATCTGCGCCAGGAAGGTATCCCACATGAAATCCTCAATGCAAAAAACCACGAGCGCGAAGGTGAAATCGTCGCCGAAGCGGGCAAGAAGGGTATGGTCACCGTCGCGACTAACATGGCGGGTCGAGGTGTCGACATTAAACTGGGCGGCCCTTTGGCAACACCAGAAGAAGCGCAAGAAATTAAAGAGCTCGGAGGACTGTACGTGATCGGCACTGAGCGGCATGAGGCACGTCGCATCGACAATCAGTTGCGCGGACGCTCGGGTCGCCAAGGCGACCCAGGCGAAACACAATTCTACGTGTCTCTTGAGGATACGCTCATGCGGGTGTTTGCACCAGACTCTCTGAAAAACCTCATGGGTCGCTTTGGTATTCCTGAAGACGAACCGATTCAAAATAAGTTGGTGAGCCGAGCGCTTGAAAGTGCGCAGACCAAGATTGAAGGCTTTAACTTTGACGCACGTAAACACGTGCTGGAGTATGACAATATCCTCGATAAACAGCGCCGCGCAGTCTATGAGCGTCGCCGTAC